>NZ_JAVAYO010000058.1:0-302 GCF_054863005.1 Bradyrhizobium sp. 25ACV
CCTCAGTAACCCAGATAGGATTTGCGGATTTCTTCGTTGTTCGCGATGTCCTTGGCGTTGCCCGACATCACGATGCGGCCGGTCTCGATCACATAGGCCTGGTCGGCGAGCTCCAGCGCGAGCTGGGCGTTCTGCTCGACCACAAGGATCGACACCTTGTCCTCGCGGTTGATCTTGCCAAGGATGCCGAACAGGTCGCGCACCACCAGCGGCGCGAGGCCGAAAGAGGGCTCGTCCAGCAGCATCAGCCGCGGCCGCAGCATCAGGGCGCGGGCGACCGCGAGCATCTGCTGCTCGCCGCC
>NZ_JAVAYO010000059.1:0-300 GCF_054863005.1 Bradyrhizobium sp. 25ACV
GGTGATCATGATCATCGACCCCAACGGCATTGCCAAGGCGCTCGGCGCCGCCGGCTCCTCGGCCCATGACATGGGGGACGAGAACGGCGCGCATCACATCGGCTCGGGCGAGCAGACCACCTCGCTGCTGGTGTTCCGCGCCGGCTCGTCGCAGCCCAAGGCGGTCCCGCTTGGCCTCGTCACGCGCCTGGAAGAGCTGCCCGCCGACAAGATCGAGTTCAGCAACGGCCGCTACATGGTGCAATACCGCGAGCAGCTGATGCCACTCGTTGCCATGGAAGGCGTCACCATCGCGAGCCA
>NZ_JAVAYO010000060.1:0-300 GCF_054863005.1 Bradyrhizobium sp. 25ACV
TGGCTCGCGATGGTGACGCCTTCCATGGCAACGAGTGGCATCAGCTGCTCGCGGTATTGCACCATGTAGCGGCCGTTCGAGAACTCGATCTTGTCGGCCGGGAGCTCTTCCAGGCGGGTGACGAGGCCAAGCGGGACCGCCTTGGGCTGCGACGAGCCGGCGCGGAACACCAGCAGCGAGGTGGTCTGCTCGCCCGAGCCGATGTGATGCGCGCCGTTCTCGCCCCCCATGTCATGGGCCGAGGAGCCGGCGGCGCCGAGCGCCTTGGCAATGCCGTTGGGGTCGATGATCATGATCACC
>NZ_JAVAYO010000061.1:0-282 GCF_054863005.1 Bradyrhizobium sp. 25ACV
TCGCGGTGTCGCCCATGAGAACGGCGCTATCGAAAGCCCCCACGGCCATCTCAAATATGCCGTGAACGACGCACTGTTGATGCGCGGATCCGGCGACTTCGACGATTTGACCGCCTATCGCGCCTTCATCGACGAGATCGTCGCGCGCAAGAACCGACGCAACGCGGCTCGTATCGATGCCGAGCGCGCAACGCTGCAGCCGCTCCCGCAGCTTCGCACCGGCGACTATGAGGAGAGCATTGTCCCCGTCACCTCGACCAGCAGCTTCACGCTGAAGAAGGT
>NZ_JAVAYO010000062.1:0-279 GCF_054863005.1 Bradyrhizobium sp. 25ACV
TCCTTGATGATTGCCGGGAACGTTCGTCCTCTATTTCGTTTGGTGACTTGTCGCACTCGTTTCTTCATTTGATGCATGGCGTCATCACTGATACCTATCACACCATCATCGTTGAAGCGGTGTCCCAAGTAGCTACGCTCACTCACTCTGGTCGCCGCACTTTTCTCACGGTTTACCCGTAATTTAAGCGTCTGCTCCAAGAACTCCGTAACCGAGGTTTTCACCCGTTGCGCTGCTGCTTCACTACCTACGTAGATTTGGCAATCGTCTGCGTATCGG
>NZ_JAVAYO010000063.1:0-279 GCF_054863005.1 Bradyrhizobium sp. 25ACV
GGTGGCGGACATCGGCGGCGCGCCGCCGGCCTGTCCGGGGACGGCGCCGGAGGGGGGCGGCGGGGCGGCGGGCGCCTGCATGGTCTTGACCGCGTTGGAGAGGTCCGTCACCTGCGCCTGCAGTTTGCCCATCAGGTTGGTGATGTCGCTGATCGCCTGCTGCAGGGTGCGGAAGTCGTTGCTCATCTGGTCGAACTTCGACCCCAGCGCCACTACCGGGGCGGCCACCGACTTCTCCTGCTCGCGCACGCTCTGCTGCAGGCTGTTCTGGATGATCGC
>NZ_JAVAYO010000064.1:0-279 GCF_054863005.1 Bradyrhizobium sp. 25ACV
TTAAAAAACACCCCAAGGTTCATATGCATATTTAAGATTGGAGCTTTCAATTTTTTTGCTAACTCTACTGTATCGACAAATATCGTTTCATAAGCGGTTCTTACACTATCATTAAAATTAGCGATATTGAATTCCTCCGGCAGATGAATTGTATAATAGATCCCGCTTTCTTCTTTCATATGTACCAATTTATCAATATCCAATCGATCTGGCTGATATTCTGGCATATTCATATTAAGTTCAATAAAGTGTAGCCCTAAGGATTGACATAGTTTTATA
>NZ_JAVAYO010000006.1:0-449683 GCF_054863005.1 Bradyrhizobium sp. 25ACV
AGGACTTGACCGTAGCAACGACGGCCAGGACCACACGGTTTTGCCGTACGCACGGCCCGCCATTTCGCCGCAGTTTTCCCTGACTCCGTCGACGAAGCCGGAAACTTACAGACGAGACGAAGCCTGGCAGCGCCGCTCGTCCGCACGAAGCCTCGGGCTCACAGGGACTACCCGCCCTGCCCGCGCCTCTCGTGCCGACGCTGCCGCGTCCACCGCAACCCCGGCTCGCGATGCGTGACGACACATGATCGCCCCTCTTGGTGAGCCGGGATGGTCGACACATACGCCTAAACCGAATTTCGGTAAAGCGGAATATTTTTGGCGACGCGGATTGACAGAGGGCGACACAGGCACGGTCCCGTAGCCCGGATGGAGCCAACGGGTCGGCGCGGAGCGCCGCCCGATGACAGGCTCCGCGTAATCCGGGACAGTGCAAAATGAGGGGCGGCCCCGGATTACGCGTTCGCTCCATCCGGGCTACGAGAGCGGCTCAAGCCGACATTGCTCGCTTGCGTCCGGCCGGATCGATCAGACGGACGATCTCACAGATCGCGACGAGGCCGGCGAGCCAGACCGCGCTGGTCAGTCCAATGCGCGTCACGATCGCGGCGGTGAAGGCGCCCTCGCCGCCGAGGAACGGCGTCGCGGCGAGCAGCACGAGCTCGTAAATCCCGTAGGCAGCGACGAGCGTGATCGCCAGCGTCAGCGGCGTGCGGCGCTGCGGCAGCAGGCTGAGCACCGCCGACGAGGCCGCGGTCGCCGGAAGCGCGGCCGCGCCGATCACGAAGCCCCAGGCAATCGTGCTGGCATCAACGGGATAGTGCAGCGCGCCGAAGCCGATGGTCTGGTTGACGAGCCAGGCGCCGGTGACGACGAGCAGCGCCGGACGCTGCGGCAGCATCGCCGCGGCAATGACGGCGAAGGCTGCGAACGGCGTGGCGCAGGCGAACGCAAAACTTGCGAGCGCGCATGACGCCGTCAGCAGCGCAAAGCAGAACATCGGCGCAAGGCGCGGCGCGACCGGGTGAAGTCGGAAGCGATCGCCACTGGACGGCAGGATGCTGAGAGCCATGGTTGAATCTCCTTTTCGAATTCTAGTCCGTTTGAGGGCGTGTGACAGCCCCGGCGAAAATCAGAACGTTGCACCGGCCTTGAGCAGATAGGTGCGGCCGGGCAGCGGATAGGCGCTGAAGCGGCCGTCCGTGAAGGTGCTCGCGATGGCGTAGTCGTAGTAGAGCGCGTTCAGCATATTGTTGACGCTGAGGGACCAGAAGTAGCGCTCAACCTGGCCGCTGAGCTTGAGATCGATCGTGCCGTTGGCGGGGATCGGCTTCTGGGTGCCCGCCTGGTCGTTGTCCATGCGCCGCTCGCTCCAGAAGCGCGCGGTGGCATCGAGCACCACGTAATTCTGCCAGATGTTCCAAGTGACGCCCGCACTCGCCGTGTAGCGCGAGACCAGCGGCACGTCGTTGCCGGCCCAGATGCCTTCGCGGAAGACCGCGCTTGTATAGGCCACGCCGGAGCGCAGCAGCAGGGCGTCGTTGACGCGATAGGATAGACTGGTCTCAGAGCCGTAGCGGCGGGTCGGATCAAGATTTGTGTTGTAGAACAGGACCGGATTGAAATGGACCTCGTTGGTGAGATCCATCAGATAGACACTGCTCTGCAGCTGCAACCCGCCGCCCTTGATGCGAACACCGCCCTCGATGTCCCAAGAGGTCTGGGTCTTGAGCTGGAACGTTTGCGGGATCGCAGCGAAGGTAAAGGGATCGAAGGAAGGCCCTGAGGACAGGCGCTCGTCAACATCAGGCGTGCGGAACGCACGCGCAACGCGGCCGAACAGCGAGACTTGGTCGTTGAGGCGATGCTCGGCGCCGAGATGCAGCGCATATTGGGTCTCGTTGCTCGTCAGCGGCAGCGCGCCGATGTCGCCGTTGAACGGAGCTGCCGGGTCGAAATTGTCGCGTGCCGCAAGACTGACGTTCTGCACACGCGCGCCGTAGGAGATGTCCGTCGTGGGCGCGATTCCCAGTGTGTGCTGGAAATAGCCCGCAACCGTCTGCTGCCTGAGATCGTAATTGTGCCAGGGGGAAAGCCCCTGCCCGGCGCCGCGGTTCTGCTCAAAGCTCGCATCGTAATAGTCTATGCCGGCCAGGAGCTGCGACGGCATGCCGAGCAGCAGGCTCTTCACGCTGAGCCGCGGCGTGATCGACCATGTCGTCAGATGGGAACCGACATAGGTCGACGTGAAGAACGCCGGAATCGGCGCCGGGCTGGAGAAGAACGCACTCTGCTGCTTCTTGTCGCGCACGCCGCCGTCGACGATGAGATCGACGCCGTTGACCAGGATCTTGGTGAAGCCCGCGGTCGCGCCAAAACCCTGCTGGTTGGCGTAGTTGAACGGCGTGCCGGTCCCTCGCCGGTTGGCCCTGAGCTCGTCGAGGCCGATGGAGGGATCGACGGTGCGGCCGCCCGGCAGCCGCAGCTCCTGATTGTCACCGGTAACCGTGAGAAAAGCAGTCAGGTCTGGCGTGGTGTAATTGAGATTGCCGACGCCATTCTGCTGCGAATAGCGGTTGTTGTCGCGATAGCCATGGGTCCTGACCGTATTGCCGTAGAACGAGGTCGACCACGGACCGGAATTGAGCGAGGTCGACACGTTGCCGAGCCTGGTGTTGAACGAGCCGAAGCCAGCCTCGATGCGCGCGGTCACGGGCGGTCCGCCAACGCCATTTTTGGTAACGATGTTGATCACACCGCCGACCGCGTTGTCGCCGTAGAGCACCGCGCCGGAATTGCCCCGCGTGATCTCGATGCGTTCGATCGAATTGAGCGGGATGTTGGAGAGGTCCACCTGCGCCATGTCGACGTCGTTCAACCGCCGTCCGTTGACCAGCACCAGCGTGTTGGCGGTGGCAAAGGCGCCGAAGCCACGCAGGTCCACGCTGGTCTTGGCGCCGATCTGGCCGCCATAGAGCGTCGTGATCTGAGCCCCAGGCGTCTGCGTCGCGATGATCTCGGCAAGCGTCTGCGACGGCGAATGCGCGATATCCGCGGCCGTGATGACGGTCGTGGCAGCCCCGACGATTCCGCCGCTGCCGGCGGCAGCCTCACCGCCGGAGCCGGATGAGCCGGCGCCATTGCCTGCCGGCGCGACATTCGTCCTCACCCGCTGCCGCGTCGCCTCGCCGTCACCGATCGCCCCGGCGCGTGTGCGGTTGTGATCGTCGGGCCCGGTCACTTCGATCGGCGGCAATTGCTCGGCAAGCGCCTGCTGGGCGAAGGCGGAGGACAGATCGAGCGAATGGAGGGAAACGGATGCGAGCAGGCCGGCGCTGAGGCGCCTGGCGGCAGGGACAAGACGGGACACAATTGTAACCTCGGTATGACGTCAGTGGCACGTCACAGCGAACGAGGTTTCACGGCAGAGCGATGGATTGCTCCGGTGAAGCTAATGTCTGTACTCCCCGACCGACATCTTCGCGTGTGACCACGGCTGACGGCAGGTCTCCTGGCTCGCGGGTCGTGACCTTGCGTCGCCTTCCCAGGACCGAGATTCCCAGTGGCATGAGACGAAAGATTCACCGCTTACAGTTGCGGGGGCAGCCGTGGCGTTGAGACAAATCCCTGCATTGGGACAATCCCGCACCACATTCCCTTTTGATCTCCGCGAGGAGAACCGTCGCCGATCATTTAGGAGCCGTTGGCCCCGGGAGTCAATCGACCGGTGCATGCTCGGCGCTCAGGTCCGCCCTCGCACACGCTGTGCCTGGGCCCAGGCGACAGCGACGTCGCTTGGCGGAACATCGACGCGCTTGATCGGGGTCAATTCGCCGGAGGCCGAGACGATGGCGGTCTCCTCGCGGCGACAGCGCGTGCAGACAAAGCGCACCTCGTGCGGAGACGCCGTCCAGCTCGACCGCTTCACATTGGCCGCCATCGGCCAGGCATCGCAATGCGAGCACGACACCAGAAATCGGCCGGGATCGAGCATACCCATTTCCATCGGACTCCGCGTCCTGCCCACTTGCTTCAATGATTAACCCAAGTGAATCGTTCCGGTGTCCCAGCACCGCCGCTGGGCGCGCAACGAGAAAGTGGTGGCCTCAGCGCGCGCCCTTGAGGGTGCAGGAGGTGGTGCAGGTGACCGTGGTGCCGCGATCGCACGATTTGCAGGCACTGACGCACTGGTTCATGTCGCGGGGATTGTAGCTGTAGTTCCGCATCGGGCAGGTCGGCGTCGAGCCGGTGATGTCCTGCTCCTGGTCGCAGGCCGCCGTCATGAGCGCGAATATGATCACGGCAACGAGGCGCATGTGATTGCCCTGTCAAACATGGCAAATGACACTCGCGAGGTGCGCTGCATTGCAGCGAACCCCGGCCTTTCCACCACGAGCGATCGCTCGTGAGGTCAAGGATGCGCGCCAAACCTTAAGAACGGATTGCAGCCGGGATCAGGCAGCAGCCTTGGTCGCGATCGCCTGCCGCATGTCCACCGCCAGCTGACGGTACTGTTCCGAGAGTTTCAGATAGAACTCGCGCTTGGTGCTGTCGGTGGCGAGCTTGGCGATCAGCTCGCATTCGGCGGTGAGCGTCTCGAACCGTTCCAGCCTGTCCTGAAGTTCTGTCATCGGCGTGTCCCCGTCAAACGCCTCAAGGACATCCAACCTAAGCCCGGGAAATAGGTCACGGCGAACATCGTTATCGAGTAGAAACGTTTTTTCCGGACAGGGCGGGCTGGTCCAACAAAAAAGGCTATTTCTGCTCCAGCCGCCAGGCGCCGTCCCACCCCTCTTCCGGCGGCTTGGCCTCGAATTGCGCGATGCGGCCGAGCATCGTGCGCGAGGGGCCGTCGCCGGGGACGGCTTCGAGCGCGGCGTTGAAGGCGGCGCGCGCCTCGTCGAAGCGGCGGGCCCGATAGGCGGCAAGCGCTTCCGCATAGTGCGTGCGCAGGCTGTCCTGCGCGCCGGTGAGCGCACCTGCCCGCGCCATCACCTCGAAGATCGGCTGCGGCCCGCTCTGGCCTGCGACCGCGAGACGATCGATCTCGCGCAATTCGAGCCGCGCTCCGATCGCGTCAGCAGTTGCCTGCGAGATCAGGATGCGGGTGCCGTAGACCTTGTTGACGGCCTCCAGCCGCGAGGCCAGGTTCACGGCATCGCCCATCACGGTGAAGCTCATCATCAGCTCGGAGCCGATGCTGCCGGTCAGGACCTCGCCGGTGGCGATGCCGATCCGCAGGTCACACGGCGCCGGCATGGCGCGGATGCCGAGCAGGTCGGGCAGCTGCTTCTGGAGCGCGGGCACCTGGTCGACCATCTCGGTTGCGGCGATGCCGGCCAGGAGCGCCTGCTCGTCCTCCTCGATGAAGGGCGGGCCCCAATAGGACATGATGGCGTCGCCGATATATTTGTCGATGATGCCGCGATTACCCCTGATCGGTCCGGACATCACCGTGAAATAGTGGTTCATCACCCTGACGAGGCCACGCGGGGTCATGCCCTCGCTCATCGAGGTGAAGCCGCTCATGTCGCAGAACATGATGGTCATGACCCGGCGCTCGCCGTCGATCGCGACCTCGGGCCGGTCGATCAGCCCCTGCACCACCTTGGGATCGATGTAGCGGCCAAAGGTCTCGCGGATGCGCTCGTTGTGCCTGAGCTGCTCGGTCATGCGGTTGAAGGCCGCGGCGAGCTCGCCGATCTCGTCCTGCGTGGAGACCGTGATGGTCTTGTCGAAGCGGCCGGCCTCGACCTCGCGGGTGCCGGCGAGCAGCAGCCGCACCGGGCGCGTGATGCCGCTGGACACCAGCAGCGCAAAGGCAAAGCCGACGATCGCCGCGAGCAAGGTCACAATGGCGGAGATGACGATCGCCTGATGCTGACGGCCTATCACTGTCTTTGTCGAGGCAAAGACCTGCTTCAACATGTCCGCGCGGATCGTGTCGATCCTCTGATTGAACTGATCGCGCAGTGTATCGAGATGCTCCAGCGTGCCGCGCACCTCGGTCATCTGCTTGCCATCGACCTGCTTGAGCAGCTTGGCATGATCCTCATTCATTGCCTGCCGAAGTTCGGTGAGCGCGGTTTCGATGCGCGTCTCGATCCGCGCCAGCCCGGCATTGTCGGACTGCGTTCTGGAATCGTCGATGATCGCGTTGATGAGCGTGCGTGCGGCCTCCGCCTCGTCGTCGATCTTGCGATCGGCCTCCTCAAACTCTCGCAAGCGCGCCGCATAGGCTTCCTCCTCCGACGGCGCCTGCATTTTCATCATCACCATTCGCCGCAGCGCCACCGACCGCTCCAGCGAGCGAATGTTGGCACGCGCCAGATGTCCATAAGCCGGGATGTAGCGGTTGGTCAGCTCGTCGAGCAGGATTCCGACCTGGCTCGACATCACCATCGACAGGATCGAGGTGACCAGCATCAGGACGATCAATCCGAGGGCGATGCCGACGATCTTGCGCCTGATCGACTGGTTGAAAATCGGCATAGCTGCACGGACAAAGGCCAAAGGGACGGAGCAAGGGAACTCCATACACCGGATCTGGCTGCGGGAACACGCGCAATCTGGGCTTGTGACGCCCAGGACCAAGCCAAGCCGTCGGGCGGGCCCGGATCGTTAACAAAGGTTAAACGAACTGACCCTTGCTCCCAAGCCGAAGTTCCCTCGTCACATCCGTATTTTGCCGCATTGTTGCGACAGCGTGGGGAATGCGAAACGATGCCGTGGCATCGTTCTCGATGTCGTTGATTCTCAAGCCGCATGTCGTCGCGGACCTTGGTTTGTAGTGGTTTCGCAGGGGGACCATGGGATGAACCAGTGCCTACGCTCGCTCGCGTGTCTCGTTGCCGTGGCCGCGATGGCCCTCCTTCCGACCGAGCTGGCGGCGAAGAGCAGCCACAAATCGTCCGCGCCGAAAAAGTCGCATGAGGCGAAAGCCGGCAAGCAGCGTCATGCCGCGGCCAAGTCCCGTCACGGCAAGCATGCCGAGGCCAAGCGCAAGGCGAAGAAGACCGACGACGAGCCCTCGGACAAGCCGGCGCCGCCGCCGCTGACCGGCGACCTCGCCGCGCTGAAGGACGCGATCGACCTCGCGCGCAAGGGCAAGACGGACGATGCGAGCGCGGCGCGCGACCGCATCGCTGATCCCGCCGGACAGAAGCTCGCCGACTGGTTCATGCTGCGCCATTCCGAGAGCACCGCCAATTTCAAGCGTTATGCCGCCTTCCTTGCCGCCAATCCGGGTTGGCCGAGCAGTGCCCTGCTCCGCCGCCGCGCCGAGGCGCGGCTGTGGCAGGAGAAGGCCGACGCGGCCACCGTGCACAAATTCACCATGGACCGCCCGACCAGCGCCAAGGGCAAGTTCGCCCTCGCCCGCGTGCTGCTCACTGAAGGCGACGCCGACAGGGCTGCCCGCCTCGTGCGCGAGGCCTGGCGCACCGACGAATTGTCCGAGCGCAGCGAGGAGGATTCCTACGAGGCGTTCCGCGATCTGCTCAACTCCGAGGATCATCGCGCCCGCATGGACAAGCGGCTCGGCGCCAAGGACTATGCCGGTGCGCGGCGCGCGGCAAAACGGCTCGGCGAGGATGCGCTGGCGATCGTCAAGGCCTGCGCCGCCGTCACCGGCAAGGCCAGCAAGGCCAACGATTATCTCGAGGACGTACCGACCGAAGCGCGCCGCGATCTCGGCTATGTGCTGTGCCGCGCCCAATGGCACCTCCAGAAGGACCGCATCGACGATGCCGCCGAGGTGATCCTTGCCGCCGCGCCCGACACCATGGCGGCCCAGGACACCGACGCCTGGTGGCGCGAGCGTCGCCTGCTCGCGCGCAAGCTGCTCGACCAGGGCAAGTTCAAAACGGCGTATGATGTGGTGCGCACGGCCGCGGTGCCCGAGAAGGAAGTCTACCGCGTCGACTATCATTTCATGTGCGGCTGGATCGCACTGCGCTTCCTGAGCGATCCCCAGGCAGCCATGGTGCACTTCGCCGCCATCGACGCAGGCTCGGCCAATCCGATCGCGCTGTCGCGTGCCCATTACTGGCGCGGCCGTGCCGCCGAGGCGATGGGGGCGACAGCCGATGCGCGCATGAGCTACCGGGCGGCCGCGCGCTATCCGACCGCCTATTACGGCCAGCTTGCGCGCGCAAAGCTCGGCCTCGATCGCATCGAGCTGCGACCGCCCTCGCCCGTGCTGGCCGCGCTCGACACCCCGCCCGCAGACGAGCGCGTGCGCGCCGCCGACATGCTCTACGGCATCGGCGAGCGCGACACGGTGTTCTATTACGCCGAGGATTTCGCCAAGGAGAGCACCGACGTCGCGGCCCTCGAGGGCCTCGGCGAACTCGCCGGACAGCGCCGCGATGCGCGCGTGATGCTGGAGGTCGGCAAGTCGGCGCTGGCGCGCGGGCTCGCGCTCGACCATTACGCTTTTCCGACCATCGGCATCCCCGAGCACCAGCAGGTCGCGCCCGCGATCGAGACCAGCGTGATCTATTCGGTGGCGCGCACCGAAAGCTCGTTCGACCAGCGCGACAAGTCGCCGGCCAATGCGGTCGGGCTGATGCAGGTGACGCCTGAAGCCGGCCGCGACACCGCCAAGCGCTTCGGCCTGACCTACGACTGGGACAAGATGGTCTCCGATCCCGTCTACAACACGCAAATGGGCGCGGCCGAGCTCAGCGCGCTGCTGTCGGAATATCGCGGCAACCAGATCATGACCTTCGCCGGCTACAATGCCGGCCGCGGCCGCGTGCGCGAATGGGTGCAGGCCCGCGGGGATCCCAGGGATCCCAAGGTCGATCCGGTCGACTGGGTCGAGCGGATCCCGCTGTCGGAGACGCGCAACTACGTCCAGCGCGTGATGGAGAACGTGCTGGTGTACCGCGCCAGGTTCGAGGGCAGCAGCATGGTCGCCGGCAAGTCCGACCAGCGCGTCACGACGCAGGAAGTGAGCGCGGCACCAACGGGATCGGCCGCAGCCCCCTCACCCTAGCCTCGCCGCCGGGGCTGGACGCGGCGCGGGCTGGACGCGGGACTGCGGCCGACCGCTCTCTGCGCGGCCTGCATCGTTCAGCTAGCCGTCACCTCCTTCCATGGTCAGAAGGTCGTACTCGCGCAGATATGCCTCGGCCAATGCGCGCGACAGCGCGCCCATCTGAATCATCCAGCCCCAGCTCGAGATCGCCGTCAGCATCGCGATCCCCTCGAACGGGATGCGGGGCCACAGCATGTCCATGGCCGTCTGCTGACGGTAGCAACCGTAGTCGCAATACCGCTCTTGCTTGGACACATGCCGGACGTAACTCGCACCCAGCGGCCGGGCGCATGCACTGCAGACGCCGCCGTGGCAGGGATGTTCCTGATTGACGAGCATGAATCTCAATGCCGTGTCCTCTCCTACCGAAGGCAGATCCGCCGAATGCGTTCTGCCAGCCTGACGGCTCAAGATGCCGCGCGCGTACGTCCCTCGATCAACGGCGCGGCCTCGTGATGAAGCGCGTAGCAATCGTAGCCGCAGTAGCGCAGCAGCGTCCTGGCGTCGCGCAGATAGCCACCGTCGATCTCCTCGCAGCACCAAAGGCACGACGTCTTGCGGAACGGAGTTCTGCCGTTCACCAATACGAATCTCACGTGGCACCTCCCAACGCGAAACAGTAGACCAAGTCGACCAGAGAGGCGGACGGCGGTGGCGCGCAGATATGGTTGCGGCCGTCGGGATTGTCTCTGTTGCGCTCGACCTTCTGGGACGGGATCAGGATGTATTTGCCGTCTTCCCGGCGCCGCGCGTAGATCCTGCCGTCGACGTAGCGAATCTCGGTCGGGTAGCAATCGGCATTGTTGCAGCAGCTCAGAACCGGATTGTCCGGCATGTGCCAGCTCGAATAGAACTTCTCGTGCAGCAGTTGATCCTGGGGCGGATGGTGACGATGTGAACCATCCCGTCCGGCTTCGTCGGCCTCCACGCCCGTCACCAGCGGAAGCGGCAGCGCGATCGCCAACAGCAGCTTGCAGGTACGGTTCAACGCAGCCTCCCGACGAAGAAATTGCCTGAGGTGGCAGACGCGGCGGCTGGTCCTCAGGCCGCCTGATATCGGAACAACCAGCGGCGGTCGCGCTCGCGGCGCGCCCTGAACCGGTCGAGACATTTCCTCGAACAGAGCGGCGTCCGCCAGGAATAGTATCGGATCAGGCCAAACTTCGCCGCGCAGACAGCACAGCCTTTGGTCTCGGGACGGCGCTCGGAGTAGTCGGGGCTATCGCACATCATCCTCTCCTCTTGACCTCTTAGGGGTCCCGGCTTCCTTGGTGCGCAAGCACGGGTCGCCACGGTCGTCACGGAAAATGCGGCTTCTCAATCGTGACCGCCAATTCATCCGGCAAGTCAGGGGGCGGACGCAGAGCCTGGCTTTTTGGGGGCAACATCCCCGAGCCTTTCAGCGATTTGTGCTCCGCAATCGTCTCCTCTCGATTGACCGCAAAACTACGCCGCTGCAACGCATCGCTCAATTGTACGGAGGTAAATGCGCGCTAGAACTAGGATTGTGCGAGCTATACGTAGGTTTGTGCCGTAGTTTTGCGGACCTCTGCCCGCCTGCGCAACGAGACAGCGCAACGCGCGCAAGCTGCACGGCAACCGGGAGTTTTACCGGGAATCCGACTTTGGTCGGGGGCAATTGCCCCTGTTCTGGCAAAGTGCTCTACTCGCCTTGACGCTAGCGCGCCGGGACGCTTGCGATGATGCCTGGCCAGATCACAAAAATCGGGACTTCGGCCGCACAATTCCTGCTCGGCGGCCTTGCGGCGCTTCGATCATTCGGCAACGGCGAGAAGGACCGGTCCGCGGTCGCTGACGTCTCGCGGCAGAACACCGATCTGCGTGACGCCATGAAGCAATGGCGTGAGGTATTCGAGCACAATCCGGTCATGTACTTCATGGTCGATCCGTCCGGAACCGTGCTCAACGTGAATACGTTTGGCGCCGCACAACTGGGCTACACGACGGCCGAGCTGATCGGCCAATCCGTGCTGAACGTCTTCTTCGAGGAAGACCACGACTTCGTTCGTCAATGCGTCGCTTTGTGCCTCACGACCGTGGACCAGTCGCATACCTGGGAGATTCGCAAGTTCCGGAAGGACGGGTCGGTGCTCTGGGTCCGCGAAAACGCCAAGGCGATGCTGCGCGGCGACGGCACGCCGATCCTGCTGGTCGCCTGCGAGAACATCACCCAGCGCAAGGAGACCGAGGATGCGCTGCGACAGAGCGAGGCCTATCTCGCCCAGGCCCAGGAATTGAGCCACACCGGCAGCTTCGGCTTGAACCTCGCCTCCGGCGAGGCGGTCTGGTCGAGGGAGACCTTCCGCATTTTCCAATGCGACCCCGCGACGAAGCCGACCCTGAGCTTCGCCTTTCAGCGCATCCATCCGGAAGATCGCGACACAGTCCGCGGCACCCTGGATCGGGCCTACCAGCTGGCCGAGGATTTCGACCACGAATACCGCCTGCTGATGCCCGACGGATCGATCAAATATCTCCATTCCGTGGCGCGCGCCGTGCGGCACCCATCCGGGCGTATCGAGTTCGTCGGAGCGGTGACCGATGTCACCATTGCGAAGGAAGCGGAACAGAGGCTGCGTCGCAGCGAAGCCTATTTGGCCGAAGCCCAACGCCTCAGCCATACGAGCAGCTGGGCCTGGGACGTTCATCGTCAGGAGTTCGCCTACCGGTCGACTGAACTGTACCGACTGTTCGGGTTTGAGCCGGAGCAGACTGATCTCCCGGCCCGAGCTTTTCAGCAACGTATCCTGCCGGAGGACTTTCGGCGGATTGTCGAGGTGGAACGTGAAGCCGTCAGGCTAAAGCAGCCCTTCCAAATCGACTTCCGGATTGCGCGCCCCGACGGCTCGATCAGACGCGTCCACAGCGAGGGACACCCCGTGATCGGCCGCGACGGCGAGGTGATGGAAATCATCGGCACGCACGTGGACGTCACCGAGCAGTTCGCGGCAAAAGATGCCCTGCATAAGGCGTTCGACGAGCTCAAGACATCCGAACAGCGATTCCGCGACTACGCCGAAACCGCATCGGATTGGTTCTGGGAGACCGGGCCCGACCACCGCATTACCAGGATATCGGAGCATGCCGAAACCTCCAGCGCGGCGCCGACGGGCTTGATCGGCCTGACCCGCTGGGACATTCCGCCCGATGCCGAGTTCGAGCCGGAGAAATGGGAGCAGCATCGCGCGGCGCTCGATGCCCACGTTGCGTTCCGCGATCTGATCTACCGCAGCAAAGATGGCAACGGATCTCCAATCTACGTGCGAACCAGCGGCAAGCCGTTCCATGATGCGACAGGCAATTTTCTCGGCTATCGCGGCGTCAGCAGCGACGTCACGGCGGCGATCCGCGTCGAGCAGGCGGAAGAGGCGCTGCGCAAGGCGCAAGGCGAGCTCGCCCACGTCACCCGCGTCACGACGCTCGGCGAACTGACCACCTCGATCGCCCACGAAATCACCCAGCCCCTTGCCGCGGTGATCTCCAATGCGGACGCTTGCATCGCTTGGCTTGACCGCGACCCCGCCGACCTGAAGGCCGCGCGCCGTTCCGCAGAATGGATTGTCGAGGACGCCAATCGGGCAAGCGAGGTGATCCGCCGGATCAGGGCGCTTGCGAAGAAGACCGAGATCGAAATGGCTCCACTCGACATCAACCAGGTCGTCAGGGAGGCAGTGGCGCTGGTACGGCGCGAACTGGCGATCCATGCGGTGTCGGTGCGAATGGAGTTGGCGTCCGACCTGCCCAGGATCTGCGGCGACCGGATCCAGCTTCAGCAGGTGCTGATCAACCTGGTGGTGAACGGCATCGAAGCCATGCATGCCAATGTCGACTGCCCACGCGAGCTGGCGATCCGCTCGGGCCGGACGGACGACGACCACCTGCTCCTCACCGTGACGGACAGCGGTGTCGGCCTTGGCAAAGACGTCAAGGAACGCATCTTCACTCCCTTCTTCACGACCAAATCGGGCGGTCTGGGAATGGGACTCTCGATCTGCCGATCGATCATCGAGGCTCATGCGGGCCGGCTTTCGGCCATTCAAAATGAAGGGAGTGGTGCAACATTCCAGATCGCCCTGCCCTTGCCAAACAAGGACACGTCGTGACTGATCATGCCAAGCAGGCCCAGGCGAGCGCCAGTGATCCGATCGTCCTGATCGTCGATGATGATCCGTCGATGCGCCGTGCGCTCACCAATCTCTTTCAATCGGTCGGCCTCAAGGTCGAAGCCTTCAGTTCGGCGGCGGAGATCATGGAAGCCAAACCGCCTGCGGTCCCCAGTTGCCTCGTGCTCGACATCCGCCTGCCAGGCTTGAGTGGCCTCGACCTCCAGGCGGACCTCGCCAAAGCCAATATTCACACGCCCATTATCTTCATCACCGGTCACGGCGATATTCCAATGACCGTAAGAGCCATGAAAAGCGGTGCCGTCGATTTTCTGACCAAGCCGGTGCGCGACCAGGACATGCTGGATGCGGTGCAGGCGGCGATCGAACGCGATCGCAAGCGGCGCGATGCCGAGCAGTCGATCTCAGGCGTGCGATCCCGTTACGAGGGGCTGACGGCGCGCGAACGCGACGTCCTCGCCCTGGTTGCGTCCGGCCTGATGAACAAGCAGGTCGCCGCCGAGCTTGGATTGGCCGAAATCACCGTGAAGATCTATCGCGGCCAGATCATGCGAAAAATGGCGGCGAAGTCGTTGGCCGACCTCGTCAGAATGACCGACGCGCTCGGAATCCCGCGCAACAGGGGTCATCTGCAAACCTAAGTATGCTTTCCAATCTCGCTCCGGTGGCCCACCTTGCCTCGAGCGGCTGAATCGTGGCCGGCGGCTCCCCGTGCAGGAGCGATTATATTGTCAGCGTCTTCGATCGTTTCCGTCATTGATGATGATGCCTCCGTTCGCCTTGCGACGAACAACCTCCTGACGTCGCGCGGGTACACGGTCTACACCTTTGGCTCGGCTCAAGAATTTCTCCAATCCGCCGAGCTGGAGACGACATGCTGCGTGATCACGGACGTGCAGATGGCGGTCATGAGCGGCGTCGAACTGTTGACGCATATGCGCGGCCTCGGGCACGTCACGCCCTTCATCTTCATGACGGCTTTTCCGGACGAGGCCGTACGCGAGCGGGCACTGAGGGCCGGCGCGATCTGCTTTCTCGCCAAGCCGTTTTCCACGCCGGCCCTGCTCCAGTGCCTGGAGACCGCACTGTCGAGGCCCGGTGACGCCGCGACGTGTTGCGGGGGCGCCGCGCCGTCCCCATGACGCGCCCGCGGCCCTGCGGCTCAATCCACCTTGATGTTGGCCGCCTTGATCATCGGCCACCATTTGGCGATCTCGGCCTTCTGTCGGGTGCCGAGCGCTTCGGGAGTGAGTTGGTCCTTCGGCGTCATCTCCAGCCCCTGGCTTTCGAGCTGCTTCTTCACGGCGGGATCGTTCAGCGCCTCCACGGCTGCGGCGTTGAGCTTTGCCACGATCTCCTTCGGCGTGCCCTTCGGCACCCACATGCCCGACCACAGCGTCATGTTGAAACCCTTCAGGCCCGCCTCCTCCGCGGTCGGAATCTCGGGCGCCGAGGACAGGCGCTTGCTGTCGGTGATGGCGTAGGCGCGGATGGTGCCGGCGCGGACTTGCGCGATGGAGTTGGAGGTCTGGTCGATGATGACGTCGATCTGGCCGGCGATGAGATCGTTCAGCGCGGGCGCGGTGCCGCGATACGGCACGTATTGCAGCTTGATGCCGGAGACGCTCTCGAAATAGACGCCGGCGATGTGGCTGCCGGAGCCGGCGCCGGCGGTGCCCGCTGTCGGCGGCGACGGCCGGGACTTCAGCCATTCGATCAGCTCTTTCAGCGAGGTCGCGGGCACCGCGTTCTTGCTGACGACGATCATCGGATTGCTCGGCAGCAGCACCACCGGCTCGAGGTCGGCAACGAGGTCGTATTTGAGCTTGTAGACGGCGCCATTGGCGACGTGGGTGCCGAGATGGCCGAAGGAGATGGTGTAGCCGTCCGGCGGCGATTGCACGGCACGGCCGACGCCGATCGACCCGCCCGCGCCGGTGACGTTCTCGACCACGAGGGGCTGGCCGAGCGCAGTGCGCATCCGCTCGGCAAGCACACGCGCCATCGCATCCGACGGGCCGCCGGCCGAGAAGGGCACGATGATGGTGATGGGACGGGAGGGATAGTCATCGGCGCGCGCGGCGCCGGTCACAGCGAGAATAGCAAACAGCGCAGCCCAGACGGCCTTCGTCATTGTCTTCTCCCCAGCGATGTCGTTCTTGTTTTTGTCTCTTCCCGCGTACGGGAAGAGGGATCGTTCGTGAAGAGACGAAATGACGCGCTAGAACTGCGTGTAGTCGATCGGCTTGTGACGGTCGAGCGTGCGGGTGACCGGCGGCAGCGGATATTTCAGGCCGGTCGCGCAGTTGAACAGCATGACGCGGTCACCCTTCGAGACGCGGCCGTCGGCGAGGCTGTCCTTGTAGGCGGCGTAGGTGGCGGCGCCCTCGGGGCACAGCAGCAGCCCCTCCTCGCGCGCAACCTCGTTCAGCGCCGACGAGATCTTGTCGTCGTCGACCGCGATCGCAAAGCCCTTGCTCTCGCGCACCGCGCGCAAGATCAGGAAGTCGCCGATCGCCTGCGGCACGCGGATACCCGAGGCGATGGTGTGGGCGTCCTCCCAGCGCGTCGCATGCTCGGTGCCGGCGTCATAGGCCCGCACCATCGGCGCGCAGCCGGAGGCCTGCACCGCGACCATGCGCGGGCGCTTCGAGCCGATGAAGCCGATCTTCTCCAGCTCGTCGAACGCCTTCCACATGCCGATCAGACCGGTGCCGCCGCCGGTCGGATAGAAGATCACATCGGGCACGTCCCAGCCGAGCTGCTCGGCGAGCTCGAGGCCCATCGTCTTCTTGCCTTCGATGCGGTACGGCTCCTTCAAGGTCGAGGTGTCGAACCAGCCGACCTTGGCCTTGCCCTCGCCGACGATCTTGCCGCAATCGTCGATATAGCCGTTGACCCGGTAGACGGTCGCGCCCTGCAGCTCGATCTCGCTGACATTCACCTCGGGCGTGTCGGCCGGGCAGAAAATGGTGGTCTTGATGCCGCAGGAGGTGGCGTAGGCCGCGAGCGCCGCGCCGGCATTGCCATTGGTCGGCATCGCCATGTGCTTGATGCCGAGCGCTTTGCCCATCGACACCGCCATCACGAGGCCGCGCGCCTTGAACGAGCCGGTCGGCAAACGGCCCTCGTCCTTGACGATGATCTCGCCGCCGCCGAGCTTCTTGCCGAGCTTCGGCAGCCGGATCAGCGGCGTCGTGACCTCGCCAAGCGAGACGATGTCCTTACATTTGCGCACCGGCAGCAGCTCGCGGTAGCGCCACATGTCGCCGGGGCGTTGCGCGAGCGCGTCCTTGGTCAGCGCCTTCTTCACCCCGGCAAGGTCGTAGCGCACCAGCAGCGGCTTGCCGGCCTTGGAGAGATTGTGGACCTGGTCGGCCGCGTAGTGATCGCCCTCCATCGCGCATTCGAGATGGGTGACGAAGGTCGGGCGTTCGATGGTGAGGTTGTCGTTGTCGTGCATGGGTTCATTCCCTCTTCTTGTTTTCGTATTTCTCTATCAAACCCGTCACCCTGAGGCGCCGGAGCGAAGCGGAGGCCACGAAGGGCGACGAGCACGGCTGCTGCAGCTCGGCCGTTCATCTTCGAGGCTCGGCCAGCCGTGCTATGCACCGCTGGCCTCGCACCTCAGGATGACGGGTCCCACAGCCCCGCCGCCTCATCCATCAAATATTCAACACCCGCCCATACGCATCGAGCACGGCTTCCTTCATCATCTCCGACAGGGTCGGATGCGGGAACACTGTGTGCATCAACTCTTCTTCGGTCGTCTCCAGGTTCATGGCGACGACGTAGCCCTGGATCAGCTCGGTGACCTCGGCGCCGACCATGTGGGCCCCTAACAGCTGGCCGGTCTTCTTGTCGAAGATCACCTTGACGAGGCCCTGGTCTTCTCCGAGCGCGATCGCCTTGCCGTTGCCGACGAAGGGGAAGCGGCCGACGCGGATCTCGCGGCCGCTCTCTTTCGCCTTGGCTTCGGTGAGGCCGACCGAGGCGACCTGCGGGTTGCAATAGGTGCAGCCCGGGATCAGGTTCTTGTCCATGGGATGCGGATGCAGGCCCTTGATGGCCTCGACGCAGATCACGCCTTCATGCTCGGCCTTGTGGGCGAGCATCGGGGGCCCCGCGACGTCGCCGATGGCGTAGATGCCGGGGACGTTGGTCTTGCCGTAGCCGTCGACGACGATGATGCCGCGTTCGGTCTTCACGCCGGCTTTTTCCAAGCCGAGATTCTCGATATTGCCGACGACGCCGACGGCCGAGATCACGCGCTCGAACTCGGTGGTGACAGGCTTGCCCTTGCCGTCGTCGATGGTGGCGACGACGCTGTCGGCCTTCTTCTCCAGCTTGGTCACCTTGGTCGAGGACATGATCTTGAGGCCCTGCTTCTCCAGGCGCTTGCGCGCGAGGCCCGCGATCTCGGCGTCTTCGACGGGCAGGATCTGCGGCAGCACCTCGACCACCGTCACGTCCGAGCCCATGGTGTGGAAGAACGAGGCGAACTCGATGCCGATCGCGCCGGAGCCGACCACCAGCAGCGACTTCGGCATCCGCTCCGGAACCATGGCCTCGAAATAGGTCCAGACCAGCTTCTTGTCGGGCTCGAGCCCCGGCAGCACGCGCGGCCGCGCGCCGGTCGCGACGATGATGTGCTTGGCCTGATAGCTCCCCTCGCCCAGCGTGCCCTTCGGGCCATCGACGTCGGACTTCTTCACGGTGACCTTGCCGGGTGCGTCGATCGAGGCCGCGCCCCAGATCACGCTCACCTTGTTCTTCTTCATCAGGAAGCCGACGCCGTCGTTCAGCCGCTTGGAGACGCCGCGCGAGCGCTGCACCACGGCCTTCGGGTCGAACGAGACCTTCTCCGCCGACAGGCCGTAGTCCTTGGCGTGCTGCATGTAGTGATAGATCTCGGCGGAGCGCAGCAGCGCCTTGGTCGGGATGCAGCCCCAGTTCAGGCAGATGCCGCCGAGATACGACTTCTCGACGATCGCGACCTTGAAGCCGAGCTGAGCGGCCCGGATCGCGGTGACATAGCCGCCGGGACCGGAGCCGATGATGATGATGTCGAAGGATGTGTCGGCCATGGCGGCTCCCGTTCAACTCAACAGGCGCCGCGGGCGCGGCGCTTGACCAGAAAAGACCTCACCAGCCATTCGAGCATCAGCGCCAGGACCATGACGGCCAGAGCGATGAGCACGATGGGCTGGGCGATGTTCCGTGCCAGTTGCTCGCCGGCAAAGAACGCAGAGTGCAGAAAATCGAGCCCGATCGGGCTGAGCGCGACGACGGCTCCGAGCAGCAGCGATATCCATGGCCAGCGGGTACGGACATGCAAAATTGCGCCCTCTGCCGCCGCGTCAGACCATCATCATGACGGGGTTTTCGATCAGCTGCTTGAAGGCGCCGATCAGCTCGGCCCCGAGCGCACCGTCGATGGCGCGGTGATCGCAGGACAAGGTCACGCTCATCATGTGCGCGATCTCAATCTTGCCGCCGCGCACGACGGGCCGCTCCTCGCTGGTGCCGACCGCCAGGATGGTCGCATGCGGCGGGTTGATCACGGCGGTGAAGTGGCTGATGCCGTACATGCCGAGGTTGGAGACTGCGGTGGTGCCGCCTTGGTATTCCTCCGGCTTCAGCTTGCGCGAGCGGGCGCGCGCGGCGAAATCCTTCATCTCGTTGGAGATGGTCGAGAGCGTCTTGGTCTCGGCCTTGCGGATGATCGGCGTGATCAGGCCGCCGGGCATCGCCACGGCGACGCCGACGTCGGAATGGTGGTGCTTGACCATGCCGCTTTCGGTCCAGCTGACATTGCAGTTCGGGATTTTCTGCAGCGCTACCGCCATCGCCTTGATGACGAAATCGTTGACCGAGATCTTGTAGAGCGGCTTCTTCTCCTTGTCCTTCGGCGCGGCAGCGTTGATCTCCTCGCGGGCAGCGAGCAGCTTGCCGATGTCGCAGTCGATGGTCAGGTAGAAGTGCGGGACGTTCTGGATCGACGCGGTCAGGCGCTGCGCAATGGTACGGCGCATGCCGTCATGCGGGACGATGTCGTAGGAGCCGGGCTCGAACAGCGAGAGGATCTGCTTGTCCGACATGGTCGGTGCGATCGAGGGCGCACCTGATGGTGCCGCGGCAGGCGCCTTGAGGCCCTTGCCCGACTTGGCCTGCTCGACGTCGCGCGCGACCACACGGCCGTGCGGGCCGGTGCCTGTTACCATCGACACGTCGATGCCGGCGTCCTTGGCGAGACGCCGCGCCAGCGGCGAGGAGAACACGCGACCGCCTTGGCCGTTGCTCTGCGCGGCAGGAGTTGCGGCCTGCGGCGCAGGTGCAGCAGCCGGCGACGGTGCAGCCTTGGGAGCGGCAGGCGTGGGAGCCGGCGCCGCAGCAGGAGCCTCGGCAGCCTTCGGAGGTGTGGCTGAAGCACTGGGCTTGGCGGCACCCGCCGCCTTCACGTCCTCGCCTTCGCCGGCGAGCACCGCGATCACGTCGTTGACCGGGACGTCCTGCGTGCCCTCGGGCACCAGGATCTTGGCGATCGTGCCCTCGTCGATGGCCTCGACCTCCATGGTCGCCTTGTCGGTCTCGATCTCGGCGATGACGTCGCCGGATTTGACCTTGTCGCCTTCCTTCTTCAGCCACTTGGCGAGGTTGCCCTTCTCCATCGTCGGCGAGAGAGCGGGCATCAGGATGTTGATGGGCATGCTGACCTCAAGAAGAACTTTGCAAAACGTCGTCTCCAAAAGCGAAGACGAACAGACCAGGTTTAGTTGCCGATGTCGCCCTGCCACAGGCGCTCATTGGCAGGGATGGAACGCCAATTCTTCATCATGCTGATGGAGCGCTCGTCGGCAAGGTCGATCCAGGGGATGCCGAACTTGTCGAGGATGTCCTTGGATCCCTCGAAGGTGACGGACTCTCCGATCACCACCAATGAGACCTTGAACAGACCCAGCGCGCCGGCGCACATCGAACATGGCGACAGCGTGGTGTACATGACGGTGTCGTGGAACGAGATCGCGCCGGCTTCGCGCAGGCAGCTCATCTCGCCGTGCAGGATCGGATTGTTCTCCTGCACGCGGTTGTTGTGGCCGCGGGCGATGATTTTGTTGTTGCGCGTCAGCACGGCGCCGATCGGCAGGCCGCCCTGCGCGATCGAAGCCTCCGCCTCGCGGATCGCCTCCAGCATGAAATCGAAATGATGAGCTTCGATCGCCACGGTCAATGTCCCTTGCCGCGCGGCGTCGTGGTGCCGGTGTCGGTGGGACGCTCGATCTCGGCCTGGAACATCTCCAGGATCCGGTTCAGCGCGTCCTCTTCGGTATATTCGCTCTCGCGCGCATAAGCGCGCGCGGCGTGGCGGGCGAGATCGACGAGCAGCAAGCCCCACATGTCGGGCTCCTCGAAGGCGCGCTGGAACGCCATCGACAGCCCGCCGTCCAGCACGAACACGCGCAGGATCTCGACCGCGTCGTCGCGGGTCATGACGTCGGGCGGAAGTGGCTGCTCCTTCGGGCCCGCCATGATCTACCTGTAGCAGACGGCTTTGGCGGCCTCGACGACTTCTGCCGCCGACGGCAGCGCGAGCTTCTCCAGGTTCGCAGCATAGGGCATCGGCACGTCCTTGCCGGAGACGCGCACAACCGGCGCGTCCAGATAGTCGAAGGCGTTCTCCATGATGCGCGCGGCGATCTCGGCGCCGACGCCGCTCTGGGCCCAGCCCTCTTCCACCGTGACGGCACGGCCAGTCTTCTTCACCGAGTTGATGATAGTCTCGGTGTCCATGGGACGCAGCGTGCGCAGGTCGATCACCTCGGCCTCGATGCCCTCCTTGGCAAGCTCGTCGGCGGCCTTCAGCGCATAGGTCATGCCGTTCGACCAGGAGATGATCGAGACATGGCTGCCGGTGCGCACGATGCGGGCCTTGCCGATCGGGATCACGAAATCGTCGAGCTTCGGCACCTCGCCGGTGTGGCCGTAGAGCACCTCGTTCTCGAGGAAGATCACCGGATTGGGATCGCGAATCGCGGCCTTCAGAAGCCCCTTGTAATCGGCGGCCGAGAACGGCGCGACGACCTTCAGGCCAGGGACGTTCGAGTACCAGGCCGAATAATCCTGGCTGTGCTGGGCGGCGACGCGCGCAGCCGCGCCGTTCGGTCCTCGGAACACGATCGAGCAGCCCATCTGCCCGCCGGACATATAGAGCGTCTTGGCCGCGGAGTTGATGATCTGGTCGATCGCCTGCATCGCGAAGTTGAAGGTCATGAACTCGACGATCGGCTTGAGGCCCGTCATCGCGGCACCGACGCCGACACCGGCAAAGCCGTGCTCGGTGATCGGGGTGTCGATGACGCGCTTGGCGCCGAACTCCTGGAGCAGGCCCTGCGTCACCTTGTAGGCGCCCTGATATTCGGCGACCTCTTCGCCCATCACGAAGACGTCGGCGTCGCGGCGCATCTCTTCGGCCATGGCATCGCGCAAGGCTTCGCGGATGGTCTGCGTGATCATCTCGGTGCCGGCGGGCACTTCGGGATCCGGCTCGGCAACGACTTGCGGCGCCGGCGCAGCCTTGGGTGCAGGCGCCTCGGCCTTTGCCGCGGCGGGCGGCGCGGACTCGGCAGCCTTCGCGGCCGGTGCAGGCGCTTTGGCAAGATCGGCGGCGCTTTCGCCGTCGGCGAGAATGGTCGCGATCGGCGTGTTCACCGCGACGTCGGCGGTGCCCTCGGGGATCAGGATCTTGCCGAGCGTCCCCTCGTCGGTCGCTTCGACCTCCATGGTCGCCTTATCGGTCTCGATCTCGGCGATGACATCGCCGGACTTGATCGTCTCGCCCTCTTTCTTCAGCCATTTGGCGAGGTTGCCCTTCTCCATCGTGGGCGACAACGCGGGCATCAGCACTTGAATTGGCATAGCGACTCCAAAAGAAAGCTTGCGCGCGTTCAGCGGTAAACGTCGGTCCAGAGCTCGGCGGCATCCGGCTCGGGATCATGTTGGGCGAAATCGGCGGACGCGTTGACGATGTCGCGCACCTCGGCGTCGATCGCCTTGAGATCGGCCTCGCTGACCTTGGCGGCCAGGAGGCGGTTGCGCACCTGCTCGATCGGGTCCTGGTCGTGGCGGACCTTCTCGACCTCCTCACGCGTGCGATATTTTGCAGGGTCGGACATCGAGTGGCCGCGATAGCGGTAGGTCTGCATCTCCAGGATGAAGGGACCCTTGCCGGCGCGGCACCAGGCGGCGGCTTCGTCGCCGGCGGCCTTGACGGCGCGGACGTCCATGCCGTCGACCTGCTTGCCGGGAATGTTGAAGGACGCGCCGCGCTTGGAGAAATCCTGCTGCGCCGAGGCGCGCGAGACCGAGGTGCCCATGGCGTAGCGGTTGTTCTCGATGACGAAGATCACCGGCAGCTTCCAGAGCTCCGCCATGTTGAAGCTCTCATAGACCTGGCCCTGGTTGGCCGCACCGTCGCCGAAATAGGTGACGCTGACATTGTCGTTGCCGCGATAGTGGTTGGCGAAAGCCAGACCCGTGCCGAGCGAGACCTGGGCGCCGACGATGCCGTGGCCGCCGTAAAAGTGCTTCTCCTTGCTGAACATGTGCATGGAGCCGCCCTTGCCCTTGGAATAGCCGCCGCGGCGGCCCGTGAGCTCGGCCATGACGCCATTGGCATCCATTCCGGTGGCAAGCATATGGCCGTGATCGCGATAGCCGGTGATGACCTGATCGCCCTGCTTCAGGGCCATCTGCATGCCGACCACTACGGCCTCCTGGCCGATATAGAGGTGGCAGAAGCCGCCGATCGCGCCCATGCCGTAGAGCTGGCCGGCCTTTTCTTCGAACCGCCGGATCAGGAGCATGTCGCGGAGCGCCTTGAGCTCCTGCTCCTTCGTGAATTCCGGGGGCGAACCGCCGTCGGACTTGTCCTGTGGAGTGCTTGCGGCGGCTTTCTTGGGTGCGGCCATGGGAATTCCGGGTCAGAGAAAACTTTCGTCCTCTCTAACCCAACTCAAACGCCCTTG
Source organism: Bradyrhizobium sp. 25ACV (assembly GCF_054863005.1). Lineage (NCBI taxonomy): Bacteria > Pseudomonadati > Pseudomonadota > Alphaproteobacteria > Hyphomicrobiales > Nitrobacteraceae > Bradyrhizobium > Bradyrhizobium sp. 25ACV. The sequence continues at coordinate 23,214 of NZ_JAVAYO010000006.1, forward strand.
GAAAGCACCGCAGCGGCATGGCACGACTTTCATTATGCCGCAGTGCAACGTGGCCGAAATATTGGAAAATCTTTGGCGCTGATCGGGCAACAAATCTACGCGCGTCACGGCTCACGCAGATTCGTGGCCGGATCAAGAACTATGGACCATGCCGATCCGGGCCTTCGGATCGGACGGCGCCAAGATGGCGCCGCCCTCTCCGCACCTCCGTCAGAAGAAGCCGAGCTTCTTCGGGCTGTAGCTGACCAGGAGATTCTTGGTCTGCTGATAATGATCGAGCATCATCTTGTGGGTCTCGCGACCGACGCCCGACTGCTTGTAGCCGCCGAACGCCGCATGGGCGGGATAGGCGTGGTAGCAGTTGGTCCAGACCCGGCCGGCCTGGATGGCCCGGCCGAAGCGGTAGCAGCGGTTGGCATCACGGCTCCAGACGCCGGCCCCGAGGCCGTAGAGCGTGTCGTTGGCGATCTCGAGCGCCTCGTCGTCGGTCTTGAAGGTCGTGACCGAGACCACGGGGCCAAAGATCTCCTCCTGGAAGATTCGCATCTTGTTGTGGCCCTCGAACACGGTCGGCTTGACGTAGAAGCCGCCGGCGAGATCGCCGCCGAGCTCGGCACGTCCGCCGCCGGCGAGCACCTTGGCGCCCTCCTGCTTGCCGATGTCGATGTAGGACAGGATCTTCGCCAGCTGCTCGCTGGATGCCTGGGCACCGATCATGGTGGCGGCATCGCGCGGGTCGCCCTGCTTGATCGCCGCGACGCGCTTCAACGCCCGCTCCATGAAGCGGTCATAGATGTCGGCGTGGACCAGCGCGCGGCTCGGACAGGTGCAGACCTCGCCCTGGTTCAGCGCGAACATGACGAAGCCTTCGATCGCCTTGTCGAAGTAATCGTCGTCCTCGGCGGTGACGTCGTTGAAGAAGATGTTCGGCGACTTGCCACCGAGCTCCAGCGTGACGGGAATGAGATTCTGGCTGGCATATTGCATGATCAGCCGGCCCGTCGAGGTCTCGCCGGTGAACGCGATCTTGGCGATGCGCGGGCTGGATGCGAGCGGCTTGCCGGCTTCCAGACCAAAGCCGTTGACGATGTTGAGGACGCCGGGCGGCAGCAGGTCGCCGATGATCTCGGCCCAGACCATGATCGAGGCCGGGGTCTGCTCGGCGGGCTTGAGCACGACGCAATTGCCGGCGGCGAGCGCGGGGGCGAGCTTCCAGCAGGCCATCAGCAGCGGGAAGTTCCAGGGGATGATCTGGCCAACCACGCCGAGCGGCTCGTGGAAATGATAGGCGATGGTGTCGTGATCGATCTCGCCGATCGAGCCTTCCTGGGCGCGCACGACGCCGGCGAAGTAACGGAAGTGATCAATCGCGAGCGGGATGTCGGCGGCGCGGGTCTCGCGGATCGGCTTGCCGTTGTCCCAGGTCTCGGCAATGGCGAGGCGCTCGAGATTTTCTTCCATGCGGTCGGCGATCCGGTTCAGGACCGCGGCGCGCTCGGCGACGCTGGTACGGCCCCAGGCACCCTTGGCAGCATGCGCCGCGTCGAGGGCCGCCTCGACGTCCTGCGCGTCCGAGCGAGCGATCTTGCAGACGATCTGGCCGTTCACCGGCGAGGCATTGTCGAAATATTTGCCGGAGATCGGCGCCACGAACTTGCCGCCGATGAAGTTGTCATAGCGTTCGGCAAAGGGAACTTTGGTGACGCTGAGGAATTCCACCTTGTTCATTGATCACTCCCGATGTTTGCTGTTTGCGCAATTCGTCGCGTGACCCGCGACTTGCGCAGACGATGTCGCGGGAGGTGTTTTCTGTCAGCCCCGACGGGAGCGATGGCGGCGCCGACCTGTCGCAGTTCTGCGACAGACGTGGAGCGAGGCATCACCACCGTGTCCCGGACGCGCTGCAACGCCATAGCGCGTCGAAGACGCGCGTAAACGCGCTGATGGCGTTGCTGCGCAGAGCCGGGACCCAGGCGGCACGGGAGAATGCTGAGACATGGGCCCCGGCTCAGCAGCGCACCACGTCGCGAGGGCGACGCGCTGCGCTGCGTCCGGGGCACGAGACCGAAGTTCGAGCGAACCTTGTCGATGCAATGACAGCTGAGGGTAGCAGCGCGGCTCAGTGGTTCAGTTCGAACCGCTTGAGCTTTCTGTGCAGCGTGGCGCGGCTGACGCCGAGGGCCTTGGCGGCCGCCGAGACATTGCCGCCGGCGCGGAGCAGCGCCCGCTGCACCACCGCGCGCTGCCCGCCGGCCAGATGATCGCGCGCGGGTTCGCCGCCGAGCAGATCGGCTGCGGGCACCGGCTGCAATGCCCGGCCCGGGGCAATTCCCAGCGCCAGCCGGGCGGAGCGGGTCGCGCCGATCACGAGATCGTCCGCATCGACCGCAATGAGGCCGCCGCATTGACCGTCCGCAGCTTGCGTCAAAACGATGCGGGCATGGCTGAACGCCCTGCGGAACAGATCGGCTTCGATACGCTTGGCCGCCTCGCCCGTCGCAAGCGCGATCAGGCTGGAAAACGCGTCGGTGCGGTCGGCGCGGCAGGAGGAGACGTCGAGCACGCCCGCGAGCGCTGCCTCATGGTCGTAGATCGGAACGGCGGTGCAGCTCAAAAGCGTATTGCGGGTGAAGAAATGCTGGTCGCGGTCGATCGTCAGCGGACGCTGCTCGACGAGGCAGGTGCCGATGCCGTTGGTGCCCTCGTGCTCTTCGCCCCAGAGCGCACCGGTCCACAGACCCCAGGATTGAAACGTCGCGTCGTCCGCCGCCGTGCCGCGACGATCGACCGGCACGCCCTCGCCGTCGGCGAGCAGCACGCAGCACCCGCTCGCGCCGACGGCCTGATAGAGCCGGTCCATCGCGCCTTGCGCCGCCGCCAGCAGCGGCGCGATGCGCTCGCGCGCCTGATGCAATTCGGATTCGGTCAGCCGCGACGGCGAGGTGCGGCCGCCGGGATCGAGATGATGCAATCTGGACGAACGGCGCCACGAGGCCACAAGCGCGGAACGTGCCGCCTGGCCTGACGCGATGGCGGCCTCGACACGGGCCGCGTGATGCCGGGGCATTGACCCATTCATCACTGTTTCCTCCCGATGACAGACTAGAACGTGCCGTCCTCGCCCGATTGATCTGCGTCAACTTCGGAAGAGCGCCACAGAAGCCATGAGCCCGCCGTGGCGCTGCCGTCAAGGCGGCCGTCCGGTTCCGGACTTACGACCTTCGCAGGAGGAAAGGCGCTGTGGTCGGATTTCGGCGGCGGCTTTCGCTGTCGGTTTCGAAAGCTGCGGAAAGCGCTAGTGCGCCGGGATCATCCGAACGAGATCGCGCGGATTGACGTAGTCGAGCTGGAAGCGCGCCCGCTCGTCCAGCATGTCGGGGTCGATCCGCTCGGACCGCAGCAGCGACACCCGCTGCTCGCTCCTGGCGCGCTCACGCTTGAGCTGGGCCAGTTCGCTGGTCAGCGCGATGATCTCCTGGTCGAGCTCCTGGCGGGCGTTGAGGCCGTACTTGCCGGTATAGGCGTTGACGCCGAAATAGCCGACGATGGCGGCCGCCATCGCGTAGAGGGCAAGACCGGTCAGGATCGATTTCAGGCGCGCGCGGGAGACCATCTTGGGAAGATGAGACAGGTTGGTTAAGGGAGTGCTAATTCGGAGCCAACCGTCATTCCGGGGCGATGCGCAGCATCGAACTCAGGTGCGCAATTGCGCACCAGAGAATCTCGAGATTCCGGGTTCGACTCTTCGAGCCGCCCCGGAATGACACCCCCTCAGCCCTGATGTTTCGCAACGTGGGCGGCGAAGGCGTCGATATAGGCCTGGAGCACGGGCTTCAGCGAGTCCTTGGTGAGGTTACCTTCGGCGTCGAAGGCATCGCCGACCGCATTCAGATAGATCTCCGGCTGCTGCATGATCGGGCCGGAAATACCAGGCAGGATGTTCTGCAGCGTCTTTGCGGCACTGACGCCGCCGAGCGGACCGGGCGAGTTCGAAACGATGCCGACCGGCTTGCCGTTGAACGAGCTCTTGCCGTAGGGCCGCGAGGCAACGTCGATGGCATTCTTCAGCACGCCCGGGATGGCGCGGTTGTATTCCGGCGTGACGAAAATGACGCCGTCCGACTTCTGGAGCTTGTCGCGGAAGGCCAGCCAGTCCGCGGGCGGCGCCCCCTCGAGGTCCTGGTTGAAGAACGAGATGCCGGCCGGCGTGACGACCTCGAGCTTGAGTGTATCAGGCGCAAGCTTGGCCAGTGCATTGGCGATCTTCAGCGAAAAGCTGTCCTTGCGCAGGCTGCCGGCGATCGTGACGATGTTGTAGGCCATGAGGTGTCCTTGAGGGCTTGAGCTGGAGTGCCGAGCGGCACTTAAGCGATCCGGATCATTTAATGCAAGTGCATGAACCGGTCCGATTTGGAAACGCTGTGTTTCGCGAAAGCAGATGTTTCGGTAGCCTGGATGGAGCGTACGCTCCCTCCAGGCTACGATCTCAACGCAATCAGGCCGCCCAAAGGCGGCCTGACGTTTCACACAATCGAACCAACTCAGATCGTCGGATTCCACGCCGACGGGATCAGGCGATATTTGGCACCGTCCTTCTCGACATGGCCGACCGCCGGGAATGTGAAGTGGAAGCCGATGACGGTTGCCTTTTCCGCCGCCGCCTTGTCGTAGAATTTGTGGCGCGTCTCCTGCGCCAACGCGGCATCGTTGTCGAACATCACGTGCCAGTCGGGATTGCGCAGGAAGAATTCCGGAATGTTGGTGACGTCGGACTGGATCAGCACTTTGGCATCGCCGGAGGCGACAGCGAACGACGTGTGGCCGGGGGTGTGGCCCGGGGTTGCGATCGAGGTGATGCCCGGCGCGACCTCCTTGCCCCACTCGAACTTGGTGACCTTGGACTCGAGGCCGGCGAAGGTCTTCTTCACGTTGGCGAAGTAGTTCTTCATCATCGGATTGGACTCGGCCTTGGCGGCGTTGCCCTCGCTGGTCCAGAACTCCCAGTCCTTGCCCGGCACCATGATCTCCGCATTGGGGAACGCAAGCGCCCCGTCGGCGAGACGGATGCCGTTGGTGTGATCGGGGTGCAGATGCGACAGCAGCACGACGTCGATATTCTTGGGGTCGACGCCGGCAGCCTGGAGATTCTGCAGGGTGCGACCGACGGCGCCTTTGCTGGCCTCGAAATTCGCAATGCCGTTGCCGGTGTCGATCAAGACGAGCTTGGAGCCGGTGTTGATGAGCTGCGGGTTGAACGGCACGGTGACCATGCCCTTCGGCATGTAGGCCGCCTCACCGGCGGCCAGCGCCTCGTCCTTCTGCAGGTTGGCGACGAACTTGTCCGGCATCGGGAAGGTGCGCGCACCGTCATTGATCGACGTGCACTCGAAAGCGCCGACCTTGTAGCGATAGAAGCCCGGCGCCTGCGTGCCGGCCTGCGGCACCGCGGCATTGACGGCGGCCGGTCGGAGGCCGGTTACTGCGGCCGCGCCCACGGCAGCGGCGCCTGCGAGCAGATGACGACGATTGAGATCGGTCATGAAGTCCCCTTCTGAGCCTTGCGGTTTTCCGCATTCAATGGCGGCGAAATAATCCCCCGCTTCGCTCAGAAGGCAAGACCTTCCTTCGGTGACCTGCCGTCGCAGATCACGATTATTTATTTGGGTTGATGAGGAATTTTTCGCCGGTGGCCCGTTTGGCGTACACCGCGATGTTGGCGGGATCGAGCACCTCGGTCAGCGACACCACCTTGGTGTAGTGACTGGCGAAGGTGGTCTTGAGCTCGGACGCGACGCGCTGGCGCAGGCGGCCGATCTCGGCCGGACCGATATTCTGGAGGAACGGCGTCAGCAGCCAACCACCGACGCCCCAGGTCAGACCGAACGACCGGCTCAATTCGGTCGGACGGTTGTCGAGGCTGCCGTAAATATAGATCTGCTTGTACACGTTGGAGCCGTAGCGGCTGTATTCCTTCGCAGTCTTGTTGGCGGCAACTTCCATGGCGGTCAGAATCTGGCTGGCCAGCTTGCCGCCACCGATGGCATCGAAGGCGATCGTGGCGCCGGTCTCGACCAATGCATTGGTGAGATCGTCCGTGAAACCAGGCGCGCTGGAATCCACGACGTGCTTGGCGCCGATCTTGCGCAGGATATCGGCCTGCTCCTTGCTCCTGACGATGTTGACGAGGCCGATGCCGTCCTTGATGCAGATCTTGTTGAGCATCTGGCCGAGATTGGACGCCGCCGCGGTGTGCACGAGCGCCTTGTGGCCCTCCCGCCGCATCGTCTCGGTCATGCCGAGCGCGGTCAGCGGATTGACGAACCAGGACGCACCGTCGGCGGCCGTGGTGCCCGCCGGCAGCTCCATGACGTCGCGGACCTTCAGCACGCGGTACTGCGTGTACATCGCGCCGCCGATCATCGACACGGTCTTGCCCATCAGCGCCTTCGCAGCATCCGACGATCCGGCCCCGATCACCGTGCCGGCGCCCTCGTTGCCGACCGGCAGCGACTGATCGAGCCGGGCCCCCATCATCCGCATCGCAGCCTCCGGCATCGCCGCGGTGATGACCGGCATCTCCTTCGTGCCGGAGGCCTTGGCGGCCGACATGTCGGCGGGCCCGATCAGGAGGCCGAGATCGGACGGGTTGATCGGTGTCGCCTCGACGCGAACCACGACCTCATCGTCGGCCGGCTCCGGCGTCGGGACATTCACGAGGGACAATTCCAGCTCGCCGCTCTTCTTCAGCAGCGAACGCAGTTGCAGTCCGGTCTTGCCGTCGCTCATGTCGATCCTCCCCTGTCCGTCTTTTCTCGAGTCGAAGCGCTGGCTTATGCCAGCGCCTTCAGTGCGGCCTTGCCACCGTACAGCGCCTGCTTGCCGAGCTGCTGCTCGATGCGCAGAAGCTGATTGTATTTGGCGGTGCGATCGGAACGTGCAAGGGAGCCGGTCTTGATCTGACCGCAATTGGTGGCGACCGCGAGATCGGCGATGGTGGAATCCTCGGTCTCGCCGGAGCGGTGCGACATCACCGAGGTGTAGCCGGCCTTGTGCGCCATTTCGACGGCGGCGAGCGTCTCGGTCAGCGTGCCGATCTGGTTGACCTTGATCAGGATCGAGTTGGCGCGCCCGGTCTTAATGCCGTCGGCGAGGCGCTTGACGTTGGTGACGAACAGGTCGTCGCCAACCAGCTGGCACTTCTTGCCGATCAGATCGGTGAGCTCCTTCCAGCCGTCCATGTCGTCTTCCGACATGCCGTCTTCGATGGTCACGATGGGATAACGGCCGACGAGGTCCGCAAGGTATTTGGCCTGCTCCGAGATCGAGCGGGTCTTGCCCTCGCCTTCATAGACGTACTTGCCCCCCTTGAAGAACTCGGTCGAGGCGCAATCGAGGCCGAGCACGATGTCGGTCCCTGCCTTGAAGCCGGCCTTGCCGATCGCGTTCATCACGAATTCCAGCGCGGCATCGGCGGACGGCAGGTTCGGGGCAAAGCCACCCTCGTCGCCGACATTGGTGTTGTGGCCGGCCTTCTTCAGCTCCGACTTCAGGGTGTGGAAGACTTCAGCGCCATAGCGCAGGCCTTCGGCGAAGGAGGACGCGCCGACCGGCAGGATCATGAACTCCTGGAAGTCGATCGGGTTGTCGGCGTGCACGCCGCCATTGATGATGTTCATCATCGGCACCGGCAACAAGCGCGCGGAGGTGCCGCCGACATACCGATAGAGCGGCATGTCGAGCGAATTCGCGGCCGCCTTGGCGCAGGCGAGCGAAACGCCGAGGATGGCGTTGGCGCCGAGCCGGCTCTTGTTCGCGGTGCCGTCGAGGTCGATCATGATCTGGTCGATCTGGGCCTGCTGCTCGGCATCGAGGCCGCTCAAGGCCTCGAAGATCTCGCCGTTGACGGCGCCGACGGCCTTGGAGACGCCCTTGCCGAGATAGCGGGCCTTGTCACCGTCGCGCAGCTCCACCGCCTCATGGGCACCGGTGGAGGCGCCGGACGGCACCGCGGCGCGGCCGAGCGCGCCATCCTCCAGCACGACATCGACCTCGACGGTGGGATTGCCCCGGCTATCGAGGATTTCGCGGCCGATGATGTCAATGATGGCGGTCATGATGTGCACTTCCGTTCGTTGGAGCTGATCGGTTCGCCGCGGGTCTTACACGGGCCGCAAGCAAATGTGAACGCTTGAGGGTGGCACGTCGACTGACGCGTGAAGGCGCCAGGATTAAGGTCGAGGGCATCGGGTCTGTGCGTGCATCCTCAATCCCAATCAGTCGGGGTAACGCCATGAATCGCCGCCAGTTTCTTGCTTCCAGCACCGCCCTGTTCGTGGCGCGCCCAAGTTTTGCCCAAGAGGGCCCGTTCCGGACAAAATACTTCCCGATCAGTGCCGGCATCGGCCTGCACGATCTGACGCCCGCCCCTGACGGTTCGGTCTGGTTCACGGCGCAGAGCAAGGGCCTGCTCGGCAGGCTTGATCCCCGGGATGGCCGTTTCAAGACGGTCAGCCTCGGTCAGGGCGCCGCGCCGCATGGTGTCACCATCGGCCCCGATGGCGCGCCTTGGATCACCGAGGGCGGCCAGAACGCGATCGCCCGGGTCGATCCCGGCGATCTCAAGGTCACGCTGTTCCGCCTGCCGGAAAAGTTCGCCTCCGCCAATCTCAACACCGGTGTGTTCGACAAGGAAGGCACCTACTGGTTCACCGGCCAGTCCGGCTATTACGGCCGCCTCGCGCCGAAGTCCGGCGACATGAATGTGTTCAAGGCGCCCAAGGGCGTCGGCCCCTATGGCATCACGGTGACGCCCAAGGGCGAGGTCTGGTACGCCTCGCTTGCCGGCAGCTATATCGCCAGGATTGATCTGGCGACCGGCCATGCCAGCGTTGTCGAGCCGCCCACGCCAGGCCAGGGATCGCGGCGCGTCTGGTCGGATTCGAAGAGCCGGATCTGGGTCAGCGAATGGAACAGCGGCCATATCTCGGTGCACGATCCCGCCGATGGATCGTGGAAGAGCTGGAAGCTGCCGGGCGAGCGTCCCCGCGCCTACGCTGTCTTCGTCGACGACAAGGACAAGGTCTGGCTGACGGATTTTTCGGCCAACGCCATCGTGCGTTTCGATCCCGCCACTGAGACGTTCAACGTCTTCGCGAGCGACAGGGCCAACGCCAATGTACGCCAGCTCGACGGCCGACCGGGCGAACTCTGGGGCTGCGAGTCCGGCAACGATCGCATCGTCATGATCCAGACGATCGCGGCCGGTTGACGGCAGCGGCATTTGCGTCCATCCCGGCATCCTCTGGAGCGCGATCTTATCGCGCTCCGATTTCTGAGTTGAGCATGATCTTTCGGAAAACCGGTGCCCACTTTTCCGGATCATGCTCCAAAGGATGTGACGACGATGGCGAAGAAATCCCTCCAGCTCGGCCGCGCGGTCGAATGGCCGCACACACCGGAAGACGCCCAGCTCGACCGCGTGCCCAATCCGCAAAAGGGCACCGACTATCTGGTGCGTTTCACCGTGCCGGAATTCACCTCGCTCTGCCCGGTCACGGGCCAGCCGGATTTCGCGCATCTGATGATCGACTACGCGCCTGGTCCGTGGCTGCTGGAATCGAAATCGCTCAAACTCTACATCGCGAGCTTCCGCAACCACGGCGCCTTCCACGAGGACTGCACCGTGATGATCGGCAAGCGCATTGCCAGCGAGATCAAGCCGAAATGGCTGCGTATCGGCGGCTACTGGTATCCGCGCGGCGGCATCCCGATCGACGTGTTCTGGCAGACCGGCCGCGTGCCGAAGGGCCTGTGGGTGCCCGAGCAAGGCGTCGCGCCCTATCGCGGGCGCGGCTAGAGGGAGACGGACCCATGAAATCGATGTCAGCATTCCGTGCCTTCGCCTTCAAGTTTGCTCTGGGCCTTCTCAGCGTCCTCTGGCTGACCGGCTCGGCCGGTGCCGCCGAGGTCCGGGTGATGATCTCGGGCGGATTGACGGCCGCCTACAAGGCGCTCGTGCCGGAATTCGAGAAGGCCACCGGCCACAAGGTGCTGACGGAATATGGACCGTCGATGGGAACGACGGCGAATGCAATCCCGGTGCGGCTCGAACGCGGCGAGGCGGCCGATGTCCTGATCATGGTGGGCTATGCCCTCGCCGACCTCGCGAGCAAGGGCAAGGTCGTTGCCGGCAGCCAGGTCGATTTGACCAAGTCGCCGATCGGGGTCGCCGTGAAATCGGGTGCGCCCAAGCCGGACATCAGCTCGGTGGAAGCAGTCAAGCGCGCACTCCTCGCGGCAAAGACGATCGCCTATTCCGACAGCGCCAGCGGCGTCTACGTTTCGACCGAGATGTTCGACAGGCTGGGCATTGCCGATGTCATGAAGGACAAGGCGCGCAAGATCCCGGCAACGCCGGTCGGCGAGATCGTCGCGCATGGCGAAGCCGAGCTCGGCTTCCAGCAGATCAGCGAGCTGAAGCCCGTCAAGGGCATCGATATCGTCGGACCGCTGCCGAACGATTTGCAGAAGATCACGATCTTCTCCGCCGGGATTGCGACCGCTTCGAAGGAACCCGAGGCAGGCCGCGCCTTGATCAAGTTCCTGGCCTCCCCAGCCGCGCGCGAAGCGATCATCGGAAGTGGCATGGAGCCGATCACCGCCGCCGGGGCGAATTAGCCAAGTCTCGCCCGGTCGACGCCTCCGCCGGACGAGGCGCCGTCAGCGCGCGTCGGACGGTGCCCGCGGCTTGAGCAATTGAGCGCAGACGAAGCCCAGCACGATCATGATCGCTGCACTCGCGAACAGGGTCGGCATCTTGCCGGCATGCTGGAGCCCGAAGCCATAGGCGAGCGGTCCCACCGTCTGCCCCATGAAGAAAAAGAACGAATGCAGCGACAACGCGGTGGCGCGCGCCTCGACCGAGAGCTCGCTGGCGAACACCTGCAGACAGCCATGGGCGATGTAGAAGCCCCATCCCATCACGATGAGATTCAGCGCCTGCACTTCCCAGCGCGGACCGAACGCGACGGCGACGAGCTGCGAGGCGACCAGTGTCATGCCTGCGATCATCATGCCCTTGACGCCGAGCCACGGCAGCAGACGCGACACCGTCAGCGTGTAGAACAGGCCGCCGACCGCAAAGCCGGCGATGACCATGCCGGCGATCGACAGCGAGGTCTGCCCGAGCTCGAACAGGAACGAGGCGACGTAGGGAAACAGGCCGAGCACGCAGCAGCCTTCGATGAACACCGCCGAATAGCAGACATAGGCATTCGGATTGGTGAAGATGGTGCGATAGCCGGCCTTCAGCGCCGACAGGCTCGTCTTCGGCGGGTGCTTGACCTTGGCCCCGCGAAAGCCGGCGGCGACCGCGATCGACGCCACGATCACGAGCGCACCGAGCACCGCGAGCACGCCGCGCCAGCCAAGAAAGTCGCCGATCAGCCCGGAGGCGGAGGCGCCGAGCAGATTGCCGGTCATGGCGCCGGCAAGCGTGCGGCTGATCGCGACCTGACGTTTCTCGGGCCCGACGAGATCGCTGGTCAGGCTCAGCGCCACCGGAAACACGCCGCCGGAGCCGATGCCGGCGAGGATGCGGGTCGCAAACAGAACCGAGAACGAGGACGAGAGTGCGCCCAGGATGTTGGCAAGACCAAGCAGCGCGAGGCAGCCGATCATCAGCCGCGTCTTGCCGAACAGATCGGCGGCGGCGCCGACAATCGGCTGGATGATCGAGAAGGTGAAGGCGAACACCGCGGCAAAGCCCGCGGCGGTGGCAATGCTGACGCCAAAATCCTCGGCGACGTGCGGCAGCACCGGATCGAGCGCGCGCGCCGAAAGCGCTGCGGCGAAGCTCGCTCCCGATATGACGTAGAGGGCGGCCGGCAGGCCGTGATCGTGCGGCCGCGCCTCGCCTTGCTGCATCAGCGCGGGTTCTTTGCCAGCGCGTCGAACGCCTTCAGTCTGGCGATCAGCCCCTCGAATTCGCGCAGCGGCACCATGTTGGGTCCGTCGGAGGGCGCGCGATCAGGATCCGGGTGGGTCTCGATGAAGACGCCGGCAACCCCAACGGCAACAGCCGCGCGCGCCAGCACCGGCACGAATTCGCGCTCACCGCCCGACGAGGTCCCCTTCCCGCCCGGCTGCTGCACTGAATGGGTGGCGTCGAAGATGACGGGCGCGCCGGTGGTGCGCGCCAGGATCGGCAGCGCGCGCATGTCGGAGACCAGCGTGTTGTAGCCGAAGGACGCCCCGCGCTCGGTGACGAGCACGTTGGGATTATCCGCGCTGGTGATCTTCGTGACGACATTCGCCATGTCCCACGGCGCCAGAAACTGCCCCTTCTTGACGTTGACGACCTTGCCGGTCGCGGCGGCAGCGAGCAGCAGATCGGTCTGCCGGCAGAGGAAAGCGGGGATCTGCAGGATGTCCACGGCCTGCGCCACCTCGGCGCATTGCGTGGCCTCGTGCACGTCGGTCAGGACAGGCAGGCCGAGCGAGGAGCGGATTTCGGCGAAGATCGGCAGCGACTGCGCGAGGCCCAGCCCGCGCGCCGCCGACGCGCTGGTGCGGTTGGCCTTGTCGAACGAGGTCTTGTAGACGAGGCCGATGTTCAGCCGTGCCGCGATCTCCTTCAGCGCGGAGGCGACCTCCAGCGCATGCTGACGGCTTTCGAGCTGGCAGGGTCCTGCAATGATCGAGATCGGCAGATCATTGCCGAACTTGACTGTGCCGATGGTGACGACCGGCGCCGCTGAATTCGAAGAGCTCAAGGCCAATCCCTCGTTTCGGCGCGACCATAGCCGCGATGAGGGTCGGATCAACCCTATTCGGGCCGGGCTGCTTGAATAACAGGGTTGCGCCGGGGCTCCCCGGCGCCCCCCTTGCAGGAGCTGCTACTTGACCGAGGAGAAGGCGGTCGGCGTCAGGATCTGGCTGACGATGTTGGCGACGATCTGGCCGTCGGCTTCGCTCTCGGCGCGCGCCTTCATCCAGTCCGGATCGGTCATGAACGCGCTCCACTTCTTCTCGCGCTCGGCGAGGGAGTCCCAGGCGAGGAAATAGGTCAGATCCTGGTTGGATTCACCGATCACGGTCGTGAAGAACCCGGCCTGCTTGATGCCGTGCTTCTCCCAGATCTTCAGCGTTGCGGTCTCGAACCGCTTCAACAGCGCCGGCAGCCGGCCGGGGACACAGCGATAGACGCGCATTTCGTAGATCATTGGAGTTCACTCCTGCATCGTTGTTCTTGCAGGGAGCTTGTCGCAACAAAACGCGCAATCGTCAAAGGGAGAGCGTGCGCTACACCAGCCGGCTCTGCACCATCGCCGCCCGAACGAAGGACGCGAACAGCGGATGCGGCTCGAACGGCCGCGACTTCAGCTCGGGATGGAACTGGACGCCGATGAACCAGGGATGGTCTTCGTACTCGACGATTTCAGGCAGCACGCCGTCGGGCGACAGGCCTGAGAATTTCAGGCCGTGCTGCTCGAGGCGGTCCTTGTAGGCGGTGTTGACCTCGTAGCGGTGGCGGTGGCGTTCGGAAATCTCGGTGGCGCCGCCATAGACCTGCGAGACGCGGCTGCCGCGGTTGAGCGCGGCGGGATAGGCACCAAGCCGCATCGTGCCACCGAGATCGCCGGCCTGCGAGCGCTTCTCGAGCTCGTTGCCGCGCAGCCACTCCGTCATCAGGCCGACCAGCGGCTCCTTGGTCGGGCCGAACTCGGTGGAGTTGGCGTCCTCGATGCCGACGAGATTTCGTGCGGCCTCGATCACCGCCATCTGCATGCCGAAGCAGATGCCGAAATACGGCACGTCGCGTTCGCGCGCGAACTGCGCCGCGCGGATCTTGCCTTCCGCACCGCGCTGACCGAATCCGCCGGGCACCAGGATGCCGTTGACGTGCTCGAGGAACGGCGCGGGATCTTCCTTCTCGAAGATCTCGCTCTCGATCCAGTCGAGGTTGACCTTGACCTTGTTGGCGATGCCGCCATGCGAGAGCGCCTCGATCAGCGACTTATACGCATCCTTCATGCCGGTATATTTGCCGACGATGGCGATGGTGACGTTGCCCTCGGGATTGCGGATGCGTTCGTTGATCTGGTGCCAGCTCTGGAGCACCGGCGGGATGCGCGATTCGATGCCGAAGGCGGCAAGCACTTCGTCGTCGAGGCCCGCCGCGTGATAGGCCTCGGGCACGGCGTAGATGCTGTCGGCGTCACGCGCCTCGATCACGGCGCTTTCACGCACGTTGCAGAACAGCCCCAGCTTGCGCCGCTCCTCTTTCGGAATCTCGCGGTCGGTACGGCAGAGCAGGATGTCCGGCTGAATGCCGATCGAGCGCAGCTCCTTCACGGAGTGCTGCGTCGGCTTGGTCTTCAACTCACCGGCGCTCGGAATGTAAGGCAGCAGCGTGAGGTGGATGTAGATGGCGTGATCGCGCGGCAGCTCGTTCTTGAGCTGGCGGATCGCCTCGAAGAACGGCAGGCCCTCGATGTCGCCGACGGTGCCGCCGATCTCGACCAGCACGAAATCGTAGTCGTCATTGCCGGAGAGGACGAATTCCTTGATCGCGTTGGTGACGTGCGGAACCACCTGGATGGTCGCGCCGAGATAATCGCCGCGGCGCTCCTTGGAGATGATGTCCTGGTAGATGCGTCCCGTGGTGATGTTGTCCTGCTTGGTCGCAGGACGGCCGGTGAAGCGCTCGTAGTGACCGAGATCGAGATCGGTCTCCGCGCCGTCATCGGTCACGAACACTTCGCCGTGCTGATACGGCGACATCGTTCCGGGATCGAGGTTGAGATAGGGGTCGAGCTTGCGGAGGCGGACCTTGTAGCCCCGGGCTTGCAACAGCGCACCGAGTGCCGCTGAAGCCAGACCCTTGCCGAGCGAAGAAACCACGCCGCCGGTGATGAATATGTACCGCGCCATGGGACTTAACCTCTAATCCCTCGAATTCGATTCGCCAAAGCGATTCGTATTCCGCCCCAAAGATTCTGCGGGCCTGTGGGTGAGCCAAAACTAAGAGTGGTGACAGTGCCTTGATGGGGATTGTTGATGCAGGACGGTAGCCACCGCCCTGCATGGCCCCCCTGCTTTATTGCGAATGAGGCACCTGCGGGCCGCTCGGAGCCGGCGCCTGCTGCTGCTCGTCGGCCTTCTTCAGCGAATCCAGGATGCCGCCCGAGGTCGGCGGCGCGATCGGCGATCCGCCGGCCGGCTGGCCCTGTGACGCCGGCGTGCCGATGATCGACGACGGCGCGCGGCTGTAGCCCGCATGCCAGGACAGGAACATGCTGGTGAGGAAGAAGCCGGCGGCAAGAATCGCGGTGGTCCGCGTCAAGAGGTTCGCGGTGCCGCGGCTCGACATGAAGCCTGCGCCGCCGCCCATGCCGAGGCCGCCGCCTTCCGACTTCTGGAGCAGGACGGCGCCGATCATAACGGCGACGATCATGAGGTGGATGACGATGACAACGGTCTGCATAGTATCCTTCCGTCACAAGCGGGCGGCGCCTGACGGCGGCCGATCGCGCTTCGCGGGTTTTCCTGAAGTTGCGCGGTGTTACACGATCAGAGGGGGCATTGCCACCCCCGATCGGGTCCGGATCAGCCGCTTTGAGGTTAGCTAGGGGCAGCCCTTGGCGATCGCAAGGAAATCGGCCGCCTTCAGGCTGGCGCCGCCGACCAGGGCGCCGTTGACGTTCTTGACCGCCATCAGCTCGGCCGCATTCGAGGGCTTGACCGAGCCGCCATAGAGGATGCGCATCTTCGCCCCGTCGGTCTTGAACCGGGAGGTCAGGACCTCCCGGATAAACCCATGAATCTGCTCGACATCCTTGGCTGTGGGGGTGAGCCCGGTGCCGATCGCCCATACCGGCTCATAGGCCACGATGAGATTCGCGGCCGTCGAGCCCTCAGGCAGGGAGCCGGCGAGCTGCCCGCGCAGGATGTCCAGGGTCTGGCCGGCGTCGCGCTGGGCCTGGGTCTCGCCGATGCAGACGATCGCCGTCGCGCCGGCCCGCCAGGCGGCCTCGGCCTTCTGCCGGATCAGGGCATCGCCCTCGCCGTGGTCGGCGCGGCGCTCGGAATGGCCGACGATGATGGCCGTTGCCCCGGCATCAGCCAGCATTTCGGCGGCGATATCGCCGGTATGGGCACCGGAGGCCTTGGGGTGGCAATCCTGGGCGCCGACCCCGACTTTCTTGCCGCGCGCCTTGTCGGCGAAGGCCGCAATTAGCGTCGCAGGCGGGCAGACCAGCAGATCGGCCTTGCCGCTCACCTCGGCCGCACCATTGAGCATGGCGTCGAACTCGGCAGCCTGGGCGTTCAGGCCGTTCATTTTCCAATTGCCGGCGATCAGGGGGCGGATGGCGTCGGTCATGTCAATTTCCAGCAAAATGAGGTTTGTGCATGCGCTAGCAGAGGACCTGCTGCAGTTCCAGAGACCAGAGGCTTTTAACCGCAGCCGCAAACGGTCGCCGGACCCGAGGTTGCGGGGGGAAAGCCACCACTTTATGATGATTGATCAATTTGGTGACGCGCTTTTGCTGAATCTGCATTAAGACGCGATCCCGTTCCCCTCCCGCTCAAACAAGTTGGACCAAATGCTTCGAGGAATGCGCAAGGCCTCATCAAACTGGCTCGGCAAGACCATTATGGCCGTGGTGATGGGCGTATTGATCGTCAGTTTCGGCATTTGGGGCATCGCCGACATCTTCAAGGGCTTCGGGCAGTCCACGGTGGCCAAGATCGGCAGCACCGAGATTTCGCTGAACGAGTTCCGCCAGATCTATACGGACCGCCTGCAACAGATCAGCCGTCAGTTCGGCCGTCCGCTGACGCCCGACCAGGCGCGCGCCTTCGGCCTCGACCGCCAGGTGCTGCAGCAGACGATCGCCGAAGCCGCCCTCGACGAAGAGGCGCGCCGGCTCGGGCTCGGCCAGTCCGACGACCAGATCCGCCAGGTCATCATGAACGACCCCAACTTCAAGGGCGTCGGCGGCAGCTTCGATGCGAACCGATTCCAGGCCGTGATCCGCAATTTCGGCTATACCGAGCAGCGCTACGTCGCCGAGCAGCGCAAGGTCTCGCTGCGCCGGCAGATCACCGGCACGATCGGCGCCGGCCTCGAGCCGCCGAAGGCCATGATCGACGTGCTGACGCGCTTCCAGAACGAGCAGCGCGCCATCGAATTCGTCAGGCTCGATGCCGCCCAGGCCGGCCAGATCGACGCGCCCTCGCCCGAGGCGCTCGCCGCCTATTTCGAGGACCACAAGGTCCAGTTCCGCGCGCCCGAATACCGCAAGATCTCCTTCGTCGTGGTCTCGCCGGAAGAAATCGGAAAGTGGAGCGAGGTCTCCGACGAGGACGCCAAGAAGGTGTTCGAGCAGCGCAAGGACCGGCTCGGCACGCCTGAGAAGCGCCAGATCCAGCAGATCGTGTTTCCCAATGTGACCGACGCGCAGGCCGCGCGCGAGCGCCTCGTCGGCGGAATGTCGTTCGAGGATCTCGGCAAGGAGCGCGGGCTGAGCGCCTCCGACGTCGACCTCGGCCACGTGACCAAGTCTTCGCTCGCTGCCGCGGTCGGCGATGCCGCCTTCGCGCTTCCCGTCGGCGAGATCAGCCAGCCGATCCAGGGCGGGCTTGGCGTTGCGATCGTGAGGGTCGACAAGATCGAGCCGGGCAAAGAGGCGGACTACGCCAGCCTTGCCGGCGACATCAAGCGCGAGATCGCCACCGAGCGCGCACGCGTCAAGGTCGCCGATCTCCGCGACAAGATGGAAGACGAGCGCGGCGGCGGCGCCAGCGTGATCGACGCGGCGCAGAAGCTCGGCCTCACCGCCGTGACCATCGACGCGGTCGACCGCTCCGGCCGCGCCCCCAACGGCCAGCCGGTCGCCAACATTCCGCAGGGCCTCGACGTGGTGTCGCAGGCCTTCAACACCGATGTTGGCGTCGACAACGACTCGATCTCGTTCAAGGGCGGCTATGTCTGGTACGACGTGCTCGCCATCACGCCTTCGCGCGACCGCAATCTGGACGAGGTCCGCGACCAGGTCGAGGCGCGCTGGCGCCAGGACCAGATCGCCACCAAGCTGAAGGCCAAGGCGACCGAAATGGTGCAGAAGCTCGAAGCAGGCGGCAAGCTCGCCGATGAGGCCGCAGCGATCGGCGCCAAGGTCGAGACTGCAACCGGCTTCAAGCGCGACGATACGCCCGCCAGCGTGCCTGCATCCGTCGTGGCGGCCGCCTTCCGCACCGCCAAGGACGGCGTCGGACAAACGCCGGTGACGGGGGGCACCGAGGTGATCGTCTTCCGCGTCACCGACATCGTCGAACCCGCGGTCGACGCCGCCTCCGACGCGGTCAAGAAGCTGAAGGAAAGCCTCGACCGTGCCCAGACCGAGGAGCAGGTCGCTTCCTACGTCAACAAGCTTGAAACCGACATCGGGACCACCATTAATCAGGCCGCCTTCGCGCAGGTGACCGGCGCGAACCAGCAGTAAGTTGAAAGCACGCGATGGACGACCTGAAATCGATCATTGGAAAAGTGGCGACCGGCGCCAGCCTGTCGCGTGAGGAAGCGGCTTCCGCCTTCGACGCCATGATGAGTGGCGAGGCCACGCCCTCGCAGATGGGCGGCTTGTTGATGGCGCTGCGGGTGCGCGGCGAGACCGTGGACGAGATCACCGGCGCCGTTACGGCAATGCGCTCCAAGATGCTGAGCGTGACGGCACCGCCTGAAGCCGTCGACATTGTCGGCACCGGCGGCGACGGCTCCGGCTCGGTCAACGTCTCGACCTGCGCTTCCTTCATCGTCTCCGGCGCCGGCGTGCCGGTGGCCAAGCACGGCAACCGCGCGCTGTCGTCGCGCTCGGGTGCCGCCGACGTGCTGGCCTCGCTCGGGGTGAAGATCGACCTCAGGCCCGAGCAGATCGGCCACTGCGTGCGCGAATGCGGCATCGGCTTCATGTTCGCTCCCGCCCATCACCCGGCCATGAAGAATGTCGGCCCGACTCGGGTGGAGCTTGCGACACGGACGATCTTCAATCTGCTCGGCCCCCTGTCCAACCCGGCCGGCGTAAAGCGGCAGATGGTCGGCGTGTTCTCGCGGCAATGGGTGCAGCCGCTGGCGCAGGTGCTGAAGAACCTCGGCTCCGAATCCGCCTGGGTCGTCCACGGCTCCGACGGCCTCGACGAGATCACCCTCACCGGCCCGACCTTCGTCTCAGCGCTCCACAACGGCGAGATCCGGAATTTCGAGGTGATGCCTGAGGACGCCGGCCTGCCACGCTGCGAGGCCGACGCGCTCAAGGGCGGTGACGCCGACGCCAATGCAATCGCCTTGCAGAGCGTGCTCGACGGCAAGCCGAGCGCCTACCGCGACGTCGCGCTGATGAACGCCGCCGCCGCGCTGGTCGTGGCCGGCCGCGCCAAGGACCTCAAGGAGGGCGTCGCGATCGGCACGAAGTCGATCGACAGCGGTGCCGCCAACGCGAAGCTGAAGCACCTGATCGCGATCTCGAACGGTCAAGCCTGACATGTCGGACATCCTGACCAAGATCGAAGCCTATAAGCGCGAAGAGATCGCGGCCGCCAAGCGCGCCGAGCCGCTCTCGGCGGTCGAGGCGAAGGCCAAGGCGCAAGCCGCACCGCGCGGCTTCGTGCAGGCGATCAAAGCCAAGCACGCCCACGGCGATTACGCGCTGATCGCGGAGGTGAAGAAAGCGTCGCCGTCGAAGGGGCTGATCCGCGCCGATTTCGATCCGCCCGCGCTCGCGAAAGCTTATGAAGCCGGCGGCGCGGCCTGCCTGTCCGTGCTGACCGACACCCCCTCGTTCCAGGGCCATCTCGACTTCATGGTGGCGGCGCGTACGGCGACGGCATTGCCCGTGCTGCGCAAGGATTTCATGTTCGACACCTACCAGGTGGCCGAAGCGCGCGCGCATGGCGCCGACTGCATCCTGATCATCATGGCCGCGCTCGATGATGCCACGGCAAAAGACCTCGAAGACGCCGCGATCACCTACGGCATGGACGTGCTGATCGAGATTCACGACCGCGCCGAGCTCGACCGTGCGCTCAAGCTTCGCTCGCCGATGATCGGGGTCAACAACCGCAATCTTCGCACCTTCGAGACCACGCTCGCGACCAGCGAAACACTGGCGCCGCTGATCCCCGGGGATCGGCTGATGGTCGGCGAGAGCGGCATCTTCACGCCCGCCGATCTCGCCCGGCTCGAGCGCGTCGGCATGTCGACCTTCCTGGTCGGCGAGAGCCTGATGCGGCAGGCCGACGTCACCACCGCGACGCGCACGCTGCTCGCGCGCGAGGGTGCGGCGCGCGCGACGGGCACGCGCTGACATGGCGCGCAAGCCGGCCAAAAAAGCCGTCCCCGCCCTCACCCATATCGGCTCCTCCGGCGAGGCGCGGATGGTCGACGTGTCCGATAAGCCGGCGACCGAGCGGCTTGCAGTCGCGGAAGGCCGGGTCGTCATGACCAAGGCGACGCTCGATCTGATCGTATCCGGCAATGCCAAGAAGGGCGACGTGCTCGGGACCGCCCGCATCGCCGGCATCATGGCCGCCAAGCGCACCTCGGAGCTGATTCCGCTCTGCCATCCACTGGCGCTGTCGAAAGTGACGCTCGACATCGAGCCCGACGCAAAACTACCGGGCTGCCTCGTCCGCGCCAGCGTCAAGGTGACGGGTCCGACCGGCGTCGAGATGGAGGCCCTCACGGCCGTGTCGGTCGCCTGCCTCACCATCTACGACATGATCAAGGCGGTCGAGCGCGGCGTGCGCATTGAGGGCATTCATCTGGTCGAAAAGCTCGGCGGCAAGTCCGGCCATTACCGCGCCTGAATGCGCAATCCGCTCTATTTCGCCTCGCGCTGCCGCTCGCGATAAGCGCGCGTCTTCATCCGGTTGCCGCATAGCGTCGACATGCACCACCGCCGCGTCGACGGTTTCGACCGGTCGAAGAACACCCGGCGGCATTCCTCCGACGCGCACATCTTCAGCCGGTCCAGCGTTCCCACGAGAGTTGCGTCATGAAGCTCGATCGCGATGGCCGACAGGCCGGCAAGCGCATCCTCGCGCGCTGCTGACAGCGTTGCGCAACGGCCTGGGTGCGCCTCGACCCGCAACGGAAACGGCGCCAGCGCGTCATTGAGCGCGCCGAGAACGCTCTTGTTCCGGAGCCGCTCGCTCGGCTCACACTGCAGATAGGCACGCAAGGCCTCGCGCATCCTCAGCGCAGTCTCGAACATTGCGGGCGTGACATGGCTGCCCTTGGCGCCAAGGCCGCGTTCCCGCATCCAGTCTGCCAGGTCCTTCGGGCCACCGAGCTCATCGCTCTCCGGGTGCTCCGCGCCGAAATGCGTGAAGTGGCGAACATCGAGCGTGTTGGCGAAATCGTAGAGGTTCGCCAACGCGTCGGGAACCTGGAATTTGCGCGACTCTTTCGACATCGAAACACCAAAGATTTGAACACCAGTAAACCAGATTTACCGGTTGACAGCAAGCGACACCTGTATCTTATCTATACTGGTGTCGAACGATCCTTCGGGGTCGAGCGTCTCTGCAATCATCGGAATGGAGAATCGAGCCGTGACCGACGCCCTGCACTATCTCGAACTCACCACGCTCGCGGCACGCCTCAAGGCGCGCGAAATTTCGGCGCGGGAGGTGACGCGCGCGCAACTCGACCGGATCGATTCCATCGACCGCGATCTCGGCAGCTACGTTCACGTGATGGCGGAAACGGCTATGGCCGAGGCGGAAGCCGCGGACGCCGACATCGCGCAGGGCCGGTATCGGGGCCCCCTGCATGGCGTGCCGATTGCGCTCAAGGACCTGTTCTGGACCGTGGGCGTTCCGACGGCGGCAGGCACCACGCTTCATCGCGACTTTCGTCCCAATGAAGACGCAACCGTCGTGCGCCGGCTCAAGAACGCGGGCGCCGTGATCCTCGGCAAGCTGCAACTCACCGAGGGCGCTTATGCCGATCACCATCCGCTGGTGAAACCGCCGAAGAATCCGTGGAATGCGAGCTACTGGCCGGGTATTTCGTCCAGCGGCTCGGCGGTCGCGACGGCTGCCGGACTTTGCTTCGGCTCGCTCGGCTCCGACACCGGCGGCTCGATCCGCTGGCCCTGCGCCGCCAACGGCCTGACCGGATTGAAGCCGAGCTGGGGCCGCGTCAGCCGCCACGGCACCTTCGAGCTTGCCGCGACGCTCGACCATGTCGGACCGATCGGCCGCAGCGCGGCCGACGCCGGTGCGCTGCTCGACATCATCGCCGGACACGATCCGAACGACCCGACATCGCTGATCGATCCGGTGCCCGACTATCCGGCCGCCGCCGCACAAGACGTGCGGGGCTTGCGGATCGGCGTCGATCCTGCCTGGAACAGCGAGGACGTGGACGTTGGGACCCAGCGCGTGCTGGCGGACACCATCGGTGCTTTCCGCGCGCTTGGCGCCGACACCGTCAATGTCCGATTTCCCGACGTCACGCAGGCGATCGCCGACTGGACGCCGAACTGTGCGGTGGAAGCTGCGGTCGCTCATGAGGCGACCTATCCCGCCCGCAAGGATGAGTATGGTCCGATCCTCGCCTCCGTAATCGAGTCCGGCCGCGCTCTCTCTGCTCTCGATTATCAAAAGATCCTGCTGCGGCGACTGGCGCTACGCGGCCGGGTGACTGCGCTGTTCGAGACCATCGACCTGCTGCTGATCCCGGTGCACCCGTTCCCGCCAGTGACGCTTGCCATGATCCAGACGCTCGGCGAACAGCCGGATCTGATCGCGAAGCTGCAGCGCTACACCTGCCCGTTCGACATGACCGGTCATCCCACCATCACGCTGCCAGGTGGTGCGTCGGCGGACGGGCTGCCGATCGCGTTCCAACTCGTCGCCGCCCATCTCGGCGAGGCCACGCTCGTGCGCGCCGGCGCGGCCTTCCAGCGGGCCACGTCCTGGCATCGTCGCCATCCTTCCCTCACCTCGTGGAGGCAGCATTGACCATTCAATCCAAGCTCGCTCAGCGAAGCATTTTCCATGGCTGGTTCGTCGTCGCGGCGGCGTTTGCCGTCATGTTCGTCGGCTTCGGCTCCGCCTACACGTTCAGCGCATTCCTCGAGCCACTCCAGCGCGATTTCGGCGCCTCGCGCGGTTCGATCTCGCTGGTGTTTTCGATCGCGGGCTTTCTGTACTTCGCGCTCGGCCTCGTCAGCGGTCCCCTCGCCGACCGGTTTGGTTCGCGTCCGCTGGCCGTCGCCGGCATGATCCTGGTCGCGGTCGGACTCGCGGCCGCGAGCGCTGCCCGGTCCGTCGTCGAGGTCTATCTCGCCTACGGACTCGGCGTCGGCCTCGGCGTCGGCTGCGCCTATGTTCCTGCCATCGGCGCGGTGCAACGCTGGTTTGTCAGGCGCCGCGGCTTTGCCTCAGGGCTCGCGGTGAGCGGCATCGGGCTCGGTACGCTGGCGATGCCGCCGCTCGCCTCATTGCTGATCGCCTCGGTGGGCTGGCGCGGAGCCTATCTGGTGCTGGGCGCGATTGCGCTGGTGCTGGGCGGCGGGATGTCTCTGCTCATCGAGAACGATCCGAAGCACCGCGGCCTCGGCCCCGATGGCGATCCGCCTCGCGATGCGGCGGGCGCCAACAACGCCGGCGGCGCATCCGTGCGCGAGGCCATCCGATCGACGCGATTTGTCGCCCTCTATTTGTCGTGTCTGGTCTGCTCGTTCGGAGCCTTCGTCCCGTTCGTCCATCTCGTGCCCTACGCGCGCGACCACGGGGTCGCGGCGTCCTCTGCCGTGCTGCTGCTCGGCGTGATCGGGGCCGGTAGCACCGCAGGCCGCTTCTTTCTCGGCGCACTCGCCGACCGGATGGGCCGTGACCGCTCGCTGATCCTGGTCCTGACCGGAATGGCGCTCGCGATGGCGATCTGGGCCATTGCCGCTGATGTCTGGACCCTCGCCGCTTTTGCCTTCGCCTACGGCGTGTTCTACGGCGGCTGGGTCGCGGTGCTGCCCTCTGTGGTCATGGACTATTTTGGCGGACGCAATGTCAGCGGAATCATCGGCATTCTCTACACCAGCGTGGCGTTCGGCACGCTGATTGGCCCGAGTGCCGCCGGCTTCGCCTACGACGTCAACCACAGCTATACGATGCCGATCCTGATCGCTCCCGCCGCGAACGTCGTCGCGGCGCTGATCGTGGTGGCGATACTGGCACGTAGCGGAGCCCACGCGATCAGCGCAGTGACGCGCTGATCGCGGTGAATTTGCTGTTGAGCTTGGAGCCCATGCCGTTCACGACGGTGATGATGGCCAGCGCGATGCCGGCCGCGATCAGGCCGTACTCGATCGCCGTTGCCCCACGCTCGTCGGCAAGGAAGTCCTTCAGGGTGTTTTTCATCGTTGCGTCCTCTCTGTGTCGTCAGCAGGCATGTCGTCGTCAGCAGCAGGCATGTCGCAAATCACGTGCCAATGCCGACGCGAGGATCCCCAACACGTTAGATGGTTAGAACTTGGTTGATTGTGGCGTGGCCGGCAGGAATTGACCGGCACCCTCGAATGCTTTCGGCAATTCCTGCCCGCTGTATCGCGGACCTCGGTTGCATTTGCGCGCGACCGTTCACACAGCGTTAACCGCGCTTCCTAACTTCGCCTCCACACCGTTCCCGTAAACCAACGGGTGTCTTCGGGGCCAAGAATTGATCCTGACGTGTGCACGGCAATGATCCAGCATGATGACGAGATTCGGCAGTCGCCTCTTTGACCACGCCTTCGTGCGCAGCGGACCGATCCGCTGGCTGGTGGTGGGCGGCGCCCTGCTGATCGCGGCCATCGCCATTGGCTCGGTCCTGATGGCGCAGAATTTCCGCGAGCGGGCGCTGCGCAACTCCAGCCGCGAGCTGGAAAACACGGCGCTGCTGCTCGCCCATCATTTCGATCAGCAATTGCAGGATTTCGCGGTCATCCAGAAGGACTTCGTCGATCACGTCCGCACGACCGGAATCAGGACCGTGGAGGACTATCGCAAGCGCCTCGCCGACGAGGACGTCCACCGGATGTTGCGCTCGAAGATCGAGGCGCTGCCTTACATCGGCGGCGTCAACATCATCGATGCCGAAGGCAATCTGATCAATTCGTCGACAGCATGGCCGGCTCCGAAAGTGAACGTTGCCGACCGCGCCTATTTTCGCACCTTCAAATACGACCCCTATTCGCCTGATATCCTGATCGAGCCGTTGCACAGTCGCGTCTCCGGCGCCTGGACCGTCCTGATCGTGCGCAGGATCGTCGGGCCGAACGGCGAGTTTCTGGGTATCGTCGGGCGCGGCATCGAACCCGCCAATTTCGAGAAGTTCTTCGCCTCCGTCGTGCTCGGTGAGGGCGCGACGATCTCGATGCTGCATCGGGACGGCACGCTGCTCGCCCGCTATCCCCATTCCAGCGAATTAATGGGGCGGAATTTCAAGTCCGGCACGACTGCGCAGCAGAGAGTCTTCGACCTCGATCACTTCGCCGGACGATTCATGAGCCCCGTCGACGGCGAAGACAGGCTGATCTCCTCGCGCGCCCTGCCCCACTTCCCGATCCTGATGATGGCCACCACGACGCGCGCCTCCGCCTTGACGGACTGGCGCGAGCAGATCGGCATCCTGATCTCGGTGGCCGCCTCTTCCGCACTCGCCATCGCAGGCGTGCTGATCGCGGTCGTGCGCAAGCTTCTGGAGCAGCACCGCCTCTCGCGGGAGCGGCTGACGCTGGAAAAGCAGCGGCTCGATCGCGCCGTCAACAACATGACGCAGGGCCTCTTGCTGTTCGACGCCGAGCAGCGGCTGGTGGTCTGCAATCAGCGCTATCTCGAAATGTACGGATTGTCGGCCGAGATCGTGAAGCCCGGCTCGAGCTTCCACGACATCATCGCCCATCGCAAGGCGACCGGCTCGTTCACGGGGGACATCGACGACTATGTCGTGCGCGTGCTGAAGGGCATCCATACGCGCAATTCCATGGTGGTCGACACCTCCGATGGCCGCTCGATCCACATCCCCAACGAGCCGCTCACGGACGGCGGCTGGGTGGCGACCCATGAGGACATCACCGAGCGCCGCCGGATCGAGGAGCGCATCACCCACCTCGCCCATTACGACGCGCTGACCGACCTGCCCAACCGCACCATGTTCCACGAGCATCTGCGCGAAGAGCTGGCCGCAGTCGGCAACGACGAACAGATCGCGGTGCATTACATCGACATCGACGAATTCAAGGGCGTCAACGACGCGCTTGGCCATCTCGTCGGTGACGAGCTGTTGAAATCGATCGCCGGAAGCCTGCGCCGTTGTGCCGGCCCGGCGGATTTCGTGGCGCGGCTCGGCGGCGACGAATTCGCGATCGTCCAGAGCACGGTGACGTCGCTCGACCAGGTCAACGAGCTCGTCGCACGGGTCTTCGCCGCCATCCGCGCGCCGTTCGACTGCATGGGCCACCATCTCACCACCGACGCCAGCATCGGCATTGCGCTCGCGCCGGAACATGGCACGGCGCTCGACCAGGTCCTCAAGAACGCGGACATGGCGATGTACGCCGCCAAGTCCGCCGGGCGCCGCACCTATCGCTTCTTCGAGCCGGAGATGGATGCCAAGGTCCGCGAGCGCCGGCAGCTCGAGAGCGACCTGCGCCACGCCATCGCCCAAGGGGGGCGCGATGGCGGCCTCGAGGTCTATTACCAACCCTGCCTCAGCCTGAAGGATGATCGCATCACCGGCTGCGAGGCATTGGTGCGCTGGCGTCATCCCGCGCGCGGCATGGTCTCGCCGGCGGAGTTCATCCCCATCGCCGAAGATACCGGCCTGATCAACGAGATCGGCGAATGGGTGCTGGCGACAGCCTGCCGGGACGCTGCGAATTGGCCCGACGACATCCGCCTCGCCGTCAACGTCTCGCCGGTGCAGTTCAAGAGCGGCACGCTGGCGCTGAAGATCATGGCGGCGCTCGCTGCTTCCAACCTGCCGGCGAGCCGGCTCGAGCTCGAGATCACCGAGGCGGTGCTGATCCGCGACGACGACACGGCGCTGGCGATCCTGCACCAGCTCCGCGCCATCGGCGTGCGCATCGCCCTCGACGATTTCGGCACCGGCTACTCGTCGCTGAGCTATTTGCACCGCTTCCCGTTCGACAAGATCAAGATCGACCGCTGTTTCGTCGACGACATCGCCGGTCCCGACGGCTCGGCCAGCATCGTCCAGGCCGTCGTCAATCTGGCGGCCGCGCGCCGCATGACCACCACGGCCGAGGGCGTCGAGACCGAAGAGCAGCAGCGTCTGCTCCGCGCGCTCGGCTGTTCCGAGATGCAGGGCTATCTGTTCAGCGCCGCGAAGCCCGCCGACAAGGTGCTGGAGCTGTTCGCGCTGCATCGCAGCCGCCTCGCCCAGCGCGGCGGCGCGAAAGCCCGCCGCCGCGAGGCGAGTTAGGGCCGCCGCGGACACCGCTAAGGTCCCAAACGAAATCGCCCGGGAGCGGTCATCCACTCCCGGGCGATCAATGTCTGGGGGGCGTAAGACCTAGTTCGGCACTGCGGCCTTCGACGCGGGCTTTGCGGCCACCGCATTGGCGGTGACGCCGTGCAGGAAGTCGTACGCGGCATGCAGGGCCTTGTCGTCCTCCTCTTTCGGCGGAACGTAGGACTGCGATCCGGTCTGCTCGCCGCCCTCGCCGGCGGAGAGATGCCCGCGCATCTGGGACTCCGCCATGGTGTCCATGCGGCCCTTCAGCTCCGGCGGCACGTCCTGCAGGATCTCGATGTCGGGGGCGATGCCCTGGGCCTGGATCGAGCGGCCGGACGGCGTGTAGTAGCGCGCGGTGGTCAGCGCCAGCGCGCCATTGCCGGCACCGAGCGGAATGACCGTCTGCACCGAACCCTTGCCGAACGAGCGCGTGCCGATGATGGTCGCACGCTTGTGATCGTGCAGCGCACCGGCCACGATCTCGGAAGCCGAGGCCGAGCCGCCATTGACCAGGACCACCAGCGGCTTGCCCCTGGTGAGGTCGCCGCCATGCGCGGTGAAGCGCTGGGTCTCTTCCGGGCTGCGGCCGCGGGTCGAGACGACCTCGCCGCGCTGGAGGAAGGCGCTCGACACCGAGACGGCCTGATCGAGCAGACCGCCCGGATTGTTGCGCAGGTCCATCACGTAGCCGGTGAGCTTCTCCTGCGGCACCTGCTTGGAGATCGCGGCGATCGCCTTCTTCAGGCCGTCGGTGGTCTGCTCGTTGAACGAGGTGACGCGGATATAGCCGATGTCGCCGTTCTCGACGTGGAAGCGCACCGGGCGCACGTGGATGATCTCGCGCGTGATCGCGACGTCGAGCGGCGCGTCCGCGCCCTTGCGCACGATCGTGAGCTTGGTCTTGGTATCGACCGGGCCCTTCATCTTGTTGACGGCCTGCTCGAGCGTCATGCCCTGCACGGCCTCGCCGTCGATCTTGCTGATGAGGTCGCCGGACATCAGGCCGGCCTTCGAGGCGGGCGTATCGTCGATCGGCGAGACGACCTTGACGAGACCGTCTTCCATCGTGACCTCGATGCCGAGGCCGCCGAACTCGCCGGAGGTGGTCTCCTGCATCTCGGTCCAGGCCTTCGCGTTCATGTAGCGCGAATGCGGATCGAGCGAGGTCACCATGCCCGTGATCGCGCCTTCGATCATCTTGGCGTTGTCGGGCTTCTCGACATAGCTCGCCTTGACGCGCTCGAACACCGTGCCGAACAGGTTGAGCTGGGAATAGGCATCGTCCGCGCTCGCTGCCGCCCGTGCCGCCCATACACCACCGTGCGGGCTGGCGACCAGAAGGGTGAGACACGCTCCGGTGAGCGCGCCCAGAGGGAACAGCAGGGTTTTCCGCATGGATGGGCTTGCCTTTTTGCTTGGCGGTTCGCTTGAGCTTGCTTGGGCTCGTCTCTCGAGACTTGGGAAGCACACTTGGGAAGCGCCATGCAATTGGCGATCCAGCCCACTTCTCACAATACCATTCTGGTTTCTTCAAGGCCGGGACGCACCGCCGACCGGTACACCGCAGAAATCGCTTCGTTCGGACCTAAACTTTTGGCAACGTTGCAGGACTGGCCCGCCCCAAAGGTACCTAAAGGGGGAATCGGTGCGCCCGTCCACGCCGCGCAGCCATGCCATTTTAGGATGGTTTTGGAGCGCTGGACGGGTTAGGCGATGACACAAGGCTTCAAATTCTCGGGAGGATAACAATGAACGAAGCACCCCGGATCCGGCCGGAACGGAACGTCGAGCTCGGCGCCAGCAACGAGCCGTTCCAGAACCTGCACGAATTCATTCGGAAAGCGCGGGCCAACCTCAACCAGAACGCCTGGGATTACATCGTCGGCGCCGCCGAGACCGAAACCACGATGCGCCGCAACCGCATGGCGCTGGACGAGATCGCCTTCCGCCCGCGGGTGCTGCGCGACGTCCGCAAGGTTGACGGCTCGGTTCAGCAGTTCGGCCGCAAGATGCGCCTGCCGGTGGTGCTCGCCCCCGTCGGCGCGCTCGAGATCTTCGACCCGGATGGCGCGGCGAGCGTCGCGCGTGCTGCCGGCACCTTCGGTGCGGCGCACATGCTGAGCTCGGTGTCCGAGCCCGGCCTGGAGCAGACCGCCGAAGCCGCGCCGGATGCGCTGCGGCTCTATCAGCTCTATGTCCGCGGCGACGATGCCTTCGTCGCCGATGTCGTCAGCCGGGCCGAGAAGAGCGCCTATGCCGCCTTCTGCCTGACCGTCGACACCGCCCATTACAGCCGTCGTGAACGCGACATCGCCAAGCGCTACGTTCGCGAGAGCCGCCTGCGTGCCACCGGCGGCGATTTCCAGAAGGGCCTGGAGTGGCGGACCGTGAAGATGATCAAGGACAAGTTCAGGATTCCGCTGATCCTGAAGGGCATCGCCACCGCCGAGGACGCCCTGATCGCGGTCGATCACGGTGTCGAATGGATCTACGTCTCCAACCATGGCGGCCGCCAGCTCGACCACGGCCGCGGCGCCATGCATGTGCTGCCCGAGATCGTCGAGGCCGTGAAGGGCCGCGCCAAGATCATGGTCGACGGCGGCATCTGTCGCGGCACCGACATCGTCAAGGCGATCGCGGCGGGCGCGGACATGGTCGGCATCGGCCGGCTGCAATGCTGGGCGCTGGCGGCGGCTGGCGAGGCCGGCGTCGCGCGGATGCTGGAGCTGCTGGAGGACGAGGTGCTGCGCTGCCTCGGCCTTTTGGGCGCCACGTCGTTTGCCGAGGTCGACAAATCCTGCCTGCATCCGGTGACCGCCACCAACGCGCCGAGCGTGTTCAGCGCATTCCCGCTGTTCGACCATGATCCCTATCGATACTGAGTGAAAAGGACGCAATGACTTCGCTCTCTCCCGGCAGCGCAGATGCGCTGCTGTTCGATCTCGGGCGCGTGGTGCTCGACATCGATTTCTCCAAGGCGATCGCCTGCTGGGCGGGACATGCCGGCTGCCAGCCCGAATCCATCGTCGCGCGCTATGTGCGCGACGAGGCCTACCGGCTGCACGAGGTCGGCAAGATCAGCGACGAGGACTATTTCGCTTCGCTGCGTGCTTCGCTCGGCATCGGCATTTCGGACGCGCAGTTCCTGGAAGGCTGGAACGCGATCTTCGCCGGCGAGATGCCCGATATCGCCGAGCTGCTGCCGCGTGCGGCGAAGCAGATGCCGCTCTACGCCTTCTCCAACACCAACCGGCCGCATGTCGACTATTTCTCGAAGGAGTATGGCGAACTGCTCGGCCATTTCCGCGCGCTGTATCTGTCGTCCAGCATCGGCCTGCGAAAACCGGACGCGGAGGCTTTCGACCATGTCGTCGCCGCGATCGGCGTGCCCGCAGGACGCATCGTGTTCTTCGACGATCTCGCCGAGAACATCGAAGGCGCGCGGTCGCGCGGGCTGACGGCGGTGCATGTGACGTCGCCGCGCGACGTCGGGAACGCCTTGAAGGCATTGGGCATCTGACGATCTCCGCTCAGCGGGAGGCGCAACGTCGGGCAGCCTTCCCGGAACCAATTTTGCCCAAAATGAGGAACCAGAGCGTTTTGTGCATTTTTGTACGGAGTTCCGGGAACGGAATGACCCCTTCCGGACTCTTGAGTCCGTTGGGACTTCTACACCGGACTTATGGACGTGCTGGGCAAAACCTATCTCACCAAGCAAGCCTCTCTCCTGCTTGAATTCGCAAGAACCACCTCGGATTCTGACCTGTCCGCCAAGCTGATCAGCAAGGCCGCCGACCTGAAATCCCAGGCCGATCCGCTGCCCGACAAGGATCAAGGCCCGAAGGCTCCCGACGTCGCGCTGGACGACGGGCCGGACCGGCCGAGCGGGAGTTGAGCGATGTTGGCCGTGGCACTCGTCATTCTCGTCCTCACCATGGCCACCCTCCTGCTGATCGGTCTCGTTCTCTGGATCATGCCACGCCAGGCCTGAGCCTGCCTTCCATCCAGGGCTGAAAGCGGCAGGATAAATCGTGCCCGCTCCGCAATTTTGCCTCTGCTCCCGCGCTCGGTTAGAAGACTGTCGGAACATTTCGTCCGAACGTGCCGAGCAGGAGTTTCGCCGTGGCCTTGATGCCGGTTTCCGACGCCCTTGCTGCGGTGCTGGCGGGTGCAGCGCCGCTGCCTGCAGAGACGGTTTCGCTCGACGAAGCCTACCATCGCGTGCTCGCGCAGGACGTCGCTGCGCGGCGCACCCAACCGCCCCAGGCGATGTCGGCGATGGACGGCTATGCCGTGCGCGCGGCCGATGCGGCGACAATCGATTCAAGGCTGATGATGATCGGTGAGGTCGCAGCGGGCCGTCCGTTCGCGGGAAAGGTCGGCGCCGGCGAAGCCGTGCGGATCTTCACCGGGGGCGTCGTTCCCGACGGCGCCGATGCTGTCGTGATCCAGGAGGACACGATCGCCGAGGGCCAGCACATAACGATCAAGGAAGCCGCGATCGTGGGTCGGCACATCCGCCCCGCCGGCGTCGATTTCCGCGAGGGCGACGTTCTCCTGTGCAAGGGAACCCGTCTGACGGAGCGCGATCTCGCCCTCGCCGCTGGAATGAATCACCCGCTTCTCGCCGTCTGCCGCCGTCCGAAGGTCGCGATCCTCGCCACCGGCGATGAACTGGTGATGCCGGGCTCAACGCCCGGGCACGGCCAGATCGTCTATTCCAACGGCTATGCCCTGCACGCGCTCGCCCGCAGCGAGGGCGCCGAGACCATCGACCTCGGTGTTGCCGCCGATACGCTGGAGGCCACCACCGCCGGCATCCGCCGCGCGCGCGAAAGCGGCGCCGACGTCCTGGTTACGACCGGAGGCGCATCGGTCGGCGACCACGATCTGGTCCAGCAGGCGCTCAAGGAAGAAGGCATCGCGATGGCGTTCTGGAAGATCGCGATGCGGCCCGGCAAGCCGATGATGCACGGACGGTTAGGGACGATGGGCGTCATCGGCCTGCCCGGCAATCCCGTATCGTCCTATGTCTGCGCCTTCCTGTTCATGGTGCCGCTGATTCGCGCGCTGTCGGGCCGTTCGGTGATTCATCACCATCGCGAGCGCGTCGTGCTGGGCCGCGATCTCAGCGCCAACGACCAGCGCGAGGATTATCTGCGCGCGCGCCTGGAAAAGCGCGACGATGGCACGCTCGTCGCCCTTCCCGTCAGCCATCAAGACTCCTCTCTGCTTGCGAATCTTGCTGCAGCACAGGTACTTCTCGTGCGCGCACCGTTTGCGCCAAAGGCCGAGGCCGGCAGCCCCTGCGAGATGCTAAGGCTCCCCGTCTGACCTGCGCGGCCACACGCATTCCGCGAGCTTCGCTCTGTTCACGGTAAATTAAGCAGTTGCGGAACATGTATCGAACATATAGTGTCCGTTCATGATTTGTTTCGAGGATGTAGCGGCTTATCGCTGAATTCATCGTCTCGGAATCGAACGACATCAACCGGGGGACTTTGGTCGAGATGTTAACGCGCAAACAATACGAGCTTCTGCGGTTCATCAGCGAACGCTTGAAGGAAAGCGGCGTGCCGCCGTCCTTCGACGAGATGAAGGATGCGCTCGATCTGCGCTCGAAGTCAGGCATCCACCGCCTGATCACCGCGCTCGAAGAGCGCGGCTTCATCCGCCGCCTGCCCAACCGCGCCCGGGCCATCGAAGTGATCAAGCTGCCGGAGCTCCAGGCTGCCGCCGGCAACCGACGCGGCTTCACGCCAAGCGTCATCGAGGGCAATCTCGGCAAGGTCCGCGCGAGCTCCAGCGCGTCCGCGGACGAGGGCGAGCGGCCCGTTGCGGTGCCGGTGATGGGCCGCATCGCGGCCGGCACTCCGATCGAGGCATTGCAGACCCGCAGCCACACCATCAGCGTGCCGCCCGACATGCTCGGCTCCGGCGAGCATTACGCGCTCGAAGTGCGCGGCGATTCCATGGTCGAGGCCGGCATCCTCGACGGCGACATGGCGTTGATCCAGCGCAACGAGAGCGCCGATACCGGCGACATCGTGGTGGCGCTGATCGACGACGAGGAAGCCACGCTCAAGCGTTTCCGCCGCCGCGGCGCCTCGATCGCGCTGGAGCCCGCCAACGCCGCTTATGAGGTGCGCATCCTGCCGCCGAACCGCGTGAAGATTCAGGGCAAGCTGATCGGGCTTTATCGCAAGTACTGATACCGGAACTACTCATACCGGAAGTACTCAGCGCCT
The DNA here is from genome assembly GCF_054863005.1 of Bradyrhizobium sp. 25ACV. Lineage (NCBI taxonomy): Bacteria > Pseudomonadati > Pseudomonadota > Alphaproteobacteria > Hyphomicrobiales > Nitrobacteraceae > Bradyrhizobium > Bradyrhizobium sp. 25ACV. The sequence continues at coordinate 56,988 of NZ_JAVAYO010000006.1, forward strand.
CGCGCGCGCCTTCGATCGGCATCGCCGATCAGAGATTGGAGCGGATGATGGTCCGCTCCGGCTGGATAGTCTTTCTGGTACTGCACAGATTATCTGGCCCCTCCTTGTCCGCGACATCCCCGGCAGGCCGCGCGAAGCAACATCGCTTCGCGGCCTTTCGAGGTCGAGGGGGACAGCCCGAATGCGCCAGATCGTTTGAGCGCAACCGCAGCAACGCTGGGCGCGTCATCATGTCGGCCAGGACACGGCCGTGATCTAGAAAATCCGCAACGACCGCGATGCAGCGCGTACACAGCCGAGCTGGCGATACTCGGGCTGGCTGGTTTCGCCGGTCGTTGACGCGCGCCTGCCAAATGCACGGAAGCCGACTTTGTTCCTATCGAATTCGGAAAAGATGGAAAAGATAATGTGATCGGGGCTCGCGGATCCCAGCCGCAGATTTGCCTACAACCAAGCAGACCGTCACGTGCTTCCACTCTGGTAGGGGCCTGCGCCTCCGAAAGAGGTGCGGGTCGCTATCTCTGCATTGAGGAGCACCCGATGTGTGACTACAGCCTGCATGCCGTCGCGACGCGCCCCGCAGAAGTCGGCGAGACGATCGTCACGACAACATTCCGCGGCACCTCGACGCGCGGCTTCGCCTCCGAAGCCGATCTCTCCGTCGCAGTCTGCCTGCTGCCGGGAACGGAGCTCGCTTTCGCCGACAACGTCCGTTACGACAACCGCTGGATCTGGACGCGCACCGTCAACTCCCGCGTCGGCAAGTTCGGCAAGATCGATCCGCACATTCCCGATCGCCATCATGATGCGATCGAATTCCCGGACGGCAAATCCGTGCTGGTGACGCAGCTCGTCGAAGGCCAGCGCGCAACCGTGCTGCAACTGCCCGTGACCCAGCCGATCGGCGAGCGCGAGCACAAGCCGCAGATCATCGCCGACAGTCGCCCGACGGTCACGCGACTGCCGATCGGCTGACGCCCTCCGGCCGACGGGTCGAGGGCCAGGATTGAAATGCCGTCGCCGGCCGAGGCCGGCGAGCCCGGTGGGTTTTTGTTTCACGAAATTCGAGCGGCGAACCTCGTCGCCGCACGAAGTTTGGGCCGTCCTGCCTGAATTTTGAACCTCCGCTCCGCAGCCAAATGACCGATGCTGTCGTGGTTTGAGGCGGCGGACACGCTCGATGAAAACCTTCATTCGCGTCGTTGAACTCTGGGTGCCTGACCGGACGCGCATGCGGCTGGAATTCGGCGGCGGCCTCTACGATGAAGGGCTGTCCGCGTTCAAGGCCTTCAGCGAAGAGCTGAACTTCGGATATGACGAGGGGCTTCCAGGCAAGGCCTGGGCCTGCGGCCATCCAATCATCCTCACGAAATTCGCCAACTCCTATTTCAAGCGGACCGATCAGGCCGTCGCGGCCGGCCTCACTTGCGGCGTGGCGGTGCCGGTGTTCGCAGGCGAATTCCTGCAAGCCGTGATGGTGCTGTTCTGCGGCGGCGACGAGGCGCATGTCGGCGCGATCGAACTCTGGCACAACGATCCTGATCTCTCCCACGAGATGGGCCTCGTCGACGGCTATTACGGCGCAGCTGACATGTTCGAATTCAACTCCCGCCACACCAGATTTCCTCGCGGCTTTGGACTGCCCGGACGCACCTGGAAGGCTGGCCTGCCGCTGATCATCAAGGACTTGCACGACGCCAAGAGCTTCCTGCGCTGGGAGGACGCAGCCAAGGTCGGGATCAATCTCGGCGTCGGCGTGCCCTACCGAACCGGCACCGACCAGACATGGGTCCTGACTTTCCTCTCCGCGCAGGCAACGCCGATTGCGCGGCGCTTCGAGATCTGGGTCCCGAACGAGGCCCGTTCCGCGCTGGTCTTTCGCGCCGGCGATTGCAGCGCGCACACCGACCCTGCCGCGCTCTATGCGACCAGATTCATCTCCCGAGGCGAAGGCAGCATCGGCGGCGCCTGGGCCACCGGCATGCCGGCGCTCAGCGACGATCTCACCCACGACGGCTCGGTCGCCGGCTCGGACGCCTGCGCAGCCGGGCTGGACCGAATGGTGGCCCTGCCAGTCATCGGCAACGCAAGGCTCGAAGCTGTGCTGGCCTGGTATCTGTAATCAATCGCGTCAATCGTCGGCCTGCAAGTCGGTCTCCGATGGCGTTGCGTCGCGGCTGCGGGGAGCCGCCCTCGGCACAAGCCTGCCGTCGAAGTCCCCTTCGCCCGCACCGGCCGGTAACCACGGGCGGTTCGTGCCTCTCGCCCTCACCGCCTGAACCGAAAAGCCGTCGCCACGCTGGGTCAATGCCAGCGCGCCCTGGCGAGCGAGCCGCTGCCGATCCACCACCATCGCCGCACAATCGGGCGGCGCGGGCCTTGACGTCACCACCAGTGCGGCCCGGCCGCAATCGTCGGCCAACGCGTCAATGCGCGAGGCCAGCGCGACCAGCCGTCCGTCCGCGAGCGGCGTCACGCAGCCGGACTCGTCGCACGATATGCCGCTCGCCAGCGCGCTGCTGCCGGCATCGCGCGGATCGGCGTCGGCAGACAACCACTCCTTGAGCAGGAAATTGTCCTTGCCCGCCCTGATCAGATGCAAACGCCCGTCCCCGCCCCGCACCGCGACGCTCGCGCCATCCCCGGCAATCAGGATATCGGGCTGCCGCACCGACAGCCCCCAGCCGATGGAAACCAGCAGCACCATGGCACCGCACCAGCGCAACGGCGTGCGCAACAGGCCCATCACGATGATCCCCAGGCTCGCTGCGATCAGCGGCGCGATGCCGAACGCCGGGATGCGGCCGACCGCGCCTGGCAATGCCGCCACCCAGCGCGAGACCGCGACCATCCAGTCGATCCCGATCCCCATCAGCCACCAGAACACGCCGTCGAGCCCGAACGGCGCTGCGAGCAGGCCCAACAGCCCGGCCGGCATCACCAGCGCAGAGACCACCGGCATCGCGCCGAGATTGGCGAGCACGCCGTAGGGCGTGACGCGGTGGAAGTGGAAGGCGGCGTAGGGCGTGGTCGCAAGCCCGGCGATCAGCGAGGCCAGGAACAGCATCGCGATCTCGCGGCCGCCCCACATTGCGACGCGCGCGGTCGCCGAATGATCGGGTGAGGCAAACAGGTTCGGCATGCCGATCTGTACCAGCGCGACGAGACCCAGCGTCGCGGCAAAGGACATCTGGAAACTCGGATGCACAAGCGCTTCCGGCGCGACCGCGAGCACGATCAGCGCCGCCACCGCGAGCGTACGGAAGGTGATGGCGCGGCGATCGACCATCACGGCGATCAGCACCACCGCCGTCATGAAGAACGAACGTTGCGTCGCGACCTCCGCGCCAGACAACAGCAGATAGAATGCAGCCGCGACCAGCGCCGCGGCCGCCGACCATTTCTTGATGGCAAAGCCGGCCGCCAGTCCCGGGACCAAGGCCAGCAGTGCGCGCACCGCGAAGAAGACCACGCCGGCGACGACCGCCATGTGATAGCCGGAGATCGACAACACGTGCCCCAGCCCCGAGATGAACATCGCGTCGTTGACCGGCGTGGAAATCGCATCGCGCCGCCCGGTGAGCAGCGCCGTCGCGATCGCGCGGTTGTCACCCTCGAGCATGGCGCGGATGCGGGCGTCGATCGCATCGCGCAGGCCCTGCATGAAGGCCGCATAGCGCAGCCGCAGGCCCCCGGCATCGGGCGAGATTGAAGCCGTGATCGCGCCCATCACGAAGCCGGAGGCGCCGATGCCCTGAAAGAACATATCGCGCGAAAAATCGTAGCTGCCGGGGCGCACCGGCGAGAGCGGCGGCATCAGCCGGGCCTTGAGCTGCACGAAGCTGCCGACCTCGGGCGCAGTGCCCTTGCGCACCGACAGGCGGACGCGTTCCAGCTTGACCTCGCTGCGCTGCGCCTCCATGGCCGTGACGCGCAGCACGAAACGATCGGTGCGCTCGCGGATGTCGCGGGCCTCGACGAAGCCCGACAGCGCCACCGAATAAAGCGGCTTGGCCAGCACGGGGTGGGCGATGCGCGCCGTCTTCCAGGTCGCCACGGCAAAGCCGGAAGCGACCGCCGCAATCATGATCGCAGGCGCAAACAGCCGGCTCCTCCGCAATAGGATCGCGCCAAGCAGGAGCACGGCCGCCGTTGCTGCGACGACCCATAACACCGGCTCGTGATCAGCAGCGAAGTAGAGCGCGATGCCGCCGCCGAACGCGACCGGCACCCACGGCAGCAGGCGCCCGGGACCGGCCTCGGCACGGGCCCATTCACGCAGCGTCTCGATGATTGCCGGCCAGGCGCCAAAGCCCGCCGGCGCGAGGCCGCCAGCCGGTGCAGCACGGCCGACCGGCCACGTCCCGGCGACTCCCTGGGAGCGTATTGGCCGGCCCGGCTCCGCCATGTCCCTGCACCTTACGCGACGCGACTGGCACTGAGGCTACCGGAACGTGCGGCTCCGCGAATAGCGGTACAGATCGGGAACGCGAGAAGGCGCCCCCTACTTTTCCTCTTCCATGGTCACGGCGACCGACGCCTTGGCAGACAGCCGCACCTTGTTGCCGTCGACATCGGCAACGAGACCCTTGTCGATGAAATGATGATGGCCCTTGTGGCTGCCCTCGCCGCTGTCCTTCTTGGTCAGCTTGATGCGGTTGCCTTCGACGCGATCGACCGTGCCGACATGGACGCCGTCGGCGCCGATGACTTCCATATGTTCTGCGATGTTCTGCATGGTGGGTTCCTTGGTTCGGACCCACTCCAACGCACTGGGCGCACGTTCGTTCTCACACGGGGATGACGATGCCGTGTGCGAAGCGCTCAGATCAGCGGCGCTTTCGCCGAAGCGTGGTGATTGACGATCTTCCAGTCGCCGTCCTCGCGGACGATCACCCAGCTCATCTTGACGACGAGATCGTCCCGCTCGCCGGCGAGATCGAACGAGATGGTCGCGGCCATATTGATCAGATCGGGGCCGGCCTGCGCTGCGTTCACGTCGGAGAACGCAGCGCTCGGCCTGCGCCAGCGCGGCAGGCCGTTGAAATAATCGGCAACGCCGTCCCTGCCCCGATAGAGTTTCGGGTTGGAGCCGAAGAAGAACGCGTTGTTCGTATACAGCGACGACAGCGCGGCCGCGTCGAGCGTCGCGAAGCCGGCGCACCATTTCGCGATGATGGCGGAAACGATGGCGTCGGCTTCATTGCTCATGTCGTCAGCCCTTCGCGACTTCCTTCGCGAACGTGTCGCGCAGGCCGATGGTGCGTGAGAACACCGGCTTGCCGGGCGTCGAGTCCTTGTCGCGCACGAAATAACCCTGGCGCTCGAACTGCATCGGCTCGGTCGAATTGCTCTGTGCGACCGATGCCTCGATCCGCGCGTCGGCGAGGATCTCGAGCGACTGCGGATTGAGATCGGCCGCGAAGTTTTGGGCGTCCGGGCTCGGATTGGCGAACAGCTGGTTGTAGATGCGGATCTCCGCGGGCACCGAATTCGCTGCCGGCAGCCAGTGCATCGTCGCCTTGACCTTGCGGCCGTCGGGCGCGTTGCCGCCCTTGGTCGCGGGGTCATAGGTGCAGCGCAGCTCCACCACCTCGCCCTTGTCGTTCTTGATGACGCCGGTGCACTTGACGAAATAGGCGTAGCGCAGCCGCACCTCGTTGCCCGGCGACAGGCGGAAGAACTTCTTCGGCGGGTTCTCCATGAAGTCGTCCTGCTCGATATAGAGCTCGCGGCCGAACGTGATTTTCCGCGTGCCCGCCGAGGGATCGTCCGGGTGGTTGATCGCCTCGAGCTCCTCGGTCTGCCCTTCCGGATAGTTCTCGATCACCACCTTCAGCGGCCGCAGCACGCCCATGCGTCGCTGCGACGTGCGGTTCAGCTCCTCGCGGATGCAGAACTCGAGCATGCCGACGTCGACCACGCTGTTGGCCTTGGCGACGCCGATGCGCTTGATGAATTCGCGCAGCGCGGCCGGCGGCACGCCGCGGCGGCGCATCCCCGCCATGGTCGGCATGCGCGGATCGTCCCAGCCGGCGACATGGCCGTCGCGGACGAGCTGGGTCAGCACGCGCTTGGACAGCAGCGTATAGGTGATATTGAGCCGCGCCATTTCGTACTGATGCGGCTGCGAGGGAACCGGCAGCTTCTCGATGAACCAGTCGTAGAGCGGCCGGTGGTCCTCGAACTCCAGCGTGCAGATCGAATGCGTGATGCCCTCGATCGCGTCCGACTGGCCGTGGGCATAATCGTAGCTCGGATAAATGTGCCACTTGGTGCCGGTGCGCGGATGATGCGCATGCAGGATGCGGTACAGCACGGGGTCGCGCAGATTGATGTTGCCCGCGGCCATATCGATCTTGGCCCGCAGCACCCGCGTGCCGTTCGGGAATTCACCGGCCTTCATGCGGCGGAACAGGTCGAGGTTTTCGTCCACACTGCGGTCGCGGAACGGCGAGTTCTTGCCGGGCTCGGTCAGCGTGCCGCGCGCGAGGCGGATCTCTTCCTGGGTCTGGTCGTCGACATAGGCGAGCCCCTCGCGGATCAGCTGCTCCGCCCATTCGTACAGGCGGTCGAAATAGTCCGAGGCAAAGAACAGGTTCTTGCCCCAGTCGAAGCCGAGCCAGCGCACATCGGCCTGGATGGAATCGATATATTCCTGCTCTTCCTTGACCGGATTGGTGTCGTCGAAGCGGAGATGGCAGCGGCCCGGAAACTCCTGGGCGATGCCGAAATTCAGCGCGATCGACTTGGCATGGCCGATATGCAAATAGCCGTTCGGCTCCGGCGGGAACCGGGTCACGATCTCCCTGTACTTGCCCTGGTCGAGGTCGGCCTGGATGATGTCACGAATGAAATCGCGCCCAACCTCAGCTGCCACCGGTTCTGTCATTACGAAAATCCTGTCGGGAAATCAGCGGTTCTTCTGCCAAATTCGGAAGGCTGAGCCAAGAGCTTAAGCAAGGCCTTGAGCGCGGCCCGGCAGGTCCGCCGACGGGCTTTGTTTATGTCCCGTTCCTGCTATACACCACCGCCTCCAAAGCATAGGCCCTGCCAAGAATGACCGATTCCGTCGTCACGCGCTTCGCTCCCTCGCCGACCGGCTTCCTCCATATCGGGGGCGCCCGCACCGCGCTGTTCAACTGGCTGTACGCGAAGAAGCACGGCGGCAAGATGCTGCTCCGGATCGAGGACACCGACCGTGAGCGCTCCACCGAGGCTGCGATCGGCGCCATTCTCGACGGTCTGAAATGGCTGGAGCTCGGCTGGGACGGCGAGGTCATCTACCAGTTCAGCCGCGCCGCGCGCCACCGCGAGGTCGCCGAGCAGCTGCTCGCCGACGGCAAGGCCTATCGCTGCTATGCGACCGCCGAGGAACTCGCCGCCATGCGCGAGAAGGCGCGCGCGGAAGGGCGCACCCGCCTCTATGACGGCCTATGGCGCGACCGCGATGCCGCGACAGCCCCGTCCGACGTCAAGCCGACGATCCGCCTGCGCGCGCCGCAGACCGGCGAGACCGTGATCGAGGACCAGGTCCAGGGCCGCGTGGTCTGGCAGAACGAGAACCTCGATGACCTCGTGCTTTTGCGCGGCGATGGCAACCCGACCTACATGCTCGCTGTGGTGGTCGACGACCACGACATGGGCGTCACCCATGTGATCCGCGGCGACGATCATCTGATCAACGCCGCGCGCCAGAAGCAGATCTACGATGCGATGGGATGGGCTCTGCCGAGCATGTCCCACATCCCCCTGATCCACGGCCCGGACGGCTCGAAGCTCTCAAAGCGCCATGGCGCGCTCGGCGTCGATGCCTACCGCGCCATGGGATATTTGCCGGCCGCGCTACGCAATTACCTCGTCCGGCTCGGCTGGAGCCATGGCGACCAGGAGATCTTCTCGACCGAGGAGATGATCGCGGCGTTCGACCTCGCCAGCGTCGGCCGTGCCGCCGCCCGCTTCGATTTCGCCAAGCTGGAAAACCTCAACGGCCACTACATCCGCCACGCCGACGATCAATCACTCGTGAAGATGTTCGAGGACGTGCTCGACCATCTCGTGCCCGCACGCGACGAGATTAAGGCCAAGTTAAACGACACCACGCGCGCCCAGCTTCTCAAGGCCATGCCGGCCCTGAAGGAGCGCGCCAAAACGCTGATCGAGCTGATCGACAGCGCTTATTTCATCTTCGCCGACCGGCCGCTTGAGCTCGATCCCAAGGCACAAGCGCTGCTGACGCCCGAGAACCGCAAGCTGATCGGCCAGCTTCATTCCGCGCTGGAGAAAGTCGAGACATGGAGCGGCGTCACCACCGAAGCTGCGCTACGCGCTTTTGCCGAGGAAAATAGTCTCAAGCTCGGCGCGGTCGCCCAACCCTTGCGGGCCGCGCTGACCGGGCGGACGACGTCGCCTGGTATATTTGAGGTTTTGGACGTCCTGGGACGCCAGGAAAGCCTCGGCCGGCTTAAAGATCAGTCTACGACGTAAGTCGAGCATGCGTGCGGTGATCTTGCAGCGCACACAGCAATAATATACCCATCTCCCCCGTACCTTCTGGAACATCCGGCCTGCCCCATCATCTCGCAAGGGGGCCTCCGGCTCCGGCCCGCTTCACATTTCATCGGGGACCTACGATGGACGCAAAACCGAGCAATAAGACCGCTACGCTGACGGTCGGAAACAAGAACTACGATCTCCCGATCCACAGCGGCAGCGTCGGGCCTGATGTCATCGATATCGGCAAGCTCTACGGCCAGTCCGGCCTGTTCACCTACGATCCCGGCTTCACCTCCACCGCGAGCTGCCAGTCCAAGATCACCTATATCGACGGCGACGCGGGCGTGCTGGAATACCGCGGCTACCCGATCGAGCAGCTCGCCGAGAACGGCGACTTCCTCGAGACCTGCTATCTCCTGCTGTTCGGGGATCTGCCGACCGCTGCGCAGAAGAAGGATTTCGACGACCGCGTGACCCATCACACGATGGTGCACGAGCAGATGGCCCGCTTCTTCCAGGGCTTCCGCCGCGACGCCCATCCGATGGCGATCATGGTGGCTGCGGTCGGCGCGCTCGCCGCGTTTTATCACGACTCCACCGACATCAACGATCCGAAGCAGCGCATGATCGCTTCCATGCGCATGATCGCCAAGATCCCGACGCTGGCGGCGATGGCCTACAAGTACACGGTCGGCCAGCCCTTCGTGTACCCGAAGAACTCGCTCAAGTTCGCCGAGAACTTCCTGCACATGTGCTTCGCCGTGCCGTGCGAGGACTACAAGATCAACCCGGTGCTGGCTGACGCGCTGGACAAGATCTTCATCCTGCACGCCGACCACGAGCAGAACGCCTCGACCTCGACGGTGCGCATCGCCGGCTCGTCCGGCGCCAACCCGTTCGCCTGCATCGCCGCCGGCATCGCCTGCCTGTGGGGTCCGGCGCATGGCGGCGCCAACGAAGCCGCCCTCGCGATGCTCGCCGAGATCGGCTCCGTGGACAAGATTCCCGAATTCATCGCCAAGGTGAAGGACAAGAACTCCGAAGTCCGCCTGATGGGCTTCGGTCATCGCGTCTACAAGAACTACGATCCGCGCGCCAAGATCATGCAGAAGATGTGTCACGCCGTGCTCAAGGAGACCGGCCATGGCGACGATCCGATGCTGAAGGTGGCGCTCGAGCTCGAGAAGATCGCGCTCAGCGACCAGTACTTCATCGACCGCAAGCTCTACCCGAACGTCGACTTCTATTCGGGCATCACGCTGAAGGCGATGGGCTTCCCGGTCTCGATGTTCACCGTGCTGTTCGCGGTCGCCCGCACCGTCGGCTGGATCAGCCAGTGGAGCGAGATGATCGAGGACCCGCAGCAGAAGATCGGCCGTCCGCGCCAGCTCTACACCGGCGTCACCCGGCGCGATTACGTCGCGATCAAGGATCGCAAGTAAGATCCAAGCCGTTACGGCTTTCGAAGCGGCGCCATCGCAAGATGGCGCCGTTTTTGTTTGCGAAACCGGGTCGAACAACTCGCCCTCTTGCTGCCGCGCACAACAACAAGTCCACGCCTGCGGCCGCAAACGCCTTGACAGTCAGAGCGCTCCGCGCGCAAATTCTTACACTAAGTAAGAATGACGACAGGGATGGAAATGCCGGAGCAGCCGAGAAGTCGGCGGCAGACGCGCGCTGCCATTTTGACTCACCTGCTCCAGTCGGGCGGCTCGTTTCGCCCGCCGCTGGCCAAGGCCGTGCGCCTGTCCGAAGCGAGCCTGTCGCGCATCCTGCTTGACCTGAAGGCCGAAGGCCTGATCGCGGAAGTGCGGCGCCCTGCCCCTTACGTCGGCGGTCCGACCGGCCTCGTGTCGCTCGATGGCTCGGTCGCCCTGGCAGCCTTCGAGCTGACCGCTCAGCACCTCAGCCTCGGCGTCGGCGGCCTGTCGGGCGAGCTGCACTACACCGAGCGCGTGCCGCTGCCGAAGACGCCGACCGTCGAGACCGTCGGCCGGGCGTTTCGCGAAGCGATGACATTGTTGCGCGACTGGACGCGGCGGCGCCGCGTCGTCCTTTCGCAGGTCGGCGTCTCCATTCCGGGCCTCGGCCGGCTCAGCGCCGCGGGCAATCCCATCATTCCCTGTGACGTCGGGCGCATCAGCGACATGTTCGGCGAGATGTTCGCCGACGTGCCCGTCGAATTCACCAATTCGGTCGTGGCGCACGCCACATTCCATCGCTGTCGCACCGAAAACTATCCATTCAATGACACGCACCTGTTCGTCTTTGTCAGCCATGGCGTTGCCGGCGCCTGGATGGATGATCCCGTCGAGACCGACGCGCTCCAGCCGATCGAGCTCGGTCACATGGTGTTTGGTGAAGGGGGGCCGCGCTGTCGCTGCGGCCACCTCGGCTGTGTCGAGGCTTATACTTCGCTTCCGGCGCTGGCCGAGCTTCTCGGCGTGCCCGAGCCGGAGTTGCTCCAGCTCGGCAGCGATTGGGTCAGCGCGATCCCGATCTCCTCGCGCGTGCGTCAGGAGCTGCGGCATCGCCTGTATCGCCTTGGGCTTGCGATCGGCAACACCCTGAACGTCAAGCCCTGTCACGGCGTCGCCATCTCCGGCTGGCCCTCGCTCCTTGCGGAAGGCGATCGGAAAGCACTGGTCGACGGCGTCGATGCCTGCCTGCTCGGCGGCCGCAAGCATGCGCAGGTGTCGCTCGCTTTCGTGCCGCCGTCGAACGGCAATGATCCCAGGGCCGCGCTGGCCTTCGCCGCGTTCTGCCTCGCCTGCCGCGGCGGCATGCCGGCCGCGTCGACGGAGGCCGCCTGAGATGGCCTGAAGCTGCGCGGCTCGCGCGCAAGAGAGTTCACACCGGGAGGAACTGCCATGCCGATCACGACAACAAGGCGCCGTCTGCTCGCTGGATCCGTTGCCACGCTCGCACTGCCGGCCTTTGCCCGCGCGCAAGGCGCGGTCAAGCCGCGCCTGACCGCGATCTCGCAATGGTCTGCGGGCAGCGACGGGGCGGCCATCACCGCACTCGGCAAGAAGTTCGAGGAGAAAGGCGGCGTCTGGCAGCACTCGCCCGTCCCCGGTTTCACCACCGAGATGATGAACAAGCTGCGCGCCCAGATCATGGCCGGCGATCCACCGGCCTGCTCCCAGCTCAAGGGTCCCGAGATTGCAGCCTGGTCGAAGATTGCCCCGACCGTCGATCTCGACGCCGTCGTCGCTGCCGCCGGTTACGAAAAGGTGGTCGCGCCAGACCTTGCGAAATTGCACAAGCCGGGCGGCAAATGGATCGCACTGCCTTTGCAGATCTACAGCACCAACATGCTGTTCCTGTCCAAGCGCGCGATGGACAAGGCCAAGGCCGACAAGATCCCCGTCACATGGGCAGACTTCAACGACCTCGCCGACAAGATGAAAGCAGGCGGCGTCCCCTATCCCGTCGCCAACGGCGGCACCCGCCCCGACGACGGGCAAAAATTCGAGGCTGCCTTGGCCGGCATCAGTCCCCTCGCATACCGCGCCGCCATCATGAATCTCGAGAAGAAGGCCCTGGAGGGCCCTGAGATCAAGGCTGCGTTCGCGCAGGTGCGCAAGATCGCCGACTGGATGGACCCCAATGTCGGCGCCCAGCACTTCTCGACCAATTTGAAGCGCTTCGTCGACGGCGACATGGGCATGATGATCATGGGCGGCTGGGCGCAGGGCGTATTGCGCAATGCCGGTTTCAAGTTCGAGGACTTCATGATCGCGCCAGGCCCGAGCGACAACAGCAAGCCGGTGTTCCTGTTGAACGCCGACGCCTTCATCTTCTGGCAGCGCAAGGAGCCTGACCTGCAAGCCGGCCAGACCCTGATGGCCCAGCTCGTCATGGATCCGGCGATCCAGACCATGTACTCGCAGATCACGGGATCGATCCCCGTACGCACCGACGTCGATCTGTCCGGCGAGGGCTGGTCGGACGGTCAACGGCGGACCGCGGCAGCTCTGAAGGACGCCATCGCCAGCAACCAGGCGGTCCTGAGCCTTGCGCACAACATGGCGCAGGAGAACGGCATGACCGCCGCGATGATCGACGTGATCACGGAGTACGTGAAGAACAAGACGATCAAGCCCGAGCAGGCGGCCACCCGCCTCGCCGAGGCCGTCGAGGGCGCGCGTTGACCAATGCCGCCGCGATAAAACCGGGCCGGCCGGCGCTTCCTGAATGGATGCGCCGGCTGCCCGAATATCTGATGATCTGGGTGCCGCTGCTGCTGTCGGCCGCGCACCTCGTCTCGTTCTCGCTGTGGACGATCTGGATCTCGTTCACACCATCGACGCTGATCCCCGTCTCGGGCTGGGTGGGGCTGCGCAACTACTCGGCGGTCGCGGCATCGCGGAATTGGCAGATCGCCTTCGACAATCTGCTGTTGTTCGGCAGCGCTTTCGTGCTGCTGAGTGCGGCGACCGGCCTCGTGCTTGCGATCCTGCTCGACCAGCGCATCCGCGGCGAGAACGTGCTGCGATCCATCTTCCTCTATCCCCTTGCGGTGTCGTTCGTGGTCACCGGCACGGTCTGGAGCTGGCTGCTCAATCCTGGCCTTGGAATCCAGAAGCTCGTCCACGACCTCGGCTGGACCTCCTTCAAGTTCGACTGGCTGATCGACCGCGACATGGCGATCTGGACCATCGTGATCGCCGCGATCTGGCAATCCTCCGGCTTCGCCATGGCGCTGTTCCTCGCCGGCCTCCGCTCCGTCGACACCGACATCATCAAGGCCGCGCAGATCGACGGTGCGGGACCGGTCCGAATCTACCGGCGCATCATTCTGCCGTCGCTTTGGCCGATCACGATCACCGTCGTCGTGATCCAGTTGCAGTTCGCGATTTCGACGTTCGACCTCGTCCGCGCGCTCACCAATGGCGGGCCGGGAATCGCAACCCAGCTGCCGGCACTCGTCGTCTACGATCTGATGTTCCAGCGCAGCCTGCTCGGCCGGGGCGCGGCGGCGGCAGTGCTCATGTTGCTCATTCTTCTCGCAGTGCTGCTGCCGTATGCGGCGTGGCGATATGTCCAGCGACGGCGGGCCGCCCATGCGTGAGCGAACCTTCGCCTCCAGCCGGATCTTGATCTACCTCATCGTCCTGCTGATCGCTGCGGCATGGCTCGCGCCATTGGCTGTGGTCGTGCTGAACTCGCTCCGCAGCAACGAGGAGATCGCGCAGGGCTCGATGATCGGCTGGCCGCAGCACTGGGCCTGGAGCAACTACCTGGCTGCCTGGAGCGGCTTCTGCGTTGCCGAGACCTGCGCCGGCATCCGGCCGTACATGCTGAACTCCGCCCTCGTCACGATTCCTGCGACGATCTTCTCGACCCTGCTCGGTGCCGTCGCCGGCTACGCCGTATCGCTTTGGCGTTTTCGCGGCGACACCTGGATTTACGGCATCGTGACCCTCGGCCTCTTCCTTCCCCAGCAGATGCGCCTGCTGCCCTGGACCATCGTGCTGCGCGACATCGGTCTCATCAACACGCTGGCGGGCCTCGTGCTGATTCACACGATCCAGGGGCTCTCCTTCACCACGCTGTTCTGCCGCAACTATTATGTCGCCATCCCCCATGAATTGATCAGGGCCGCGCGCATCGACGGCGCTGGGTTCTTTCGCATCTTCTGGCGCATCATCCTGCCGCTCTCGCCGCCGATCCTGATCGTCACCGTGATCTGGCAGTTCACGCATATCTGGAACGAGTTCCTCTATGGCGTGACATTCACGAGCGGCCAGCAGCAGCCCGTCACGGCCGCTCTCATCGCGCTGTCCGCTGCAGTCGCAGACATCCCGCAGCACGGCGTGCAGAGCGCCGCGGTGATCATCGCGGCGCTCCCGACGCTGCTGATCTATCTCCTCGGTGGCAAATACTTCGTCCGCGGCCTGACTGCCGGGGCCGTGAAATGATGGAGGCGTCATGGCAGCACTGAGCATTCGAACCCTGTCGAAGCGCTACGCCAATCTGGAGGTGCTGAAGGGCGTGGATCTCGACATCGAAAGCGGCGAGTTCACGGTGCTGGTCGGGCCATCCGGCTGCGGCAAGTCTACACTGCTCAACATCGTTGCCGGGCTCGATCATCCGAGCGCAGGGACCGTCGAAATCGGTGGACGCGTGGTCAATGACGTCCCGCCCAAGGACCGCGACATCGCCATGGTGTTCCAGTCCTATGCGCTCTACCCGTCGATGACCGTGCGCCAGAACATCACCTTCGGCATGGAATGCCGTCATGTGCCGAAGGCCGAGCAGGACAAGGCGGTCGCGAATGTCGCCAAACTGCTCCAGATCGAGGCCCTGCTCGGCCGCAAGCCGTCGCAGCTCTCCGGCGGCCAGCGCCAGCGCGTGGCGATGGGCCGTGCGCTGGTGCGCGATCCCCTGCTTTTCCTTTTCGACGAGCCGCTGTCCAATCTCGACGCAAAACTGCGCGTCGAGATGCGGATGGAGATCAAGCGGCTGCACCAGCGCATCGGCGCGACCATCATCTATGTCACCCACGACCAGATCGAGGCGATGACGATGGCGACACGGATCGCTGTGATGCATCGCGGCGTGGTGCAGCAGTTTGCCGATCCTGATACCGTGTACCGCTATCCCGCCAATCTGTTCGTCGCACGCTTCATGGGCTCACCGCCGATGAACACCATGCCGGCGCGGCTCGAGGCCGACGCCGGCGGTCCCGTGGTCGTGATCGGTGCGGGGCGGCCGGACGAGTTTCGCCTTCGCCTGCAGGGATACGATGCGGCGGCACCCTATCTTGGCCGCGAGGTGGTGTTCGGGATCAGGCCGGAATGCATCGCGGAGGGCAACCGCGTGTTCTCCGGCGATGCACCCATCGTCGTCCACGCGCCGGTGGAGATGGTCGAGCCCACCGGCGCCGAAACCATCGTGCTGCTGCGGCTCGGCGGCGAGTCCGCGCTGGCCCGCATCACGCCGGACATCCGTCCCCCGCCGGGGACGGCAGCCCCCTTCGCGCTGGATACGCGCCGCATCTGCCTGTTCGACCCCGAGACGGAGCGACTGATCGCATGACAAAGACGAGCTATGCCGGACTTGCGGACCGCGTCGTACTGATCACCGGCGGCGCCAGCGGCATCGGGGCCGCCTTCGTGCGCGCCTTCGCGGCCCAGGGGGCGCGCGTTGCGTTCCTCGATGTGGATGAAGAAGCCGGCGCGGCGCTGGTCGCGGAGGTGAGCGCTGCATCCGAAACCGCGCCGTTGTTCGTGCCCTGCGACCTCCTGGACATCGAGGCCTTGCGCGCGGCCATGGCACAGGTGCAGCGATCGCTCGGCGATGCCGCAGTGCTCGTCAACAATGCCGCCAATGATCAACGCCAGTTGCTGGCCGAGGTGACGCCGGCAAAGTTCGACTGGATGATCGGCGTAAATCTCAAGCACGTCATCTTTGCTGCGCAAGCGGTGGTGCCGCAGATGCAGGCGCGCGGCGGCGGCTCGATCATCAACATGTCGTCGATCGCCTGGATGCGCGGTGCACCGGCGCTGCCGGTCTACGCCGGGGCAAAGGCGGCGATCGTCGGTTTCACCAACTCGCTGGCCCGGCTGGTCGGCCCCGACCGCATCCGCGTCAACGCGATCGCGCCGGGCATGGTGATTACCGAACGTCAACGCCGGCTGTGGTATCCGGACGAGCAGGTCATCACCGAAATGCGCTCGCGCCAAGCCGTTCCGGATGCCGTGACGCCCGAGGACATTGCCAACATGGCGCTGTTCCTCGCCTCCGACGAAAGCCAGCGCATCACCAGCCAGTGCTTTCGGGTGGATGCAGGACTTGCGTAGAACTTGATCCGGCCACACTGGCGCAACGTTCACGGTCTCGCAGGGTGGGCAAAGCGGAGCGTGCCCACGAATTCTTCTCATCGCGACGAATCGTGGGCACGGCGCGACGCGCCTTTGCCCACCCCACGAGACCTCCGTTACCGCCGTCCCTTGCGCATCGTCTCGAGCACGATGTCGGCGGCGAGCACGCTTGGCGATTTGTTGCCGGTCGACATGATCTGGTCGAGCCGGGCAAAGGCCTCGACCTGCTGCCGCCGCAGCGGCGAATCCGTCAGCACCTCGGCGAGTGCCGGCGCCAGTTTCTCCGGCGTGCAGTCCTCCTGCAGGTACTCCGGAATGACATCGTTGCCGATCACGAGATTGGCAAGGATCACCGAGGAGACGCGGATCGCGCGGCGCAGGATGAAGGCCTCGATCGCACCGACGCGATAGGCCGTCACCATTGGAATACCCGACAGTGCGAGCTCCAGCGTCACCGTACCGGATTTGGCCAGCGCCGCACGCGCGATGCGGAACACGGCGCGCTTCTCGTTCTCGCCGGTCACGACCCTTGGCTTGACCGGCCAGCTCGCGATGCCCTCGCGGATGGTGGCCTCGAGATGCGGCATGGTCGGCAGTATCAGTTCGAAGGCGTGGCCTTCCGCCTGCAAGCGGCCGAGCACCCCGCCGAAGACATCGAGATGGTGCCTGACCTCGCTGCGGCGGCTGCCGGGCAGTACCAGCAGCACCGGCGGCTCACTGTTGCGGCGCGCCTGCTCCTCCGCGTTCGGCCGCAGCGAGGGCAATTGCTCGATGAGGGGATGGCCGACATAGCTGCATGGCGGTCCGCCGAGCTTGCGATATTCCTCCGGCTCGAACGGCAGGAGACCGAGCACGTGGTCGACATAACCGAGCATGGTCCGCGCCCGCCCCGGCCGCCACGCCCAGAGCTGCGGCGAGACGTAGTCGACGACCGGGATCGCCGGATTCTTCGCGCGCACGCGGCGGGCGACGCGATGGGTGAAATCGGGGCTGTCGATGATGACGAGCGTATCAGGCGCGGCCTCGGCCACGGCGTCGCCCGTCTCGCGGATCAGCCGCAGGATTTTCGGCAATTGCTGCACCACCGCGGCGAAGCCGACGATCGACAGCTCCTCGATCGGAAACAGCGATTCCAGCCCTTCGCGCGCCATGGTACGGCCGCCGACACCGACGAACTCCACGCCGTCGCCGAGGCGCTGGCGCAGCACCTTCATCAAGGCACTGCCGAGCCGGTCGCCGGATTCCTCCGTGGCGATCAGGAAGATCTTGCGCTTGGAATCGCGCGACTGCATCACGCCGGCAGACCCATGACGAAGAGATATTTGGCGTCCGCGAGGCCGATCATCGCCTGTGGCTCGGCGGCGATGGTGTTGCCGGCGATGACGGCGAGGCCCGCAAGGCCGGCCGCCGCGACGCCCTCGATGGTCCGCGGGCCGATCGTCGGCAGGTCGAAGCGCAGATCCTGGCCGCTCTTCGGCGCCTTCACCAGAACGCCGCGGCCGGCGGCCGCGCGAATGCGTCCCTCCTCGCGCAGCCGCGCGACGCGCGCGAGCAGCGCGTCGGTGCCCTCGATGTCCTCGACCGCCACCACATGGCCGTCGATCACCACCGCAGCCTGGCCGATGTCGAACGGGCCGAGCGCGGTCAGCACCGCGCGGCCGCGCGCGATGTCGATCTTGCTGGTGTCGCTGGGCCAGGCGCGACTGATGCAGCCCTCGGGCATCAGGAGATCGGGCGCGAGGTCCTTGATGCCGACCATGCGAAAGCCATCCTGCTCGAGGATGCGGCCGACGCCGGACAAGAGATGATCGTCGCCGCCGCGAAAGGCGCGGATGACGTTGCCGAGCAGCCGCATCGTCTTGACGTCGAACCGGATCTCGGAGAGCGAGGGCCGCACCAAGGTGCCTATGAAGATCAGGTCGCGGCAGCCCTCCTCGCGGAACAGCCGCATTGCGCGGCCGAGCTGGCCGACAGAGATCCAGCGATGGCGGAATTTCTCCACCCGCGCGGGATCGCAGGCCCCGCGCAGCGGAAACAGCACCGGCGTGATGCCGCGGGCGGCAAGCGAGTCGGCGACCGCAAACGGCATCGCACCGCCGCCAGCGACGATGCCGACCGGCGAGGAGATGTCCGACGCCGCCGATGTCATGTCCGCGGCCATCCCGAAATCACTTCGCAATGGCGGGAAGACAGAGCGGACGCTTGCCCTTGCCGATGAAGTCGAGGATTTCGGCGATCGCCGGATCTTCGCCCGCAAGCGGCCTGGACGCCTCTAACCGCTCGGCGAATGTGCCTGGCCCATGGAAGAGCTTTTGGTAGAACCCGCGTACCGTCGCCAGTCGCTGCTTGGTGAACTTGCGCCGCTTCATGCCGATCAGGTTGAGGCCTTCCAGCGCCGCATATTGGCCGTTGACCAGCCCGAACGGGATGATGTCGTCGCGCACACCGCACACACCGCCAACCATGACCTGCGGCCCGATGCGGGTAAACTGGTGGACCGCGGACAGACCACCGATGAAGACGAAATCGCCGATCTCGGCGTGACCGCCGAGCGTCGCCGAGGTCGCGAAGATCACGTCGTTGCCGACATGGCAGTCATGGCCGACGTGGCTGCAATTCATGAAGTAGCCGCGATCGCCGACCGTGGTGATGCCACCGCCGGCGACCGTGCCGGCGTTCATCGTCACGGATTCCCGGATGGTGCAGCTCGATCCGATCTGGAGCTTTGTCAGCTCGCCCCGGTAGCTGAGCGACTGCGGTGGCGTGCCCAGCGAGGCAAAAGGATAGATGGTGCAATTGTCGCCGATGGTCGTCTGCGCGGTGATGTGCACATGTCCGACCAGCTTGCAGTTCGCTCCGATCACGACATTCGGGCCGATGATGCAATACGGCCCGATCTCGGTGCCCTCGCCGATCACGGCGCCGTCCGCGACCCGTGCGGTGGGATCAATCTTGCTCATCAAGCAATCTTACTCGTTAGGAAGCTCTGGTTATGCCTTGAAGTCGCTCAGTTTTCCGGTGGTTAGCGCGACTATGCCCGATCTGTCCAGTGACGTATCATCTCGGCCTGTTTCAAGTACCGGATGAGGCGGTCGTCCCGGCTCCTCAGCAACTTCATGCGGAGCTTCAGCTTTCATGGTCAGGGCCCTGGCACTTCTGCTCGCACAGCTCGCGGCCGCACCGATCGTGTCCGAGACGGTCGAGACCGGCGAACGCCACCCTATCGACCTCGCGACATTCGAATGCCGCGACATCAGCCGCAGCACGGTGCTTCAGCGGGTCTGTTACGACCGCGCGCAGCGCGACCTCGTCGTCGCGACTGGCGGCAGCTATGCGCGCTATTGCGGCGTCGCGGCCGAGACGGCCGACCGTCTCCTGGGCGCGCCGTCCATGGGCCAGTTCTTCAACCAAAACATTAAGCGCGAGGCCCCCGGCGGCCGCTACGATTGCGGCGCGTGAAGAACCCGCCCATCGCGACACGCGTGCCGCTCAGTCCGTCAGCATGGCGCCGACGTCGGCTTCCGCAACTACCTGCCCGTTGACCTTGGCATCGCCGTGAAACCACCACATGGCCTTGCGGCGGCCGACCGAGCGCATGTGATACTCGATGGTATCGCCCGGCAGCACGGGCTTGCGGAATTTGCACTTGTCGATGGTGAGGAAATAGACCGCCCGCGGCTTCTCGGTGCCTTCGACCGACTTGATGCCGATCACGCCTGCGGTCTGCGCCATCGCCTCGATCATCATGACGCCGGGATAGACCGGGCGCTCCGGGAAATGCCCCTGGAAGGCCGGCTCGTTGAAGGTGACGTTCTTGATGCCGATGCCGCTGTAGTCGGCCCGGATGTTGATCACGCGGTCGATCAGCAGCATCGGAAAGCGGTGCGGCAGCGTCTGGAGGATGGCATTGATGTCCACCAGCTCGAACTTAACAGGTGATTCCTCCGTCATTCCCGTCCCTCATCCTTCGGATCAGCCCTGCTGTCGCGTACCAAGCGCTCCACCGCGATGATCTCCTTGAACCATTGTTTGGTCGGCTTGGCGAAAAAGCCACCCCAGCGTCCGCCCGGCGGGATGTCGTCCTTGACGCCGCTCATCGCGGTCACCTGGGCCCCGTCCCCGATCTTGAGGTGGTTGTTGATACCAACCTTCGCTCCAAGTGCCACGTTGTCGCCAATGGACAGGCTGCCGGCGAGCCCGATCTGGGCGGCCAGCAGGCAATGCCGGCCGATCGTGACATTGTGACCGATCTGGACCTGATTGTCGATTTTCGTGCCTTCGCCGATCACGGTGTCGCGCAAGCTGCCGCGGTCGATCGTGGTGCCGGCGCCGACTTCGACGTCGTTCTGAATCAGCACCCGCCCGGTCTGGGGCACTTTCAGATGGCCCTCGGGGCCGAAGAAAATGAAGCCGTAGCCGTCCTGGCCGATCGAGCAGGCGGGATGGATCAGCACGTTGTTGCCGATCAGGGCGCACTGGATCGCGGTGCGCGCGCCGACATTGCAGTCCCGGCCGATCTTGACGCCAGGCCCGATCACCGCCCCGACGCCGACCACCGTGCCGCTGCCGATCTCCACATCCGGGCCGATCACGGCCAAGGGATCGACGATCACGCCGTCCTCGAGCCGGGCCGAAGGATCGATGATCGCCGACGGCGCGATGCCGTCATTGCCGACCCAGGATTGGGGCCTCAGCGCTTCGCCGTGCCATTCCCGCGCGATCCTGACAAAGGCCCGGAACGGCTGCGCCACCCGTAGCACGGCCACGTGCGCGGGCACCTGGGGCTCGAAGCGCGGGCTCACCAGGCAAGCGCCGGCCTTGGTCGCCTTGAGCTCGTCGGCGTATTTGAGGTTGTCGAAGAACGCCAGATGCATCGGGCCCGCTTCGTCAAGCGAAGCGAGGCCCGTGATGATGTGGCCGCCCCTGGCGGGATCGACCAGCTGCGCCTTGGTCAGCGTGGCAATGTCAGCCAACGTTGAGGCAGGCGGCTTTGTGAAGAAGGTCGGCTGCGCCATTCCACCCCGTCGCGGTCCGGCTTCGGCATGAAGCGGTCGAGCCGCATCATGCTCCATCTCTTGGATCGGCACGATCCCTTTCGGAAACCAGTTTCAGTGATCCGGATCGTGCCGTGCTGATCGAATTAGAACGTGGTGCCGCCGCCGAACCGGAACTCCTGCGTGCGATCGTACTTGCCCTTGCTGAGCGGCACGGCGTAGTCGAAGCGCAGCGGACCGAACGGTGACTGCCAGATCAGACCGACACCAACCGACGAGCGGATCACCTTGCTGTCGTCATAGACGAGGCCGGTACAGGTTCCCGCGGTCGGCGGATTGATGGTCGACGGGATACAGCCCGAATTACCCGGCGTCGTCATTTCGTTGGTCACCGACCACGTCGTCGGTCCCTTGTAGTCATACAGGCCGCCGGCATCGGCATAGACCGCGCCCTTCAGACCCACTTCCTTCGGCAGGAACCAGAACGGCATCTGCAGTTCGAGCGAAGCACCCCAGTACTTGGTGCCACCGAGCGCGTCCTGCGTACCGAAGGGGTTCAAATCGCGCGGGCCGATGCCATTCGGGGCGAAGCCGCGGACGAGGTTCGAGCCCATCTGGAAGTGGTCCAGCATGCGCAGATCGCTGCCGATCTTGTTCAGCATGCCGCTCTGCAAGCGGACCAGGCCGACGATGTCAGAGACCAGCGGAGTGTAGTACTTCGCATCGATGACCGACTTCAGGTAGGAGACGTCGCCGCCGACGCCGGCGAAATCCTGACGGAAGTCGACGAGCAGACCGTCGGACGGGTTCTTGTTGTTGTCCAGCGTGTTGTAGGTCAGCGTGTAGCCGAGCGCCGAGGTCAAAGTCTTGCCGTTGGCGAGCTCCTTGCGCACCGGCAGCGAAGCTTCGCCGTCGCTGTAGCAGCCGAGACCGTTGGTCGAGGTCAGATCCGGAACGCCGCCATTGGCATTGACGAAGGCCGGGCTCGGGTTGAACGCCGAGGTGCCGAGATTGTTGTTACAGTTCGCCAGATAGTACGGCAGCGAAATTTCCTGCTGATAGACCGAGTAGCGCAGCTGCAGCGCCAGATCTTCACGCAAGGAGAAGCCGAGGCGCGGCGAGAAGCCGAGCGTCTTGGTGCCGTAGGAGATGTAGCTGTTGGACAGCTGCTGGCGCTGATAGAGGTCGAGGCCGAGCGCGACGCGGTAGTCGAGCAGATACGGCTCGACGAACGACAGCGAGTAGCCGCGTGCATATTGGCCATAGGTCACCGACGCCTTGGCGAACAGACCGCGGCCAAGCAGGTTGCGCTCGGAGATCGAGACTTCGGCCAGCGCGCCGTCGGTGGTGGAGTAACCGCCCGAGATCGAGAAGTCGCCGGTCGATTTCTCTTCCATGTCGACGATCAGGACGACGCGATCGCTCGACG
Source organism: Bradyrhizobium sp. 25ACV (assembly GCF_054863005.1). Classification (NCBI taxonomy): domain Bacteria; kingdom Pseudomonadati; phylum Pseudomonadota; class Alphaproteobacteria; order Hyphomicrobiales; family Nitrobacteraceae; genus Bradyrhizobium; species Bradyrhizobium sp. 25ACV. Next base: position 79,739 of record NZ_JAVAYO010000006.1, read on the forward strand.
AGCCGGGCTCCGTCGTGATCTTCACGCTCTTGAAGTAGTCGAGGTTCTTCAGGCGCCGCTCGGCACGGTCGACCAGGGCGCGGTTGTAGGCGTCGCCCTCCGAGATGTCGAACTCGCGGCGGATCACGTAATCGCGGGTACGCGTGTTGCCGCGCAGGTTGATGCGCTCGATATAGGTGCGCGGACCTTCGTCGATGTTGAACACGACGGAGACGGTGTGCGCCTCGAAATTGCGGTCGCCGCCGGGCCGGACCACGGCGAAGGCGTAGCCGCGGCGCGAGGCCTCGATCTGCATCTCCTCGACCGACTTCTCGACCGATTCGACGTTGTAGAGCGAGCCGACATTGACGCGCGAATAGGCGCGCATCGACGAGGGATCGAAGTTCGGAATGCTGGAGCGGAAGTCGAGCGCGCCGACGCGGTACTGCGATCCTTCCTCGATCTTGAAGGTGACGTTGAAGCCCTTCTTCTCCGGATCGTATTCGGTGAGCGCGGCCACCACCTGGACGTCGGCGAAGCCGTTCTTGAGATAGAAGCGGCGGATCAGGTCGCGGTCGGCTTCGACGCGGTCGGGATCATAGATGTCACCGCTGGCCAGGAAGCTCAGCAGGTTCGATTCGCGGGTCTTGATGACGTCCCTGAGGCGGTAGGACGAGAATGCGACATTGCCGACGAACTCGATCGACTTGACGCCGGTCTTGGCGCCCTCCTCGATCGTGAAGATGAGGTCGACGCGGTTGTTCGGCTGCTCGATGACCTCGGGCGTGACGCGCACGTCGTAGCGGCCGGAGCGGCGATAGATTTCAGCGATTCGCAGCGTGTCGGACTGCACCATGGCGCGGGAGAAGGTGCCGCGCGCCTTGGACTGGACTTCAGTGGTGAGCTGCTCGTCCTTGATCTTCTTGTTGCCCTCGAAGGCGATCCGGCCGATCACCGGGTTTTCCACCACGGAGACGACGATCTGGCCGCCGCCGCCGCGGTTGATTCTCACGTCCTGGAACAGGCCGGTCTCGATCAAGGCCTTGAGGCCGTCGTCGATGGCGCCTTGATCCAGGCGCCCGCCCGGACCCGGCTTGAAGTAGGAGCGGATCGTCTCCACCTCGACCCGGCGATTTCCTTCGACGGAAATCGACTGCACGGTCTGAGCGAGCGCAGACGAAGACACGAAAACAGCCCCGACCGGGGCAATCACCGGCGCGCCGAACATGATCAGGGTTGCGAGCAAGCCCCCCCGGAGTCGCAGTCCAAACTTCATCGCGCAACGCGCCCTTATCATTCCGAGCCAGACCCAACCCCAACGCCGGTCTGGAAGATTCCCCAAGTTCAGGCCGCTTGTAGCCAATTTCACCGACGCCGCAAACGGCCGAAAGCGCCGTAATTTCAATTTCATTCCAAGACGTTGCTCATCAGCAACGCCACAAAAAAGCCTCCATCAAGATGCCGCCATCCGCAGGATGTCGTTATAGGTCGCAAACACCATCAACATCAGCACCAAACCGAGCCCGATTCGGAACCCCATCTCCTGAGTCCGCTCGGACAGGGGTCGGCCGCGGACGACTTCCGCCGCATAGAACATCAGGTGGCCGCCATCGAGCAGTGGGATCGGGAACAGGTTCAGCAGGCCAATCGACACCGACAGCACCGCGCACAAATTGATCACGAACTGGAACCCGGCGCTGGCCGCCTGCCCGGACATCTTCGCGATGCCCAGAACGCCGCTGACCTCGTTCGGATTGCCGTTTCCGACGAACAGCGAGCCCAGGAACTTGAAGGTGCTGGTGATGATGAACCAGACCTGCTCGACCCCGATCTTGAGCGCCTCGCCGATGCCCACCGGGGCGGTCGATGCCTCGCCGGCCTGAGATTTATGCTCGACCCCGAGCACGCCGAGACGGTGGCTGTTGCCGAACGGATCCTTGCGCTCGAGCAGGGCCGGCGTTGCGGTCAGCGAGACGATGGCTCCGTCCCGCTTCACCTGGAAGGCAAGCGCCGAACCCGCATTCATCGCAACGATTCGCTGCATGTCGGCAAAGCTCTCGATCGGCTTGCCGTCGATCTGGACGACGACGTCCCCGATCTTGAAGCCGGCCGCAGCCGCGGCGCCATCGGCAACGACGCCATCGACGCGCGCGATCGTGCTCGGCTTGCCGTAATACAGCGCCATGCCCGCGAAAATCAGCGCGCCCAGGATGAAATTGGCGATGGGTCCGGCCGCGACGATGGCCGCGCGCGGGCCGACCTTCTTGTGGTGGAAGCTGCCGGCGCGTTCCTCGGTCGTCATGGCCGCGAGCGTCTGGGCCGAGGGAGTCGAGGCCTCACTCTCGTCGCCGAAGAACTTGACGTAGCCGCCGAGCGGGATGGCCGAGATCTTCCAGCGGGTGCCGTGGCGGTCATTGAAACCGACCAGCTCAGGTCCGAAACCGAGCGAGAAGGTCAACACGCGAACGCCCGCCCAGCGCGCGACCAGGAAATGGCCGAGTTCGTGGAAGAACACGACGATCGTCAGGACAAACAGGAAGGGAACCGCGTAGCCGAGGAGCCCATGGCTCAACGTATTGAAACTATGGACAAAAAAGTCGACCATCGAATTCCCTCATCCAGCGCCGCAAGGCCCTGGCCCCGAACCATCTAGGATGCCTTTAAGGCAATTTGAGGCAATAGGGCGGCAGCTCTATTTCGAGCGACATGGTCAACAGAGATTGCATCATCGGCGGACGTCAGGGGCGCCTGGTTCCCGCTGCGGATCCAGTCGTCCAATGTTGCCTCCACCAGCCGGGCAATCGCGCCGAACCGGATCTTGCCGGCGATGAACGCGGCGACCGCGACCTCATTGGCCGCGTTGTAGACGGTGGTCGCCCCCTTCCCGGTCCGGAGCGAATCGAAAGCCAGCCGTAATCCGGGGAAACGCTCGAAGTCCGGTGCCTCGAAGGTCAGCTGGCCGATCTTGGCGAGGTCCAGCTTGGCCGCCGGCCCCTTGATGCGGTCGGGCCAGCCGAGGCAATGCGCAATCGGCGTGCGCATGTCGGGCGCGCCGAGCTGGGCCATCACCGAACGGTCGGAGAACTCGACCATGCCGTGGATGATCGACTGCGGATGCACCAGGACGTCGATCTCGTCAGGCGACAGCGCGAACAAATAGGACGCCTCGATTACCTCGAGCCCCTTGTTCATCATCGACGCCGAATCGATCGTGATCTTCTGGCCCATGCTCCAGTTCGGGTGCTTCAGAGCCTGCTCGAGCGTCGCCTGCTCGATGTCGGCCGGCTTCCAGGTGCGGAACGGGCCGCCCGACGCCGTGATGATGACGCGGACCAGTTCATCGCGATTCCCGGACGCCAAGGCCTGAAACAGCGCATTGTGCTCGGAATCGGCCGGCAGGATGCAGGCGCCGGCCTTGGCGGCGCGCTGCATGAAGAAATCACCGGCGCAGACCAGACATTCCTTGTTGGCGAGCGCGACATGCGCGCCGCGATCGACCGCCGCCAGCGCCGGCTTCAATCCGGCAGCGCCGCTCACGGCTGCCATCACCCAATCGGCCGGACGCGCGCCGGCCTCGATCACCGCGCTTTCGCCGGCGCCGCATTCGGTGCTGGTCCCGGCGAGCGCGGCCTTGAGCTCGGCGAGCTTGGAGTTGTCGGCGATCGCGACGTAACGCGCGGAGAATTCCTTCGCGAGCTTTGCCAGTGCCGCGACATTGCCGTTCGCCGTCAGCGCCTCGACGCGGTAGCGCTCGGGCGAGGCGCGCAGCAGATCCATCGTGCTGTCGCCGATCGAGCCGGTGGCGCCGAGAACCGTGACGCTGCGGACGCTGGACGCCGCAGCCTTGTTATTACGCAATGGGACCGCGCTCATATCCTCACCAAACCATAAGACCGCTTCCGGCGCTATGCACACCATGGCGGAGAAAGCCGATAATCCATGCCGCCAGGATGGCGGCGACAAAACCGTCCAAGCGGTCCATAAGCCCGCCATGGCCGGGAATTAAGTGACTGGAATCCTTGACACCGAAGCGCCGCTTCACCGCGGATTCGAACAGATCGCCCAATGCCGACACCACCGAAAGGATGGCGCTGACCAGCAGCAATGGTCCCATCTTTCCGAACCCGCAAGCCGCAAAGCCCACCGCAACCAGAAGGCTTGCGACGAAGCCGCCCAGCGCCCCGGACCAGGTCTTTTTCGGGCTGACGCGCGGCCAGAGCTTCGGCCCGCCGATGCTTCGACCGGCAAAATAACCGCCGATGTCGGTCGCCCACACCACCAGCAGCACGAACATCAGCGCGGAGAAGCCGTTGACGAGATCCTTTCGTACCAGGATCGAGGCCAGCAGCGCCGCCGCTGCATAAGCAAATCCGGTCGCCGCCCAGATGAACTTGCCGCGCGCGATCAGCGTCACGATCGCGCCGCCGACGAGGCCGACGACGACGGACGTCTTCAGCCCGCCAAAAGCGACGGCGGCCCCCATCATCGCGATGACGATCGTCCCTGCCCCGGTCAGCGCCGCCGAGCCCGCGCCGACAACCGTCAGCCATTCCGCGAACAGCCCGATCGACACCAGGGTGACGAGCAGCGCCCACAACCAACCGCCGGCATAAGCGACCGCGATGGTCAGCGGCGCCAGCACCAGCGCTGCGAGGACCCGCATCACCAGATTGCTCGGGGCAGGCTTGGCGCCCGCCGGTGCGGCGTCTTGTTCGCTCACGAGGCGGTTTTCGCGACCAGGCCGCCGAAACGGCGCTCGCGCCTGGCGAATTCGGCGATCGCGCTTTCCAGCGCCGCCTTGTCGAAATCGGGCCAGTGGATCGGCACGAACACGAGCTCGCTATAGGCGGCCTGCCACATCAGGAAGTTGGACAGGCGCTGCTCGCCGCTGGTGCGGATGATGAGATCGGGATCGGGAATGTCGGGCGTATCGAGATGCGCGCCCAGTGTCTCGGCGTCGATCGTGGCAGGATCGCGCTTACCTTCCGCGACCTCGCGCGCCAGCTTCTGCGCCGCCTTCGCGATCTCCTGCCGCGAGCCGTAATTGAAGGCGACGACGAGCGTCAGGCGCGTGTTGTCGCGCGTCAGCTCCTCGGCCTCATTGAGCAGCGCGCAGATGTCGCCCTCGAGGCCGTCCCGCTCGCCGATGATGCGGACCTTGACGCCGTCCCGATGCAGGCTGGCGAGATCGTTGCGGATGAAGCGGCGCAGCAGACCGAAGAGATCGCCGATCTCGCTCGCCGGCCGCGACCAGTTCTCCGAGCTGAAGGAGAAGATGGTGAGGTAGCGGATGCCGAGCTCGTGCGAGGCACGCACGACGCGACGCAAGGCCTCGACGCCGCGGCGATGCCCTTCCGCACGCGGCAGACCGCGCGCGGCCGCCCAACGCCCGTTGCCATCCATGATGATGGCGACATGCGCGGGCGCCTCGGACCGATCGGGTCCTTCCGTTGCGGGCGCGGCGGCGTTGGACATTGAAGGTGGCCTTAAAGCATGATCCGGAAAAGTGCGAAGCGGTTTTCCGGAAAGATCATGCGCTTACAATAACCTGAAGCGCGATGACAATTCATCGCGCTTCAGACGGTGAGGATTTCTTTTTCCTTGGCGGCCAGCAACTGGTCAATTTCGGAGATCGTGCCGTCGGTCGCCTTTTGCACCTCGTCGGCGTGGCGCTTCTGGTCGTCCTCGGACATCTCGTGGTTCTTCTCGAGCTTCTTGAGGACGTCGAGGCCATCGCGGCGGACGTGGCGCGCGGCGACCTTGGCGGCTTCCGCATATTTATGTGCGACCTTCACCAGTTCCTTGCGCCGTTCCTCGTTCAGCTCGGGGATGCGCAGGCGCAGCACCTGGCCTTCGGTCGCGGGCGACAGGCCGAGGTTGGAATCGACGATCGCCTTCTCCACCGCCTTGACCATCGACTTGTCCCAGACCTGCACCGAGATCAGGCGCGGCTCCGGCACGCTGACGGTGGCGAGCTGATTGAGCGGCATGTGGCTGCCATAGGCGTCGACCTGCACCGGATCGAGCATCGAGGCGGAGGCGCGCCCCGTCCGCAGGCCGCCGAGCTCGTGCTTGAGGGACTGGACGGCGCCCTGCATGCGGCGCTTCACTTCGTTGAGGTCGAAAGTACCCGTGGACATCACGTTTCTCCTTCAAGATCCCGGCGACCGCTCTCGCGACCTTCCCTAAAGGCGCGCGACAGATGAGCGGTCAGCCGGCGACAATGGTTCCGTGGCCGACGCCACGCAGAATCGCGCCGATCGAACCCGGCTCCGCGATCGAGAATACGATGATAGGCAGAGACGTCTCGCGAGCAAGCGCGAAGGCGGTCGCATCCATCACCTTATAGCCGCCCTCGATCGCCTGCGAATGGGTCAGCCGGTCAAACCGCGTGGCGGCCGGATCCTTCTTCGGATCGGCCGAGTAGACGCCGTCAACATTGGTGGCCTTCAGAACCGCCTGGGCGCCGATCTCGGCGGCGCGCAGCACCGCGGTCGTATCGGTGGTGAAGAACGGATTTCCGGTCCCGCCGCCAAGCAGCACGATCCGGCCCTCGGCGAGATATTTGTGCGCCGCAGCGCGGGTGAACAGCTCGGAAATCTCGGGCATGACGAAGGCCGACAGCGTGCGCGCCGGCGTGCCCTTGCGCTCGATCGCCGCTTCCAGCGCGAGGCAGTTCATCATGGTGGCGAGCATGCCCATGGTGTCGCCGGTCGGGCGCGACACACCGCGGGCGGAGACCTCGACGCCGCGCACGATGTTGCCACCGCCGATCACGACCGCAACCTCGGTGCCGAGCTTGCGAGCCGCGATCAGATCGTCCGCAACCCGGTCGACGGTCGGCTGATCGATGCCAAAGCCTTGCTGTCCCGCGAGATATTCGCCGGACAGCTTGATCACGACGCGACGATAGACCGGATCAGACATGAGCACTTTCCTTGTCCGAGCGCCGCTTCCGGCGGCACGCCGGAAGGAGGTGTTCCGGCGCTTACTTCTTGCCGCTGGCCGCAGCGACCTCGGCCGCGAAGTCGCTTTCCTGCTTCTCGATTCCCTCACCGAGAGCATAGCGCACAAAGCCGGCGATCTTCAGGGCTCCGCCGACCTTGCCTTCGGCCTCCTTCAACGCCTGCGCCACCGACTTGCCGGTGTCGTGGATGAAGGCCTGCTCGAGCAGGCAGACTTCCTTGTAGTAGGTCTTGAGGCCGGACTCGACGATCTTCTCGATCACGTTCTCCGGCTTGCCCTGCTGGCGATATTTGTCGGCGAGCACGTCCTTCTCGCGCTTGACGACCGCCGGATCGAGGCCGGACGGATCGAGCGCCAGCGGATTCGCGGCGGCAATGTGCATCGCGATCTGGCGGCCGAGCGTTGCGAGCTCGTCGGCCTTGCCGGGCGATTCCAGCGCCACGATCACGCCCATCTTGCCGGCGCCCTCGACGACCGCGCCGTGGACGTAGTTCGACACCACGCCCTGGCTCACTTCGAGCGAAGCTGCGCGGCGCAGCGTCATGTTCTCGCCGATGGTGGCGATCGCGTCATTGATGGCGGCTTCGACCGTGACGTCGCCGACCTTGGCGGCCTTGATCTTCTCGACATCGGAGCCGGCGTCGAATGCGACCTGGGCGACCATCTTGACGAGGCCCTGGAACTGGCCATTGCGCGCGACGAAGTCGGTCTCGGAGTTGACCTCGACCACGACACCCTTGGTGCCCTTGGTCAGGGCGCCGATCAGGCCCTCGGCCGCGACGCGGCCCGACTTCTTGGCGGCCTTGGACAGGCCCTTCTTGCGCAGCCAATCCTGCGCCGCTTCCATGTTACCGTCGTTTTCGGTCAGCGCGGCCTTGCAGTCCATCATGCCCGCGCCGGTCGACTCGCGCAGGTCCTTGACCATCGCAGCTGTGATCGTTGCCATCGTTGAAAATCCTTTGTGCCTGCTGGTTCGCCGCGGCGTGGCATCGAAGCGCCCCGCCGCGGTCCATCTCAGGGATTCGCGTCAACTGAAATGGTGGCCGGATCTTGTCCGGCCAACCCATCGCTCTCTTGACTATTCCGCTTCCGCGGTCAGCGCCTTGGCCTTGGCCACCCAGGCGTCCGCACGGCTCGGCAGACCGACTTCTTCGCCGATCGTGTGCGCGGTGTCGTGATCGAGCTCGGCGAGCTGCCAGAAGTGGAAGATGCCGAGGTCGTTGAACTTCTTCTCGATCGCACCCGACACGCCCGGGAGCTTCTTGAGGTCGTCGGCGGTGCCGCGCGGACCTGCGAGGCCCTGGAAGCCGCTCGACGAAGCCGCCGGCAGCTCTTCAGCGAGCGGACGGGCCGAGGCGCCGACGTCGATGCCCGAATCGCCCTGAGCGCGGGAGATGCCGTCGATCGCGGCACGCGCGATCAGGTCGCAATAGAGCGCGATCGCACGGCCGGCGTCGTCATTGCCCGGCACCACATAGGTGATGCCCTTCGGGTCCGAATTGGTGTCGACGATCGCGGCGACCGGGATGTTGAGCCGCTGGGCTTCCTGGATCGCGATGTCTTCCTTGTTGGTGTCGATCACGAAGATCAGGTCGGGCAGACCGCCCATGTCCTTGATGCCGCCGAGCGAGCGGTCGAGCTTGTCGCGCTCGCGCTGAAGCGTCAGGCGCTCCTTCTTGGTGTAGGAGCTGGCATCGCCGCCCGACAGCACGTCGTCGAGGTGACGCAGGCGCTTGATCGAGGCCGAGATCGTCTTCCAATTGGTCAGCGTGCCGCCGAGCCAGCGCGAATTGACGAAATACTGCGCGCAGCGCTTGGCAGCGTCCGCGACGCCGTCCTGCGCCTGGCGCTTGGTGCCGACGAACAGGATGCGGCCGCCCTTGGCGACGGTGTCGCTGACCGCCTGCAAGGCGTTGTGCAGCATCGGCACGGTCTGCGCGAGGTCGACGATGTGAATGTTGTTGCGAGCGCCGAAAATGAACGGCGCCATTTTCGGATTCCAGCGGTGAGACTGGTGACCAAAGTGCACGCCGGCTTCGAGCAGCTGACGCATAGTGAAATCGGGTAGTGCCATCGTTCTAATTCTCCGGTTGGTTCCTCCGGAAGCGTGTGAGCAAAACGGAGCGTCCTCGCCCCGGCTGCCACCGGACGGCCTTGTGAGCCATGCTTCCGTGTGAGATGCGGCGCTGTATAGCGCCATTTCGGCCAGAAGCAAGGAAATAAGGGCCTTTCGGGGGCGGATTTCGCCCGCGAGAGGCCCTTTCCCTGAAGGCCGGGCCGCTCCCTAGCGCCCCGACTAGCACTTGATTAGCACCTGGGCTGGTTCGGCGGGCACTTCTTGGCCGCCGGCGGCGGGGGTGCGGGACGCGGCGGAGGCGCGGCCGGACGCGGCGGGGGTGGTGGCGCAACGGCCATACGCGGCGGCGGCGGGGGTGCCGGTCGAGCCACCGGCGGCGGTGGAGCGGGACGCGCCATGGGCGGAGGAGCCGGCCGCGCGACCGCAACCGGAGGCGCCGGGCGTGGCGGCGGAGGTGCGGCCATCCTCGGCGGCGGTGCCGACACCCGCGGCGGGGGTGGTGGCGTGGGCCGCGCTACGGCCTGCGGCGGCGGCGCAGCCGGCCTGGCCGCCTGCGGCGGGGCCGCCGATGGCAGATGCTGTGGCCTGATCGGCTCACGCGCCGCTAAAGGCGGCGGCACGATCGGCCTTCCGGCCGCGGCCGGAGGCGTCGCCGGCGCGCCTGCAGCGGCGGGCGGCGAGCCAGCAGGCTCACGGGTCGCAGACTTGGCGCGATCCGCAGGCCCGGTGCCGGGCGGCGTCTGTGCCACCGGCGGCCTGGGGGGCTGGCCGGGCACAGCAGTCGGGTTGGTCACGGCGGGCGCAGCGGTCGCCGGCGCGGCAGCCGTCGGCGCTGTGGGATGCGCCGGCGGCGGCGCACCGGGCGTTGCGGTCACCGGCGCCCCCGGATGGGGCGGCGCGGTCGGCGGAGCGGTTGCGGTCGGAGCGGCAGCACCAGGCGCGGGCTTGCCGCCCGGCAGGGTCCCTGCCCCCGCCGCCGGCGGCCCGCCATGGGCACCGGGAACCGGCAAGGTATTGGCCTGCGGCAGCTTGGTCTGGGGTGCGACCGGCGGCGCTGCAGTCGGCGCGGTCGGCGCGACAGCCGCCGGCGTTACCGGGGGGGCACCGGGCTTCGCCATCGGCTGGATCGTCCCGGGAAGTGTAGCGGGCTTTGCCGTCGGCTGGATCGTCGCGCTCGGCGGCATCGGCGCCTTGCCCTGCTGGATCAGCGCGGCGCGCTGCACGACCGCCTGCGGAACGGCGGGCCCGGCCGGGTTGGCGCGCCCCGCAATCGCGGGCGCCAGATTGCCCGGTCCGGGCCCCGGTCCTGCCCCTGCTCCCGCAGCGGGTGCTGGTGCCGGCGGGCGGTTGATCACGGTGTTGATCACCGTCGTATTATGGATGTTCTGGTAGATGATGTTGTTCGGCGGCGGCGCGACATAGACCGGCGGCCTGACGAACACCGGGATCGGCACGAACACCGGCTGCGGCAGCACGAACAGGCCGACCACGGGCAGCGGCGGCGGCAGCACGACGAAATCCGGCGGCGGCGGCGGCAGATAATAGACCGGTGGCGGCGGTGGCGGCGCGAAGCCGAAATCGGGATCGCTGAAATACAGCACCGGACGGTCGACATAGACCACCTCCTCCGGCGGCGGTGGCGGCACGTCGTAGTCGATCATCGCAAAGCTGGGCGGCGGCTCGGCCGGCGCGGTGAGGATCGCGAGGCGCCGGCGCGCGTCCGCCGCATGCGGCCCGCGCGGATAGCGGCGCAGATACGACCAATAGGCTTCCGGCGTGTCGTTCCGGTAGGTGCGTCGCCAGGTGATCGCTTCGCGGCGCGCCGCGACGATCGCCATCACGCGCTTCGACAAGGGGTCACCGGGATAGGCGGCGAGAAACTCCTCATAGGCCGGCAGCGTGTCGCGCTCGAGCGCGGCGGCATAGGCATCCCGCACGCCAAGGTCGCGGATCGGCTTGCTCCGGATCGCGGCGACCTGGTCGGGCGCGGCCTCCGGGGGCGGCGCGTCGGGCCCGCGCTCGAAGAACGAGAATGGCGCCGGTATCTTCTGCTCGTTCCAGGGCACCTGCGCGCCCTTGGAGGCCTCGTTGACGCGCAGGCGAACGCGGTCGAACACCTCAGGCAGCGGCAGGCCGCCGGTCCGGATCATCTCGGCCAGCGACTGGGCGTAGATGCCGTAAGGCCCCGGCTCCTCCGGCGCGACCGTGCCGGGCGCGGCGTTGAACGCGATCAGCATGTTCGGCTCGGGCTCGACCAGCGCCAGACCACTCGCGATCGGCTGGCCGCCCTCGATGAAGGGCTGCGCGCGGGCCGCGTCGAGCACGACGATGTTGGCCTTGAGCGGGATCGAGGCGAGCTGGCGCACATAATCACTGATCCGCAACGCCTCGGTCGGAACGTCGGTGTCGCGGGTGATGTTGGAATCGACCGGGATGAAATAGTTCTCCCCGGCAAGCTGCACGCCGTAGCCGCCGAGATAGATCATCGCGACCGTACCCGGTCCCGAGGCCTGGGCCTTCTGGATGAAGTCGCGAAAGCTCTTGCGCAGCGTGTCGCCGTCGAGATCGCGGGCACCGACGACGTCGAAGCCGGCCGCCTGCAGCGTCTGCGCGATCAGGCCGGCGTCGTTCGCAGTCGTTGCCAGCGGCGACTTGGCATAGGCGCCGTTGCCAACGACGAGCGCGATGCGCTTCTCCTGCTGCTGCGCGTTTGCTGCTCCCGGCGTACCGGCGGCAAGGGCCACGATCGGCAGGAGAAGGCAAATGAAGACTCGGAACGTCCCACGCATGGCTTGCTTGCCCGCTACTGTAGTTGAGGTGCCACCACGCATGTGGCGCGCAGCCGGCTGAACGGCGGTTGAACGAAAAGCTCGGATTGAGGCAGTGGCGTGGCCACGCCGTTGCTGGCGTCAGCTTCAGGTCAGCCTCAAGTCAGCCTCACCTTACTCCACAGCTTGCAGCTCGGCGAGCTTCGTTCGCGCGTCGCCTCGTCCAGCGCAACGAGTTCGGCCGGCCCGGGATTCGCATCTCCTGCCGTCGCGATGGAAACGGCTGCAAGCCCGACCAGGCCGCCGAGGACCGCGCCGCCCGTCGCGGCATCGTGCTGGCGCGGACCGGGCGCCGGCGCTGCTGCACGACGCCCGATGCTCCAAACGCCGGGCTTTAGCCCTGGGCGATCAACTCGACGGTCCCCGTGCTCAGCCGGTAGATGCCGCCGACCACCTTGAGCTTGCCCTGTTCGACCGCTGCGTTGAGAAGCGGGGCGGCCGATTTCAGCTTGGCAACGTTGTCGATGACGTTCTGGCGAATGGCGTTGTCGAGCGCGTTCCCGCTCTGCTTGGCCGCCGTCTTCACTGAAGGTGCGATCGCGGAGACCAGTGTGGGGATGTGTCCCGGCAGCGGCTTGTCGTCCTTCAGCGACTTGATGGTCGCATCGACCGCGCCGCAATTGTCATGGCCGAGCACCAGGATGAGGGGCGTGCCGAGCACGGCAACGGTGTATTCCATGCTCGCGACCGTCTCGTCGCCGGCAAAGTTTCCGGCGACGCGGCACACGAACAGATCGCCGCGTCCGCTGTCGAAGGCATATTCGGGCGCGATGCGCGAATCGGCGCAGCTCAAGACCGCCGCGTAGGGATTCTGGCCGCTGACCAGAGCCTCGCGCTCATGCTTGAAATCGTGGCGGCGCGACACACCCGACACGTAGCGCGAATTGCCCTCCATCAGCCGCTTGAGCGCCGCATCGGGCGACAGCACGTTCTGGGGTTTGGGGGGCGCCTTCGCCTCCTTGGCCCACGCGGTCCCGCCAAACGCCGCCGCCCCGAGCGCCGAGGCGGCAAGAAGCATCATTGAGCGCCGGGAGGGAGTAACCGATTGATGCAGATTTTCAGAGCATTTGTCGCACATGGCTGTCTCCTGGCTTCCCGCCGAACGAGATTGTCGAAACAACAACTTATAGCTGTGCGCCAGCGACTTCGAAACCGCGCGCGGGCCAAATAGTTAAGCTTTGGTTTGCGGCGGTGCCGACAGTATCAGAGCTGCTGCACGTCCACCACGCCCGCGACCGCCTTGATCGCGCCGGCAATCTGCGGCGAGACCTTGAAACGGCCGGGCAGCTTCATCTCGACCTCGGTCTCGAGGTCGAGCATCATCACCAGCGAGACCTCACCGTCGCCATTCGAGCGCGGTGCGATGCCCGGGCTGCCGACTTTTGGCGCAGCGCCGTTCGAGGCGGCCATGTCGGGACCGGCCAAGCGCTTGGCGATCGAGTCCAGCGGCTTGGTGTCGCGCAGGAAGATTCGCAGGCCCTTCTGCGTCTTGGCGGCGGCGTCATCCAGCGGCTCGGCATGCAGCACGCGGGCGCGAACGTCCTCGCCCTGCAGCTCGGCACCGAGCTGCAGCAGCACGGCAGCGCCCGGCTCCAGCACGTCGCGATATTGCGCGAGGCCTTCGGAGAACAGCACCGCCTCGAAGTGGCCCGTGGGATCGGAGAGCCCCATGATGCCCATCTTGTTGCCGGTCTTGGTGCGCCGCTCCATGCGCGAGACCACGGTGGCCGCGACCTTGCCGGCGGTGGCACCGGTCTTGACCGCGCGCGAGAACTCGGCCCAGCTCTGCACCCGCAGGCGCTTGAGCACGGTGGCGTAATCGTCGAGCGGATGGCCCGACAGGAAGAAGCCGACGGCGTCGTATTCGCGGCGGAGCTTTTCGGCCGGCAGCCAGGGCTCGATCTGCGGCAGCATGATGGTCGGCGCATCCGCCGACATCCCGAACATGTCGTTCTGGCCGATGGTCTCGGCCTGATGCGCGCGCTGGCAGGCGGCCAGGATCGAGTCCGCGCCGGCGAAGACGCGGGCGCGGTTCGGCTCCAGCGTGTCGAAGGCGCCGGCGGCGGCGAGACTTTCGATGATGCGCTTGTTGATCGCGCGCGGATTGACCCTTGCCGCGAAGTCGGCGAGCGAGGTGAACAGCCCGCGCTTGGTGCGCTCCTCGATGATCTGCTCGATCGCCTGGATGCCGACGCCCTTCAACGCTGCGAGCGCGTAGTAAATGACCTTGTCGCCGACCTCGAAGGTCGCGCCGGAGCGGTTGATGTTCGGCGGCTCGACCTTGATGCCGAGGCGCTGCGCCTCGGAGCGGAATTCGGAGAGCTTGTCGGTGTTGTTCAGATCGAGCGTCATCGACGCCGCGATGAACTCCACCGGATAATGCGCCTTCATGTAGGCGGTGTGATAGGACACCAGCGCATAGGCCGCCGCGTGGCTCTTGTTGAAGCCGTAGTCGGCGAACTTGGCCAGCAGCTCGAAAATGGTCTCGGCCTGCGCCTTGGGCACGCCGTTCTTCACCGCTCCCGCGACGAAGATGTCGCGCTGCTTGTCCATCTCGGCGCGGATCTTCTTGCCCATGGCGCGGCGCAGCAGATCGGCGTCGCCGAGCGAATAGCCCGACATCACCTGCGCGATCTGCATCACCTGTTCCTGGTAGATGATGACGCCGAAGGTCTCCTTCAGGATCGGCTCCAGCACGGGATGCAGATATTCCGGCTCCTCGTCGCCGTGCTTGCGCGCGCAATAGGTCGGGATGTTCGCCATCGGACCCGGGCGATACAGCGCCACCAGCGCGATGATGTCCTCGAAACGGTCGGGGCGCATGTCGACCAGCGCGCGCCGCATCCCCTGGCTTTCAACCTGGAACACGCCGACCACCTCGCCGCGCGCCAGCATCTGGTAGCTCTCGGCGTCGTCGATCGGCAGCGTCGCGAGATCGACGTCGATGTTGCGCGGCTTGAGCAGCTTACAGGCGACATCGAGCACGGTCAGCGTCTTCAGGCCGAGGAAGTCGAACTTGACGAGGCCCGCCGGCTCGACCCATTTCATGTTGAACTGGGTCACCGGCATGTCGGATTTGGGATCGCGGTAGAGCGGCACGAGCTCGCTCAAGGGGCGATCGCCGATCACGATGCCGGCGGCATGGGTCGAGGCGTGGCGGGTCAGGCCTTCGAGGCGCTGGGCGATGTCGAAGGCGCGCGCCACGATCGGATCTTCGTCGCGGAACGCCTGAAGCTTCGGCTCGCTCTCGATTGCGGCCGCGAGCGTGACGGGCGCAGCCGGATTCTGCGGCACCAGCTTGGTCAGCTTGTCGACTTGGCCATAGGGCATCTGCAGCACGCGGCCGACGTCGCGCAGCACGCCGCGCGCCTGCAGCGTTCCGAAGGTGATGATCTGCGCAACCTGGTCGCGGCCGTAGCGCTCCTGGACGTACCTGATCACCTCGCCGCGGCGGTCCTGGCAGAAGTCGATGTCGAAGTCCGGCATCGAGACACGTTCGGGATTGAGGAAGCGCTCGAACAGCAGGCCGAACTTGATCGGGTCGAGGTCAGTGATGGTCAGCGCCCACGCCACCAGCGAGCCTGCGCCGGAACCGCGGCCCGGCCCGACCGGAATGCCCTGGCCCTTCGCCCATTTGATGAAGTCGGACACGATCAGGAAGTAGCCCGCGTATTTCATGCGCATGATGACGTCGAGCTCGAACGCCAGGCGCTTGCTGTAATCCTCGTCCGTCATGCCCTGCGACAGGCCGTGGACCCGCAGGCGATTGGCGAGCCCCTCCTCCGCCTGGCGCTTCAGTTCGGCCGCCTCGACCGCGGCGGCGTCCGAGCTCGACGCGGCGCCGACGGTGAAGAACGGCAGGATCGGCTTGCGCGTCATCGGGCGGAACGAGCAGCGCTCGGCGATCTCCACTGTCGAGGCCAGCGCCTCCGGAATGTCGGCGAACAGCACCGCCATCTCGGCGCGGGTCTTGAAGCGATGATCCGGCGTCAGCTGCTCGCGCTCGGTCTCGGCGATCAGCCGCCCGCCGGCGATGCACAGCAGCGCGTCATGCGCTTCGTAATCGTCGGTCGCGGCGAAATACGGCTCGTTGGTCGCGACCAGCGGCAGTCCCTTGGCGTAGGCCATGTCGATCAGGCCGCTTTCGACGCGCCGTTCCTTCTCGGTGTTGTGACGCTGCAATTCGATGTAGAGGCGGTCGCCGAACAGGCTGGCCAGACGCTCGCAGCGCAGGGCGGCAAGCTCGGCATGACCGCCGGCAAGCGCCAGCGAGATCGGCCCGTCGGGTCCGCCCGTCAGTGCGATCAGCCCGTCGGTCTCGCCCTTGAACCAGTCGAACTTGACGAACGGAGCGTGGCTATCCGGCGATTCGAGGAAGGCGCGCGAGTTGAGCCGCATCAGGCTGCGATAGCCGCGCTCCTGCGCGGCCAGCAGCACCACGCGCGACGGCCCCATCGCGTTGCGCGCATTCGGATCCTGGTCGCCGAAATCGATCGCCAGCTCGCAGCCGACAATGGGCTGGATACCGGAGCCCGCCATCTTGTCGGAGAATTCCAGCGCACCGAACAGATTGTCGGTGTCGGTCAGCGCCAGCGCCGGCTGGTGGTCCTTCTTGGCAAGCTCGGCGAGCTTGGCGATCTTGATCGAGCCCTTGAGCAGCGAATAGGCCGAGTGAACGTGAAGGTGGACAAATCCGGCGCTCGGCATGGTCGCGTGACGGCCTCTTGCAGATGGAATGGAGCGGTCGCCGGCTCCTCAAGGCATCATGCACTCGCCGTTTGCCTTCGTTTGCCGACTCGCCTCGCAATGGTGAGGTGTCGCCGCTTCAGAGTCCACGCCGGAGCGGCCAATTGGCCGCGTCGTCCTGCTTTTCCCCAGGGGGCACCAGTAAAGGGGAGCAGCGGTTTACAAAACCGCTGCCCCTAGAGCTGCGGTATGACCTGCGCCCAGATCGCGATCATCCCGACGAACAGCGTGATCGACGCCAGTGCGGCGGCCTCTTCCACGAAAACCCTGAACATGGCTTGCTCCCTTGTTGGAACGTATGAAGAACATTGTTCTCATTTCGTTCTCAAGAGTCAAGCATGGCGGACGACCTCCATGAGCAATGGTTAACTCGCTGAATTCACGCAATAAAAAGCCCCGGCCTAAGCCGGGGCTTTTCGAGGACCGCTCGATGACGAGCGATCAGTCTCAGTAACGGCCGAGGATCGGGCCGCCGAACTTGTAGTTCAGGCGGACGAGACCCATGTCGACGTCCTGCTTGACGCGCTCGACAGCGCCGCTGGCAAAGGTGATGTCGTGGTCGCCAAGGAAGATGTGATTGTACTCGACGCCGACCGTCCAGTTCGGAGCGAAGCCATACTCCAGGCCCGCGCCAACCGTGGCACCCCAGCGGGTCTCGTCAGCCCGGTCGAGGTTAGCACCCGTGACAGTGCTGTAGACGTCGTACTTGTTGCTGACGACAGCCGCACCGCCCTTTGCGTAGAGCAGGACGTTGTTCCAGGCGTAGCCAACCTGGCCGGTGATCAGACCGAACGAGTCGACGCGCGTACGATTCCGGAATCCGGTGATGCCGCTGATGTTGTCACCCGAGAAGTCGGCCCAGTTGCCCTGGCCTTCGATGCCGAACACGAACTGGCCGGACTGCAAACGATAACCGACCTGACCACCGACCGTGCCGCCGGTCGAGTTGTGCGAGCCTTCCGCACCGAAGCCGACCAGGTTCCACGACGTGTCCGCCGAACCGCCGCCGCCGTTGACGCCGATATAGAAGCCGCTCCAGTCATAGACCGCGGCGATCGCCGCCGGCGGCGCCTTGGTGTACGGCCGAGCTGCGAGGTCGGCAGCCAGCGCCGGCGCAGTCGCGCTCAGCGCGACAAGGCTCACAGCGGCAAGCAACAAATTCTTCTTCATTTGAGTCCCGTTCCAGTTTCGTCGTTAGGCCCCCTGGCCGCAGCGTGGTCATAACAGTGATCGATGGAATTGCTGTAACCTCGACGCAACAGTTCGCTCCAAAGGCCCGCGCTTCATTAATGAAGATTTATCAGCGCGTTCTGGAAACCCTTTGAAATAAGTGTTTTCTGTAGTTCCATTGTCGGCGACACGAGATAAATTGCATGCGCGCGTAACAACGTCGCGCGCACATTCCCGTGATGGAGAATTGAAGATGCGCAGACGAATTGTCCTCCCCATTGTCGCCACACTTTCGCTTGCACTCGCCACATTTGCACTCGTGTCGAGCGCATCAACACCCGCACGCGCGTTCGGCACGCATCATCCATTCTGCCTCACCGGCGATGAATGGCCGGGCCTGAGCAATTGCAGGTTCGACACCTACGCGCAGTGTCAGGCAAGCGCATCGGGACGCGCGCTGACCTGCATCGCCAATCCGTATTTCGCCGGCCAAAGCGACGACCCCTACGCCTATCAGAATCGTCCGCGTGCGCAGACGCCCGGCTATTCCCCAGGCTACTTCCTGCGCTGAGATGCGCCACCCTCGCCTCGCACTGGTCGCGATCGGCCTGCTTCTCGCGGGCGGATCCGCACGCGCGCAGACCTACGATCCGAGCTATCCCGTGTGCATGCAGATCTACGGCCCCGTCGGCTATTTCGACTGCCGCTACGGCTCGCTTGAGCAGTGCCGATATCTCGCCGTCGGGCGTTCGGCGAGTTGCGTGGTGAACCCGTATTTTCCGCAGAAGAAACCAACGCGCCCTCGCCGCTCGAGCGCGCCGCCTCGCCCCGGATCCTAACCGTTCAGTTTCCGCCGGAGATAGGGCGGCGGAGGCGTGCGGCGAATGCCGTCATCGGCTCAGCTCTGCCAGGGCGTGCTGCGGATGCGCGTGCACGCATTCGGCTTGCGGAAGCTGGGATCGTGATCCTCGATGTAGTCGAAATTGACCGTCCCGAACGTCGTCTGCGGCTTCTTCAGCGCCGAGCAGGTCTGCACCTTCAGGAACTCGTTCTTGAAGTCACCGCGCGGAAACGCCGAGATCACCTGGTCGCGCTGCTCCGGCGTGTAGTCGTCATAGCCAATGCCCACGACGTCCACCAGGACACCCGCGTTGGTGAGCGCGATTTCCGGCCGCATGAATTGCGGAATGCCGGGCGTGGTGTGCAGCGCGATTGCCTCCCACACCAGATCGGCTTGCGGCTCGGCGATGCCGCGCGCCCGCAAGAACTCACGCGCAGCGTCGGCTCCGTCAACCTCAAATCGCTTTGTCTGCGTGTGGTAATGGTCGACGAGGCCGAGATCGTGAAACAACGCCGCGACATAGAGAAGTTCGGGATCGAATTTCAGCTGCTGACGCAGCCCCTTCATGGCGCCGAAGACGTAGACCCGGACGGAATGGTTGAAAAGCATATCGTCTTCGTAGCTGCGCACCAGTTCAGCCGCCTCGCGCGCCAGCTTGCTGTCGGGGATTTTGACGCCGGAAATCACACTCATCATCTTCAAGCTCCTGCTTTGCATTTCGGCTGATGCCGCGCGATCCGTCAGGCCGCCTTCTCGAGCGCGGCCTGCGGCGTATTTCGGAAGCTGATCGACATGCGATTGTACGCATTCATCAGGCTGATTGCGATCGTGAGATCGACAAGCTCGCGCTCGCTGAAGACCTTGCGGGCGGCTTGATAGGCTTCATCGGGCACGTTGGTCTCGGCGACGCGGGTGACAGTCTCGGCCCAGGCGAGGGCCGCGCGCTCGCGGTCGTCGAAGAGATCGCCGGCCTCGGCCCAAGCCTGCAGCAGCGCGAGCTTTTCGACCTTCACACCGCTCTTCAGCAGATCCCGCGTGTGCATGTCGAGGCAGTAGGCGCAGTTATTGATCTGCGAGATGCGCAGGTAAGCGAGGGTCACCAGCGTCGCGGGAAGCCCGCTCTGCATGACGTAGCCATAGACGCCGCCCAGTGCCTTCGCGCCTGCCGGTGCAATGTGGTTGTAGTTGAGACGTTCACTCATCCGCTTTCTCCTTGATGATCGAGGGAGCCCCTCTTCCTCCCTCAGATGCCCCTGCCGTGGTCTATAAAAAAGGACCAAGAACGCGGGAAAATCGTGTACCAAGGATCATGACCAGATCGCTGCGGCTGAAGCTCGACCGGTCGGCGAAGACGCCGCTGGCGGAGCAAATCCACCGGGGGATCAGGGCCGCCATCGAGCGCGGCGTGCTCGCCCCGGGCGCGCGGCTGCCCTCATGGCAGGATTTGGCGGCCCAGCTTGGCGTCGCGCGCGGCACCGTGCGCTCAGCCTATGAAAAGCTCTCATCGGCCCAGCTGATCATCGCGGCCCGCGCGACAGGCACGCATGTCGCCGACCGACCGTCCATTCCCGTGCGGCGGGACAAGGCGCCGGACCCCGGCTCGTTCATGGAGATGTACCAGGAGCTCACGGCGGGGCCGGCGATCTTCCAGATGGGCGTTCCTTCGCAGGAGACCTTTCCTGCGACGCTGCTCGCGCGAATGCGCGCACGGGCGGTTCGCGTCGAGATGAGCGCACCTGCGATCTACCCCGACCCGCGGGGCGAGCTGGGCTTGCGCCGCGAGATCGCGGCCTACCTTGCGCTGGCGCGCGGGATCGAATGCGCACCGTCCCAGATCATCATCACCAGCGGCTTCAGCGGCGGCCTCGGCCTGGCGCTCCGTGTCCTCGACCTCGGGCAAAGGAAGAAAGTCTGGATGGAGGATCCTGGCTTTCCCTTCACTAGGTACGGCCTCGAACTTGCGCGATTGTCGATCGTGCCGATCACGGTTGACGCGGATGGGATCAATGTCGATGACGGCCTGCAACAAGCGCCCGACGCCGCGCTGGTTGTCGTGACGCCGGGGCAGCAGGCGCCGCTCGGATCCACGCTGTCACTGGCACGTCGATCGCGCCTGCTCGACTGGGCGACCCAAAACAACGCGTGGGTGATCGAGGATGACTATCTCAGCGAGCTCCAGCTCAAGGGCCGGGCCACGCCGGCACTCGCCTCGCTCGATCGCGCCGGCCGCGTCATCCACATTGGCTCCTTCAGCAAGACCGTAACCCCTGCCCTACGGCTCGGCTTTGTCGTTGCACCGGCCGCTCTGGCGTCGCGATTCGCCGAGACCGCGGCGTGCCTCGCGCCGGCTCCCGGACCCGCGGTGCAGCTCGCCACGGCAGACTTCATCCGCGAGGGCCATTATCTGCGGCATCTGCGGCGCACCAAGCGCGCCTACACCGCGCAAGGCGATGCATTGCTGAAGCAGCTTCGAACGCGCACCACGAACGTTGCGATTGCAGGACTGGCCGCGGTCCTGCGCTTGCCGGACGGAGCGCCTGATCTCGCCATATCCAGGCAAGCTGCATCGTTCGGACTGGCGCCCACGCCGCTCTCGCTCTGGTATGCCTCGAAGGCTTCGGCGCGCCCGGGACTGTTGCTGGGCGTCGCGACGTCTCCACTCAAAAGGATCGAGGCATCCTGCGACCGGCTCCTTCAGATCATCGACCGCCTGACGTGATCCGGCTCCGGCGTCGGCGGCCTTAACCCGCCAGCGTCACGATCAAAGGTCCGTTGCGGGTGGCGATCACGGTGTGCTCGTATTGAACGGTCGGCGCCTCGGGGCTGCTGTAGAGCGTCCATGGGTCGTCGCCATTCTCCGCCCATTCGGCGCCCATGGAGAGGAACGGCTCGACGGTGAACACGAGGCCATCGTTCATGATGCGGCGTTCGGAGCGGTCGGGCCAGGTTGCAATCTCCGTCGGCTCCTCATGGAGCGACAGGCCGACGCCGTGACTGGCCAGATTCCTGACCAGGCTGTAGCCTTTCTTCCGCGCAAAGGTCCCGATCGCCTGGCCGATCCCGGCAATCGGCTTGCCGGCGCCGACCTGCTGCAGGCCTGTCCACATCGCCCGCCGGCCATCCCGGCAAAGACGTTCGATCGCGCGGTTTACGGGGGGAACGGCGAAGGAAGCACCCGTGTCGGCAAAGAAGCCGTTCTTCTCGGCTGACACGTCGATGTTCACGAGGTCGCCGCGCGCGATCCGCCGCTCGCCCGGTATGCCGTGAGCGATCTCCTCGTTCACGCTGATGCAGGTCGCCCCGGGAAATTCGTAGGCCAGCTCCGGGGCCGAACGCGCGCCGGCGGCCTCCAGCAGCTTTCGCCCGATCTGGTCGAGCTCGGAGGTGCTCATGCCCGGCTCAATCGCCTTCCCCATCGCCTCCAGCGTATTGGCGACGATGCGCCCGATCTCTTTCAGGCGCGTCAGGTCGTTGTCATCGGAGATTGTCATGTCAGGGCTCTTGTCCGGGAGGCCCGGACATAGCCCCTGCGAGGTCGGCTTGCAAACGCAGCATGTACGCCAGAATCGTTCGCGCAGCCGAGTCAGAGTTCCGCCAACGCAGGATCGCAAGTCCTGCCAGATCTACATGAAGCCCGGATTGCGCGGGAGGTAACTAACCCAATCTCCGAACTGTCGATTGGACATCAGCAGCATCGGCAACGTCACATGCATGCCGTGGTCGATCGCCACCTTGAGCGCCGGCTCGCTCGCGCCCGGCACGAAGGCCGAGATGGTTGGAGCATCGCTCCGTGCCGCGAGCGACAGCGCAGCCGCCAAGGCGGGGCCAACCAGATCTGGCCGGCGGACCGCGAGCGGACCAATATGCCCATCCGAAACATAGACATACCCAACGCACTCACGGCCGGCGTGAATGGTGAACCCGTTCGTCGTGCTGTCGCCCAGGAGATATCGGTGATGCTTCGCTCTGGAGACGCCGAGAGCGCTGATATCAATGGGCACCAGGTCCTCGAACCGGGCCGTCGCGGCGGCAAGAGGTTCAAGACGCAGCGGCTCGGCCAACCGTGACGCCAGGCGGTCACGGGGCACGCTGACCATGTAGATCGGACAGCGCGGGAATAGACCGTGGCGGATGTAGAGGCCTTGAGACACATTGTTGAAGGTGAAGGTGATCAGCGCTTTGATGGATGCTCCGCGCGTTGCCGCGTGAGCGAATGACTTGCCGAGCAATTGATTGCCAATGCCGTCGCTCTGGCGATCAGGCGCCACGAACAGCTGCGCCAAGAACCAAAGCTCGCCACACACCCAACTCCACGCGAAACCGACAATGTCTCCATCGTCCTCGGCAACCCATAGACCTTCGGGATCATCCGCAAGCGAAAAGGCTTGAAAATGCTGCGGGCGGGAGGACGCCATCTTGCCGAACCCCCGCCGTTCCGTGAGTTCGTTGATGCTGGCGACCACGATCTCGTCGGTTCTCGCCAAATCGTCGCTACAAGCGGGTCGGCACACGACAGCCATTCTCGAATCCTCCCGAAGAGATCAACACGGCCCATGGGAGCGACGAAATCCTCAACCGGCAATCAGGCCAGGGGCCGGATGTTCTGGTTCATGCGGAAGAAGTTGGTCGGGTCGTATTTCGCCTTGATCCGCTGCAGGCGCCGGTAGTTCGGTCCATAGGCGGCCGCGACAGGATCGCCTGTCTCGTCATCGTCGAGATAATTGACATAGCGGCCGGAGGCGAAGAAAGGCCGCATCCTTTCGTAGGTGTCGCGCGCCCAGGACATGCAACGGCTGGTATCGCTGGCCTGCATCCACTGCGCGAGAATCAGGAAATTATAGCCCTCCTGCCGATGCGGGAATGCCGTATCCCCGGCATCGACGCGGGCCGCCGCGCCATGGACGTGTTCGACCAGGAACTGCCCCATGGGAGTCGGGCAGCGCGCGAAACAATCGATCATGGTCGCAATCGCGCCATCACTGAGCTCCGCGAGGAAGTTCGATTTCCAATAGTTGAAAGCGCCTTTCGGATAGTTGGCGTCGAGCATGCGATTGAGGTCGCAATAGGGAATCGGCCCGACTGCATCCAGGATCGGAGTCCCGAACTGTTTCAGCGGCCGCACCGCTCGCTCGGCATCCGCCAACGGACCGCAGTGACTGGTGACCAGGACCGCGACCTCCGTGCCGGAGCCGTCCGGCGCATGCGTCAGGGATGCGAACAGCATGTGCTCGTCCGCGAGCGACCGCGTGCTGGTCCGGAAGAATTCGAGCACGTCACGGGAGCGTTCGATGGGATGGACGATCGGGCCGCCGGTCATGATCGGTCCGACGGTATGAAGATCGTATTCGAGACTGGTGGCGATCCCGAAGTTTCCGCCGCCGCCGCGGAGGGCCCAGAACAGATCGGGCTCCTCTTGCCTGCTGGCGCGCAAAACCTTGCCATCGGCGGTGACGAGTTCGACGGCCCGCAGATTATCCAGTGCCAGACCGAACTTGCCCATCAGCCAGCCCAGTCCTCCGCCGAGGGTCAGGCCGGCAATCCCGGTGGTTGAGACCACGCCGCCAGTGACCGCAAGTCCGTGAAGTTGCGTTTCGCGATTGAGCTCGCCCCAGGTGGCCCCGCCCTGTGCCCAGACGGTCTTGCCGACCGGGTCGACCCGGACGCCCTTCATGGGCGAGAGGTCGATCATGATCCCGCCGTCGACGGTCGCGCGTCCTGCTACATTGTGGCCACCGCCGCGAACGGCGACCTCGAGGCCGAGCTTGGTCGCAAGAGCGACGGCGTCGACGACGTCGGCCACGCTGCGACACCTGGCGATCAATGCCGGCCGTTTGTCGACCAGCCCGTTATGGACCTTTCGCGCCTCCTCATAGCCCTCATCCGCCGGTTTGAGCAGTTGTCCTCCGAAGGAGGCGCCAAGATCGGCGGCAGCGCTGGCGACAGATGCGATGGACGACATGACCTGATCTCCTCAGCTTGACCCGCCATATCCTCGACCGAGCACCATCTCGGCGCAAATCCGAAGAATTCAGGTGACGATGAATTAGTTTCACCTAGACTGGGCGGGCATGCACAAGCTCCCGCCCCTGATCGAGCTTCGCGCTTTTGAAGCCGCCGCCCGCCATCTGAGCTTCAAGAAGGCAGCGGCAGAACTCGGTGTGACGCCAACGGCGATCAGCCACCAGATCGGATTGCTCGAGCAATATTGCGGTCGCGCTCTGTTTCGCCGCAGACCTCGGCCGCTCTCGCTGACCGATGCCGGAGCGCGGCTTTTCCCCGCCATACGCGGTGGGCTCGAGGTGTTTGCCGCGGCCATTGCGAGCGTCAAGCAGGAAGGCGCCCAACAGCCTCTCCGGGTGACGACGACCAACGCATTCGCCAGCCGCTGGCTCGTGCCCCGCCTACCCCTGTGGCGCAAGTTGCATCCCGACGTGCCGCTGGAGGTCATCGGCACTGACACGGTGCTCGATCTGCAGGCCGGAGACGGCGACGTCGCCATTCGCTACGCGACCAGCCGAGTACGACCGACAGACGGCATCGTGGAAGATCTCTTCACCGATACATTCTGGGCCGTCTGCAGTCCGCGCCTGCTTGCAACGGGGCGCTTGATGCGACCGGTCGACCTCGCAAGTCACGTCCTGATCCACTCTTACTGGTCGCCCGCCGATCGTGAGCCGCCCACCTGGCAGCGATGGCTCGCCGCGGCTCAGCGCAGATGGCGTGACGTCCCCCCGTTCAAGGACATGCAGCATCTGAGTTTCCGCGAGGAATTGCACGCCATCGAGGCGGTGATCGCGGGACAAGGAATAGGCGTGTTCAGTGATGTGCTCACGGCACACGACCTCGCCGCCGGTACGCTCGTGAAGGCGTTCAAGTTGAGCTTGCCTGGCTATGGCTTCCATGTGGTCAGTAAGGCAGGCCATCCGCGCGCAAGAACCATCCGCGCCTTTTCGGAGTGGTTACGGTCAAATCCTTGATCCGCGTCCCTGCGCGTTCGAGATGTCCACTCCCGATCCCGGCGAAATAAACGTGGACCGTCATGCCACCGAAAGTTGTGATCACGCTGATCGTCGTATAGCGTTAGTCACGGTCCCTCACCATACGTAGTCGATCGCTTCATGCTCGCCCGAATATTGCTTCTGCTGGCCTTGCTGTCGCTTCCCGGCGCATTGCGTGCCGAAGCAGCGCCGGCTGAGAAACCCGGCTTTGCCTCCAGGCTGACGATCTATCTTGCCAAAGGCGCGCCCGACGCGTGCGGGCCGGGCTGCGACCGCTGGATCGCGATCGAGGGCCAGATCGATCAGGACGCAGCGTCCCGCATTCGCCGCTTCCTCGCCGGCGTCAAGGACCTGCAGCGCCCGATCTACCTCCATTCGCCTGGTGGAAACGTGGAGCAGTCCTATGTGATCGCCCGGCTGCTACGCAGCCGCAAGGCGATCGCCCGGGTTGGCCGGACGATCGCGACGGCGTGCGCCGCGGGCACGCAGATCGACGCCGCATGCCTGAAGATCAAGAACGGGAACGGCGAGGTCGAGGCCGAACTCAGCACCTATCATGCGACGTGCAACTCGGCCTGCGGCTACCTGTTTCTTGGAGCGACCTCTCGCGAGGTTGCGCCCGATGCCGCGCTGGCGGTCCATAACTCCAGGCTCATCCTCCGGTTTCGAGGCAATCCGCCTCCGGAAGTGGTCGCCGAAGCGCGGCGGCGCCGGATCGCCGGCGCCGACCGCGACCGCGCCGCGTTCATTGCGGCGATGGGAATCAGCCGCGAGCTCGATGCGCTGATCAGCACCGTGAAGTTTGAAAGCCTGCAGGTGCTGACGCGGCCCGAGCTCTACCGGTTCGGGATCGACACGCGACCGCTGGCCGAGACGATGTGGCGGCTGGAAAAGGGAGCGCGACCGTTCATCAGCAAGATCGCCGCGGTGAAGAAGGAGAGCGACGCCTCGTTCCGGACCATGGAATGGCGCCTGTATTGCGAAAACAAGAAGCGCGTGCCGCTGATGTTCGCGGGTGAGATCGACGCATCGGCTGCCGGCAAGAAAACGATCCTGATCGCTGCCAGCGCCGACATGAGCAAGGAAGCCGGAGGGCCTCCGGTGCGGTTCGGGAAGTACGAGGTCTGGAACGGCGCCGTCGACCCCGACATGGTCAAGGCGGTGCTGGCCTCGCACTCCCTGCAGGTCCGGGAAACCACGCCGGAACCAGAGGGACGGGCTGACGTCACAAGCTTCAACATCGACACGACCGGTTTGGCGTCGGTGTGGACGCAGCTCGGGACATCGTGCACCTCGGTGGCGACAGGCCCGGCAAAGGCTTGGCCAGCGAATTCTCTGCGGCCGACACCCTGGACGGACAGTCCATGGACAGTAGGTGGTACCCTGCCGAACGTCAGCGCCACGCCTGCGGCCACGCCCGCGCCGTAGCGCGCGGCTTGCAAATCAGTCTTCAAGAGCTGACGCCTGCTCCCTCCCTCAAGCCTCGACCGGCGTGTAGATCACGAGCTTCAGCGCGGGATCGTCGTTGGCCTGGAAGCTGGTGTGCTCGAACCGGAGCACGCCCCTGGTCGGATGGTTCATGGTCTTGAGGCCCGAGGCGGTGTTGCGGATGTCGTGGGCTTCCCACCATTTGACGAATTCCGGACTGCCCTGGCGCAGCCGCGCCAGCAGCTCCGTGAAAGCGGGATCGCCGGCCCAGACGTCGTGATTGGCGCGGAACATCGCGACCATGCTCCTGGCGACGTCGGTCCAGCTCGCGCCGTAGAATTTTCGCGTCTGCTTGTTGGTCATCACCAGCAGCAGCGTGTTGCGATCCTGCTCGGGCAACTGACCGAAGGCAAAGACCTCCTCAGCCGCCGCGTTCCAGGCCAGCACATCCCAGCGGCGCCCCGTAATATAGGCCGGCTGGTGCAGGCTCTCGATCATCCGCCGAATGGGCGGCGGCACGATCTCGCGTGTGAACGCCCCCCTGGCGCCGTCGCGCGCCAGCGCCTTCAGATGCGCGTGCTCGGTCTTGCTGAGGCGCAGCGCGCGGGCCAGCGCATCGACGGTGGTCACCGACGGGCTGACGGTGCGGCCCTGCTCAAGGCGGATGTACCAGTCGACGCCGATGCCGGCGAGCTGCGCGACCTCCTCGCGGCGCAACCCCGCGGTGCGCCGGCGCCGGCCGACCGGAAGGCCAACCGTCTTCGGCGACAGCTTTTCGCGGCGGGACCTCAGGAAGTCGCCGAATTCAACGCGGCGCGGATCGGCCATGATGTCGCTCCCAACATGGAGGGTCTTTGTAATACTAGGATAATACCAGGCCTTCTTGTCCCCTCCAAGGCGGCGCATATGGGATTCACCGCGACTTTGAGGTGAACATCCATGAAAGCTGCCGTACTCAAATCCCTTGGATCGCCGCTGGTGATCGAGGACGTTCCGAAGCCGACCATCGGTACCGGCGAAGTCGTTGTCGACATCATCGCCACGCGCGTCCTGTCGTACATGAACGAGGTTTTTGACGGGACACGCAATTACGCGCTCGATCTGCCTGTTATCCCCGGTCCCGGCGGCATCGGCCGGGTGCGCGCGATCGGACCGGATGCCACCAAGCTCAGCGTCGGCGATTGGGTGTTTTGCGACCCGACGGTGCGCTCGCGCGATGATGTCGTAGCGCCCGATATCGCCCTCCAGGGGCTCACCGCCGCCGGCCCCGGCGGCATGCGTCTGCAACAGCACTTTCGCCACGGCTCCTTTGCCGAGCAGATGCGCCTGCCGACCGAGAATGTGAAGCGGCTCGGCGCGATCACGCCGGAGGAAGCCACACAATGGTGCGCACTGGGCACGCTGCTGGTGCCCTATGGCGGCTTTCTTGCCGCCAACCTGCGACCAGGCGAGACCGTGCTGGTGAGCGGGGCCACCGGCAATTTCGGCAGCGCGGCCGTCTCGGTCGCACTCGCAATGGGCGCGGCCTGCGTGGTCACGCCGGGTCGCAACGAGAAAGTCCTCGCCGACCTCGTCCGCCGCTTCGGCACCCGCGTGCAACCGGTCAAGCTTACGGGCAATGAAGATCACGACCGCGAGGCGATGAAGCGCGCAGCGCCCGGCCCGATCGATTGTGTGTTCGACATCATGCCGCCCTCCGTGAGCACCGACGTCGTGCGTGCGGCGATCATGACGGTGCGCCCCTATGGACGCGTCGTGCTGATGGGCGGCGTCGGCATGGCCGGCGGCGCGGGCCTCGAGTTGCCCTATCCCTGGATCATGCGCAACTGCATCAGCATCCACGGCGTCTGGATGTACCCGCCGGATGCCGCGAGCCGTCTGATCGCGCTGGTACGTGCGGGACTGCTCAGGCTGGAGGAATATGAGACGACGGCCTTCGACCTCGACCACGCCAACGAGGCGGTGGCACACGCCGCGGCCAATGGCGGGCCGTTCAAAATGACGGTGATCCGGCCTTGAGCCCTAAAGCATGATCCGGAAAAGTGCGCAGCGGTTTTCCGAAAAGATTATGCTTAAACACCAACCTAAACCGCGATGACGGTTCATCCTAATCGCATCGCGATTTAGGGGCACGGCAGAGCGCCGTCGCCGATTTTTTTCGCAAGGCCAGCCAAGCACTTGGCTACTGTGCATGGGGTTGTTTTCGCAAAATTAGTTACTCGAGCTCGACCACCTGGCCGTTCGACAGCGACACCCGCCGGTCCATGCGGCCGGCGAGCTCCATGTTGTGGGTCGCGATCAGCATCGAGACCTTGGTCGCCTTGACCAGCTGCATCAGCGCCTGGAAGACGTGGTCCGCCGTGTGCGGATCGAGGTTGCCGGTCGGCTCATCCGCGAACAGTACCCGTGGTGCATTCGCCACCGCGCGCGCGATCGCGACGCGCTGCTGCTCGCCGCCGGATAGCTCGGCCGGGCGATGGGTGATGCGGTCGCCGAGGCCGAGATAGCCCAAAATCTCCTTGGCGCGCTTGACGCTCTCGGACTTCTTCAGGCCGCGGATCATCTGCGGCATCATCACGTTCTCCAGCGCCGAAAACTCCGGCAGCAGCCGGTGCGACTGGTAGACGAAGCCGATATCGGTGCGGCGCAGCTGGGTGCGCTCGATGTCGGGCAGCTGCGAGGTCGGCGCGCCCGAGACATAGACCTCACCGGAATCGGGCGCTTCCAATAGCCCCGCGATGTGCAGCAGCGTCGATTTGCCCGAGCCCGACGGCGCCACCAGCGCCACCGACTGTCCGGCCCACAGCGCGAGCTTGGCGCCATCCAGGATCGTCAGCGGTACCTCGCCCTGCAAGTACTGCCGCTTTATCTCGTGGAGATAAATGACCGGTACGTCTTCCGCCCCCTGCTGCTGCTCCATCAACCCCTCACTCGTACCGCAGCGCTTCGACGGGATCGAGGCGCGCGGCGCGCCACGACGGATAC
Source organism: Bradyrhizobium sp. 25ACV (assembly GCF_054863005.1). Taxonomy (NCBI): domain Bacteria; kingdom Pseudomonadati; phylum Pseudomonadota; class Alphaproteobacteria; order Hyphomicrobiales; family Nitrobacteraceae; genus Bradyrhizobium; species Bradyrhizobium sp. 25ACV. The sequence goes on from NZ_JAVAYO010000006.1 coordinate 109,757, forward strand.
AGCGTCGCCAGGAACGACAGCGTCAGCGCCATGATGACGACGGCCGTGGTCTCGCCGACGTCGATCTCGGCGGGCAGTTTCGACAGGAAATAGAGTTCCGGCGAGAACAGCTCTGTGCTGGTCAGCCAGGACAGGAATTGCCGGATGGATTCGATGTTGAGGCAGATCACGAGGCCGACGACAAAGCCGACCAGCGTGCCGACCACGCCGATCGAGGCGCCCGTGATCAGGAAGATGCGCATGATCGAGCCCTGCGAGGCGCCCATCGTGCGCAGGATCGCGATGTCGCTGCCCTTGTCCTTCACCAGCATGATCAGGCCGGAGACGATGTTCAGCGCCGCGACCAGCACAATCATGGTCAGGATCAGGAACATCACGTTGCGCTCGACCTGGAGCGCGTTGAAGAAGGTCGAATTGCGCTGCCGCCAATCCACCAGGAACACCGGCCTGCCCGCAGCCTCCGTCACCGCCTGGCGGAAGGCGACGATCTGATCGGGATTGGTGGTGAACACCTCGATCGAGGTGACGTCGTTGCTGCGGTTGAAATAGGCCTGCGCCTCCGCGAGCGGCATGAATACGAAGCCGAGATCGTATTCGGACATGCCGATCTCGAACACGGCGACGATCTTGTACGGCTTGATCCGCGGTGTCGTGCCCATCGGCGTGACCGCGCCTTTCGGCGCCACCAGCGTGATGCTGTCGCCGGCATGCAGCGACAGCTGGTCGGCGAGGCGCCGGCCGATCGCGACGCCCTGCCCGTCGTCAAAGCCCTCGAGCGAGCCCTGCTTGATGTTCTTGGCGATCGAGGTGAGGTTGTTGAGGTCGTCGGAGCGGATGCCGCGCACCAGCACGCCCGAGGCGTTCCACGGCGAGGACGCCAACGCCTGGCCATCGACCACGGGCGCGGCGAGCCGGATGCCTTTGACCTGGCTGAGGCGGTCGGCGACGTCCTTCCAGTCGGTCAGCGGCGATTCCAGCGGCTGCACCAGGATGTGCCCGTTCAGCCCCAGGATTTTGTCGAGCAACTCTTTGCGGAAACCGTTCATCACGGCCATGACGATGATCAGCGTCGCCACACCCAGCATGATGCCGAGGAAGGAGAACCCGGCGATGACCGAGATGAATCCCTCCTTGCGGCGCGCCCGCAAATAGCGCGCCGACAGCATCCACTCGAATGGCGCAAAAGGCGCGGTTTGCACGGTTTCGGTCATGGTCTCATCCATCGCTCGATAATCCCATGATTCGGGGTCAAATGTGGCCGGATTGGCGGCCGCGATATCGGGCGATGAACAATATTCAGCCGACCAGGCTTATCAGCCCACAAGTCTTGCGACCGCGTCCGCAGGCGACATGGTCTCGCGGGAGCCGTCGGCTCGCCGCTTGATCTCGACCTTGCCGTCGGCGAGCCCCTTCGGCCCGATCATGATCTGCCAGGGGATACCGATCAGGTCGGCGGCGGCGAATTTGGCGCCGGCGCGCTGGTCGGTGTCGTCATAGAGCACGTCGACGCCCTTGGCCGTGAGCTCGGCATAAAGCTTCTCGCAGGCCGCATCGACGGCGGCATCGCCCTGCTTGAGGTTGAGAATCGACACGCGGAACGGCGCGACCGCCTCCGGCCATTTGATGCCGGCATCGTCATGGCAGGCTTCGATGATAGCGCCCAGCAGGCGCGAGACGCCGACGCCGTAGGAACCGCCATGGATCGGCACGTCGACGCCGTCGGGGCCAGCCACCAGGGCCTTCATCGCGTCGGAATATTTTGTGCCGAAATAGAAGATCTGCCCGACCTCGATGCCGCGGGTGTTCACCCGCTTATCCGCGGGCACTTCCTGCTCGAACCGCGCAGCGTCGTGGACGTCCTCCGTCGCCGCGTAGACCGAGGTCCATTGCTTGATGATCGGCGTCAGGTCGCTGTCATAGTCGACGTCCTCGCCCGGCACCGGCAGGTCCAGCACATCGCGATTGATGAACACGCCGGATTCCCCGGTTTCGGCAAGCACGATGAACTCGTGGCTGAGGTCGCCGCCGATCGGGCCGGTCTCCGCGCGCATCGGGATCGCCTTCAGCCCCATCCGCGCAAAGGTCCGCAAATACGCGACGAACATCTTGTTGTAGGCGACGCGCGCCGCGGCTTCGTTGAGATCGAAGGAATAGGCGTCCTTCATCAGGAACTCGCGGCCGCGCATCACGCCGAAACGCGGACGCTGCTCGTCGCGGAATTTCCATTGGATATGATAGAGATTCAGCGGCAGGTTCTTGTAGGACTTCACATAGGCGCGGAAGATCTCGGTGATCATTTCCTCGTTGGTCGGCCCGTACAAGAGCTCGCGCTTGTGGCGGTCGGCGATGCGCAGCATCTCCGGACCGTAGGCGTCGTAGCGGCCGCTCTCGCGCCAGAGGTCGGCAAGCTGGAGCGTCGGCATCAACAGTTCCAGCGCGCCGGAGCGGTCCTGCTCCTCGCGCACGATCTGCTCGATCTTCTTCAGCACGCGAAAGCCGAGCGGCAGCCAGGCATAGATACCGGCGGCCTCCTGCCGGATCATGCCGGCGCGCAGCATCAGCCGATGCGAGACGATCTCCGCCTCTTTCGGATTTTCCTTCAGGATGGGCAGAAAGAACCGCGACAACCGCATGGTAATACTCTGGGAATCAGTGATGAGTTGCAGTGAAACCGGATTGAGAGCGAAAACACAAGACCGGGAATGAGGAAAAGCCGCTAACGCAGCGGAATTCCTGTCATTTTTCCGTCGGACTTCAGGTTCGGCCCGAGCTGCGTCTCACGGCGGCGTGACGTCGAGTTCATCTTCGAGCGTGATCTGCTCGAAGTCGGTCACAAGTGCGTCGATCCGCACGTGCCAGCGGCCGGCAAAGGGCAGCTCGACTTTGCGCACATGCCAATAACCGTCGGGCCCGAGCGAGGCCCTTCGCTCCATCGGCTCGATGCCGCGCTCGGGCAGGCTCAGGGTCAACGTCGCCTCCTTGGCCGCCAGCGGCGTCCCTTCGCCGGTCATGAGCTGGAGCACGACATCATTGGCCCCCGCCTTGCCTGGCGAGATCAGGACCTGGAACATCGCCTTGTCGCTATGGATGTGGATCGCCAAAGGCGTCTCCGGCACGATCGTCCGCGGCGGCGGCGTGAAACGCCAGCCGGCGGCCACCGCCAGGATGGCGAGAGCAATCGTACCTTCCAGCACGATCGAGCGCTTGAGCGCGGGCGTCCCTGTCTCGTTCCGCGCCAGAGCCGGAGTCAGCCGGAACCGATTGAGCGCGGCCAGCGCCAGCAATCCCGTGACCAGAACGAGCTTGACCGAGAGGATCAGCCCGTAGCGGGTCCCAACCAGCGCTCCAGGCTTTTCGAGCTGCACGATCGCGAGTGCGAGGCCGGTCAAGGCCAATACGCCGACTGCGAGCGCAGCAATGCGGGAAAAGCGGTTCACAATCGCGAGCGTCGCAATCGTCGGCTTCGACACCAGCGCCACGAGCGGCGCGAGAGCACCGATCCAAATGGTGACACCGAGGCCGTGGAGAAAGATTGCAGGCCGGGTCAACGCCTCCGGCGGTGCCGTTGCGGCGTGCCCGGTCACGGCGAGCGACAGACCGACGCCAACCAACGCCATGATCGCAAGAGCACGCGCGTACCACGCACTGCGCAGCGCCATCAACGCGAGTAGCATCGCAAACAGGGCAACCAGCAGCGCAGGGCCGGCGCTGGTCGCGAGCGCGACTTTCCAGGGAGCAGCGGTCGCAAGGGCTGCCAGTGGCAGCCCGAGGAGATCGAGGCCCAACGCGCCGACGGACGCCACCGCGCTCGGGAGACCGAGCGCGAGCGCCATGCGCGGGACAGCCATGCCGGTCATCGACCACGCAACCCAGCGCGCGAAGAACACGCCGCCGACGCCGATGAACAGCCCAACGTACAGGCCGACGCGCGCCAGCCAGATCAGCGCGTTCAACCCGCTATCCTCAGCGGCGGCAGGCTTCGTCGCGGTCGGCATGCCGATCGAGAAGATCACCGATCCGGTGACGGGATGACCGTCCTGCGAGATCACGCGATAACTGACGACCGCGGTCCCCTCAGGCAGATCCACCGGCATCGCGACCGAGATGGTCTGGCCCGATGCGCTGACGCGCGCATCGTCCCGCGCCCTGCCCCTACCATCGATCAGCCGGATCGCGCCCGGCGTTACCGCCTCGTTGAAACGCAGCTCCACCGCCTTGGGCGCGGTCGCAAGCATGCTGCCGCTCGCCGGCTCGACCGAGACCAGCGCCGCATGCGCCGACGCACCGCTTGCGAAGCCGGCAACGAGGAGCAGCGTCGCAAGCGCGGCGAAGAGGCGCATCAGGGTTTTGGCAACAGTTTCACGCCCGGCGCCGGCGACTTGCCCTCGGACTTGCCCTCATGTGAATGCCCTGCCCCCGCCGCCGGGATTTCGATCCATCGGCTGACGCCGGCCTCGCATTCCTGAACGACGGGGAAGTACAGAACCGTGTTCGGCTTCAGGCTGTCGGTCAAGAACGTGCTGAGAACGAATTCGTCATAGTTCTTGTCCGGCAGCTTGCCGCCGGACCACGCCACCTCCTTGACGCCGGAGGAGAGCTTGTTGCCGTGATAGTCGTATTCCCCGGCATATTTGCCCTCGACGACATCGATGGTCCAGCCGGCCTTCGGCATCGGCTTCACCGCGATCACCCCTTCCGGAATCTGCACCCGGATCTTCACCGTCGGCGAGCCCGCGCAGCCATGCGGCACGGTGAAGACGGCCTTGTAGGACGTGCCGACCGTGGCTTGCTTGGTCTCGATCGACACGTGCGCCACCGCCGGCGAGGCGGCGAGCGCGGCAACCAGGATCAGGCAGGATTGCTTCGACATGTTCGGTCTCCCGAGAGTCCAGATCAGTCTCATTTCATCTTCATTCCCGAGTGATCCGGCATTTTCTTCATGTCCATATGACCTGAATGCCCGGCATCGCCAGGCGCCTGCGCGCCGACGCCCTGGACGTCGAGGGACACCGCGACCTTGCCGGCCTTCTCGAATTGCAGCGTCACCGGCACTTTGTCGCCCTGCTTGAACGCGCCCTTCAGCTCCTGGAGCATCAAATGATTGCCGCCGGGCGCGAGCTTCACCGTCTTGCCGGGATCGATGGCGAGCCCCTTGTCGAGCGGGCGCATCTTCATCACGCCATTGTCCATCGCCATCTCGTGAATCTCGGCCTTGCCCGCGATATCGGCGGACACGCTGACCAGTCTGTCGGCGGCCGTGCCCTTGTTCTCGATGGTCAGATAGCCGCCGGCGACCTTGGCGCCGCCCGGCGTCGCCCGGCTCCAGGCCTGCGAGACGACGAGATCGCCGGCCTTGACGTCGTCGGCGAGCGCCGGTGCTGCGGAGATCGCGAGAGCGAACGCAGCGAGCAGCACGTTTTTCGAGATTGTCTTCATGTCGGTATTCCCTTTGCAGACTGAACTTCAGTGTTTGGGGCGTTGTTGCGCCGACCATTTTTCGAGATCGGCAATTTCAGCCGAGCCTTCGATCGTCGTGATGGTTCCTTCCCGGGAGATCAGCATTGTCCTGGGGATGTCGCCCTGCCAGGCCGGATCGATCTCGAACCGCAAGCGCTCGACAAAGCCGTCGTTGAAGATGAAATTTTCGGTCGACGCCAGACCCGCCTTGTCGAGCATTGATTGCGTGGCGGCCGGCAGGTTCGGCACGAGATCGGCGCTGACCGTAACGACGTCGACGTCAGGATGATCCTTGGCAAACTGCCCGAGCAGCGGCAGCTCGACCTTGCAGGGACCACAGGTCACACCCCAGAAATGCACGAGTACCGGACGGCCGGCGTGCCCCCTAAGAACGCTTTGCCAGGTGCCGCGTTCGAATGGCTTCAGATCTGGAGATGCGCCGAGCGCAGCCACTGAAGCGATCAGAACGACAAGGCTGGCAATGCCTGCAAATCGAAATCTCATGGTTGGTCCTCGATAGCCGTGAGCCGATAGCCATCCGCCTTCGTCATCCACGACAGGTAGGTCTGCTTGCCGTTGGAGACCAGCAAAGGGTGATCGGACGTGTCGGTCGTGCTCGATATCACCTTCGGCGCCGACCACGTCTCGCCATCGTCGCGGGAGATCGTCATCTGGACCGAGGTCTTTTCGCCATCGAACTCCTTCCAGACCATTACCGTCCCCGCCGCGCCCGCGAGCACGAAGGGGCGCGTCGGATTGCGATCCGGCCGCCCCAACGCCATCGGCGAAGAGAACGTGCGGCCTTCGTCGCGCGAGTGGGCGTAGAACAATCCCTTCCGCGCCTTCCCGTTGGTGTACCAGGCGACGTGATAGGTTCCGTTCGGGGCAACGGTGAGGCTCGGCCCATGATGCGGGCAGGCATTGATCTGCCAATCGTCATTGCTGACCCGGCGGACTTCACCCGGCGTCGCGACGTCCGTGAAGGTCATCACCGCGTGGTCGCGCACGCCGCCCTCAAAAATGTTCCTGAAGATCACGACCGGCCGCCCGGACGCAGCGAATGCCAGCCCCAACCGGCAGCATTCGCAGGTGCCCTCACGCGCCAGCTTCGCTTCTGCGTAGGTGGTGCCGCCGTCGCTGGACGAAGTGAAGAACAGCCCGGCTCCCTCGTACTTCTGTCCCGCTTCCTTCGCAAAAATGCGATTGCGCTTGTCCAGCCACGCCGCAAATACTGTTCCATCCTGATCGAGCGCCAGCGCCTCGAAACGTTGGCTCTCGTTGCTGGCGGTGATCGGCTTCAGCTCCGCGAAGCTTTTCCCGCCGTCGGCCGAGCGCGTGGTGAGCACCTGACCGTTGAAGGCCTCGTCCCTGAAGGTCGAGAACGCGAGCGCGATGCCCCCCTTGTGGTCGACCACGATCTTCGGCCGCGCATCCGGCCCCCAATCGAGGTTCAGCCGCGTCGTCGTGACCTGCGTGGGCGTCGAGAAACTTCGTCCTGCATCCTGCGAACTTGCGACCGAGACCTGCCCTCCCGCCATCCAGACCAGCCACAGCGTGCCGTCAGGACCGAAGGCAGGCGTCGCCTTGGTCGCACAGCGCAGCGTCGGCTCCTCGCACGCGGCTTCGGACGCGTGCTTGCCGTGCATCTGCCCCAGCGCCGCACCTTGCAGGCATGCGAGAGCGGCTATCGCGAGCAAGCCAGTTCGGATCATGGCCCTATTCCCTTCGAGAGCCCGGATCATTTGAAGGCCACCTTCATACCTGCAACGAACGTGCGCGGCGAGCCCGCATAGATCGACCCCGTCGTGTTTGCCAGCACGCTCGCAGAATTTTGAAGGCCGGCCCCCGTAACCGTATTGGAGATGTTGTTTGCCGAAGCGACGTAGGTACGGTCGAACACATTCCTGACTTCGAGAAACAAGTTCAGGGATCTGAAGGTGTCGGACACCAGGTCGGTCTTGTAGTGGACGTTCACATTGACCAGCTCGTAGCCCGGCGCTTTCAGCAGATTCGCGTTGTCCATGTAGAAAGAGTCCTTCCACTGGACCTCGACGAAGCCCCCGAGGCCTGCCAGCGGCCCGGCGAACTCGTCATAGCCAATTCGAGCCGTCAGCTCGTTGGGCGAGATACCGGGAATTTTGTTGCCGGCACGGTTGAAGCTGAACACGGCGCCATTGGTGATGTTCTCGACATACTCGGTGTAGACCTCGTCGAGATAGGTGTAGGCGACCATGAACCGCCAGCCCGGATAGAACTTCCAGTCGGCGGCAAGCTCGATGCCGCGGTGCTCCGATCGCGGCGCGTTGAACATATAGGTCGCGTTGCTCGCGCTCGGATTGCTGGCGGCCTGACTGACCAGCTCATTCCGGAAGAACTCGTAGAATGCCGTTGCGCTCAGCTTGACCGCATTGCTTGGCGTCCAATCGAAGCCGAGATCATATCCGACGTTGGTTTGCGTCTGGAGCTGAGTGTTGTTGCCGAAATCACCGTTCGGTAGAACAAACAGATTCGACACCTGCGGCGTTCCATATCCGGCCGCTACCCGTCCGCGAAACTGCCATTCTTGATTGAGCCTGTAGAGCAGCGCCAATTCGGGAGCCGTATTCTCGATCCTGCGATCGACGGTGGTGGGCGTCGGTATCGTCGCGACCGGAACGTTGAACGTGTTGTATTTGTAGAGGGTATTGACGCCCTTCAGAACGGTGGTTTCCCATCCAATTCCGGCTATCGCGGTCAAGTCAGGAGTGAGCTTCAGCTCCTCCCTCGCCCGTATCCCGTAATTGGATGTATCGCTGAAGGTGTTGGCCGAGATCAGTCCCAACGTGGCGTTTCCGCCCGGCATGACGTTGCGCGTATCGCTCGACGCCACGAGTGTATTGTACCAGGCGCCGACCAAGGTGGTGGATTCCATGCCGAAGATTTCACCGCGCTTCGTGATGTCGCTCATATAGTTGTACGAAGGGAAATCGCCGATAGAGCTGGCCGCGCCGGTCGGCTGGCTGATGTTCCTGTCGTCGAAGACGAACTGATTCCGCCAAGTCATCGTGTTGTCGAAGTCGTGCTCCCATCGTGCTCCGACAATTGTTCGTCGATCGGTGCGCCCGAGACCTGCTTGCGTCGCCGTCTCGGTGTCTCTGTCGGCGGCGACGCCTGTTCTTGCGTTGAAGCCGTTGTTGAAAAGAGACACGGTGGGACATCCGGCCGCCGCCGTCGTACCGGTCGTACACCCCTGCTGGAAGGGATTGGTGTAGAACTGGTTCAGCGACTGCCGAAGCGGCAGCCGCGCGCTAAGATCGTTGTTGATGATCTTGACCGTGAAGCGGTCGTCCGGCGTCGCCTTGAGCGTGCCGAGGAAGTTGACGGTCTGCGTATTGAACCAGCTATTGCCGATATAGCCGTCGCCTCTTGTGTCGCTCACGAACAGCGAGCCCTCGAAATTCCCGACCTTCTTGCCGGCCGCCAGGTAATTGTTGAGGTAGCCGTAGCTGCCGCCGTCGACGCCGTATTCGACGCCGTCGATCGTGCCGCCGGGCCGTGTGCGAAAATTGAGCGCGCCGCCGGTCGCGTAATTGCCATAGAGCGCCGACGAGGGGCCGCGGATCACGTCGATCGCACCGTAGGCGTGGGGGTCGATCAGGTCGCTGCGTGACAGGCCGTCCGGCTGCGTCACCGGGAAGCCGTCCTCGAAGATCACGAGATTGCGGATAGCGAAACCGTTCCGCGCGTTGGATCCGCGAATCGAGATGCCGAAATCGCGCGGGCCATTACTCTGTTTGATCGAAATGCCCGGGCTGTCCCGCAAGACGTCGGCGACCGAAAACGACGGGCGATTGTCGAACTGGCTACGATCGATGGTCGTCGCGGTCTGGCCGGCCGGCGCCTGATTGAAACCGGCCCGCACTGCGCCGGCGGACATCGTGTTGTTCTGCCCCTGGGCGCCGTCGGTCGCGATCGGCGCGACCGGCCTCGTTGCGCGCGCCGCCGAAGCGGAACGCAGCCGCGCTGGCCGGGTGATTGGCTTGGGACGGGCCGTCTTGGGCGCCTCGACCGTCACTGCGGGAATCGCTTCCGGGGCAGCCTGGGCAAGCGCGTCTGAACCGATCGGGGTCACCAGCCCGAAAAGCACGGGCAAGCCCGCACGCCCGATCGCACGAATGCGTAACATCTCTTGAATTCCTGACATCCGGCACCTCGGCCGGTCCATTGAGCACGCCATCGGCACGGCAACGGCGCGCCAACGGTACGGTTTGCCGAGACGTCAGGAAAATTGAGGTGGGGCGCGGGCCTGAGCGCTCGAACCCCTGGGAGCGGCGATGGCGGACGCATCCGCCGGCTGCCACACCACGCGCGCGGCATGGCGGAAGGGAATCGAGAGTGCCGCGTGCGTCGGCGAATCGAGCGACGCGCCCGCTTGGGCCAGGCAACACAGGGCGCACGCACCCGCATGCGCGGTCGGGGTGCCCGTCCGATCGTCGAGGCCACCCTGATCGCTCGCACTGTGGCAGATGACGGCGGCAGACAGCGGATCGGCGATGGCTTGGCCCGTCGCCCAACAGGCGGCGATCGGCGCCAGCACCTGCATCACCAAGGCGAGCAGGACCAAGGGTAGGAATTTCTGTAACCGCGCGCGCATCCGCCGAACCATTCGTTCGTCTGCTAACTAAACACCGCACCGGGCCCAAGTCGAGATCAGTTCCGCCGCCTTCTTGGCCCAGCGCAAATTTGTCGGAAAAGCGTGGTCGGACGACCCCACCATGGGCTCGGGGTCCAGCATTTGAGCCAAATCAAACGGCCCGACATCCACAGATTTCTTATATTTGTCATATACTTGCGGGGCAAAAAGCCCGATCATTTCGTCTATTGCTCGAATTTTGAACATTCGTTGCCGAAAATGATGACAAGTGAGAAAAGTTGATCTAGCATCCCTCTTGCTCAGGCTGGCCGTGAGGTCGAAGTCTGGTGGTCCAAGTCTCGGGAGGAGCCCCTGGCGCGCAAAACGCAGCGTCGCCCCGTCAATCAAGAGCAAATCTTAGAATCGGGGATAATAGGGTCGACACAATTTTTGAGCGGGGCCAGGGCCCCGCTCTTTTTTTGTCCGCATGGCACTTTCGCCGATGAATATGCCCTCCAATCCAGTCGAACTCAGCTTTGAACTCGCGGCCTCGCGCTGCGCGGATCTCACGCCCCTCGTCTACCAGCGCCTGTTCGACGAGCATCCCGAAACGCAGGCGATGTTCCGCTCGGAGGGCGGCGACCTCGTGAAGGGATCGATGCTCGCGCTGACGATCGAGGCGATTCTCGATTTCGCTGGTGACCGCCGCGGGCATTTCCGGCTGATTGCCTGCGAAGTCGCCTCGCACGACGCCTATGGGACGTCGCGCCAGCTGTTCACCGCCTTCTTCACCATCATCAGGGATACGCTGCGCGATCTGCTCGGCGATGAATGGTCGATCGAGATCGCGCAAGCCTGGGACACATTGCTCGTCGACATCGACGCACTCGCCTGCACGACCGCCTGACGCTTTGCGCTGCACCACGCGGCGTACTGCGATGGCGCGTGTGATTGCAGATTGAGTGGCATCAACTCTTGTGAGACACTTTCGACATCGGTTGCGCAATCAATGACGCGCCGACGATAAAATTTATGGGAGCGAGCGATGTCCGGGACGAAAGATTTCTCGAAGACGAGGCGCGATCTTCTTCAGGCGGCTGCGACCGCCGGCGCCGGAGCTGCCCTCCTCGGCAGCATGGGCATAACCCCCGCATTGGCCGCCGAGGTCGGGCGAAGCGAGAAGCCGCTGAAGGCGGCGTTTTCCAATGCGGGCCTGCAGGCCACATGGTGCGCGCAAGGAAAGCAAGCCGCCGAATTCTGGGGCAAGCTGTTCAACGTCGAGGTCACCTGGTTCGACGGCCAGCTCGACGCCGTGAAGCAGCGCGCGGCGATCGACAACATGGCCTCGCAGAAATGGGACTTCGTCGCGATCCAGGCCTTCGGCATCGGCACCCTCACCCAGCCTGTGCAGAAGATGATCGACGCCGGCACGCCCGTGATCGACATGGACACGCTGATCGCGCCGCTCGACCAGATCAACGTCCACTCCTTCCTCGCCCCCGACAACGAGTTCATGGGCGCCTCGGTGACCCAGGCGCTGTGCAACGCGATGGGCGGCAAGGGCAAGATCATCATGACGCAGGGCGCGCTCGGCCACACCGGCGCGCAAGGGCGCGCAAAGGGCTTCACCAACACGGTGAAGCAATTCCCCGGGATCGAGGTGCTCGACACCCAGCCGGCCGACTGGGACGTCTCCAAGACCGCGCGCCTCTGGGAAACATATCTGACCAAGTATCCGCAGATCGACGCGGCGTTCTTCCACAATGACGACATGGCGCTCGCCGCGGCCAACATCATGAAGGCGCGCGGCCGCACCAACATCCTGATCGGCGGCGTCGATGCCATGCCGCCGGCGATCCAGGCGGTGAGCGAAGGACGCATGTTCGCGACCGTCCGCAATCCGTCCTGCCGCATCCATGGCGGCGCGATCATCGCGGGCGTCTCCGCCGTGGTCGGCGGCGAGAAGAGCGGCCAGGGCATTCCCAAGAACGTCGTCACCGACGGCCCGGTCGTGACCAAAGCCAACGCCGCCGGGATGCAGTGGATGCAGGATCACTTCCTGATCTGAGCTTCCATGCCCGAGGTGCGTTCGCCCATCCTTGAACTGCAGGGCATCACGAAGAGCTTCGGCGGCGTCGAAGCGCTTCGTGGTGTCGACTTCGCGCTCCATCCCGGCGAGATCCACGGTCTCGTCGGCGAGAACGGGGCTGGAAAAAGCACGCTGATGAAGATCATCGCCGGCGTGCACACCGAGTTCTCCGGACGCTTCCTGATCGACGGGAAGGAGACGCATTTCCGCTCGGCGCGCGATGCGCATGCGGCCGGCATCGCCATGGTGCATCAGGAGCTCTCTGTCGCGCCTGATCTCACGGTCGCCGAGAACGTCTTCCTGGGCAACCAGCCGACCAACGCCCTTGGCCTCGTGCAATGGCGGCGCATGGCGCGCGAGGCCGGCGAGCAGCTCGCCCGCTTCGGCATCGACGTCGATCCGATGAGCCGGCTGGGTGATTTGCCGATCGGGCTGCAGCAGCTGATCGAAATCGCGCGCGTGCTGTTCTCCGGCGCCCGCATGGTCATCCTGGACGAGCCGACCTCCGCCCTCTCCCCGCCCGAGGTCGAGCGGCTGTTCGCAACGCTGCGGCGGCTGCGTGAAGAAGGCACCAGCATCGTCTTCATCTCGCATTTCATCGAGGACATCCTGCGCGTGTCCGACACGGTGACCGTGTTCCGCAACGGGCGGAAGGTCGCCGAGACGGCCAGCGCCGCCACCAGCAAGGGCGCGCTAATCGAGGCCATGATCGGCCGCGGTGGCGAAGCGCTCGAGCACAGCTACACCGACGACCTGCTGCTGCCGCAGCCGAGCGACAGCTCGGTGGTCCTGAAGGTCGACCAGCTGTCGCTCGCCCGCAGCCTGAAGGACATTTCCTTCGAGGCCCGCGCTGGCGAAGTGCTCGGCATCTACGGCTTCATGGGCTGCGGCCAGCAGGAGCTCTCGCGAATCCTGTTCGGCAAGCTGAAGCCTGATAGCGGCGCGCTTCTCGTCGAGGGTAAGCCGAAAACCTTTGCCAGCACGGCGGCGGCGCGACGCGCCGGCGTGGCGCTGGTGCCGGAGAGCCGGCGTGACATGCTGTTTCACCAGGAGCCGGTCTACAAGAACATCTCGATCAGCATTCTCGACCGCATCTCGTCCCTGCTGCTCAAGCCGGCGCAGGAGCGCGATATCGCGAAGCGTCAGGTCGAGCAATTGCAGATCCGGCCGCCGGTAGTCGGCCTCGATCTCGGCATGCTCTCCGGCGGCAACCAGCAGAAGGTGGCGCTGGCAAAATGGCTGACCTATCCGCCGAAGCTCCTGGTGCTGTGCGAGCCGACCCGCGGCATGGATGTCGGCGCCAAGAACGACGTCATCAACATCGTCCGCGACCTCCGCGCCAAGGGGCTTGCGATCATCGTGCTGTCGACCGAGCCGGAAACGGTGCTGTCGCTGGCCGACCGCATCCTCGTGCTCAAGCGCGGTGCACTGGTGCGGGAATTCAAAAACGAGCCGGTCAGCAAGGACCGCCTGCTGGAAGCGGCGTGACGGAGAAGCACAATGGCGAGCAGTGAGACGGCTTTGGCGGCGGGGCAACGGGCGCGCGGGCTGGCGCCCTTCCTGCGCTCGCAGATGCGCAACATCGCCCCGTTCCTCACCCTGATCTTCCTGTCCGGCTTCTTCGCCTTTGCCAGCCCCTCCTTCGCGACGCTCGACAATCTCGGCAACATCCTCACGCAAGTGTCGGTCACGGGCATCATCGCGGTCGGCCTCACCTTCGTGATCCTCTGCGCCGAGATCGACTTGTCGATCGCCAGCATCGCCAATGTCACCGGCATCGCGGTCGCCTATTTCACGCTGCAGGAATCCTACGTCAACATCGCCAACATCCCGCTGCCCGGCGCCATCGCGATCATCCTGTCGATCCTGCTCTGCGCCCTGCTCGGCCTCGTCAACGCGCTGGGGCTGACCGTGATCGGCATCCCCTCCTTCATCATGACGCTGGCGATGATGCAGATCGCCGCCGGCATCTCGGCGCTGCTGGTGCGCGGCCAGATCGCCTACAAGGTGCCTGCTATGATCACCACGCTCGGCTCGGGCTCGATCGGCGGCATCCCCTGGCTCGTCATCATCGCCGCGCTGATGCTGCTCGGCGGGCATCTGGTGCTGACCTACACGCGCTTCGGCCGCTACGTCTACATGGTCGGCGGTAACCGCGAGGCGGCCGAATATTCCGGCCTCAACGTCAAGCTGATCCTCGGCGCCGTCATGGTGATCTCGGCGGTGTGCTCGGGCATCGGCGGCATGCTCGGCGTCGCCCATTTCGGCAGCGCGCAGCAGAACGAGTTCGACACCTATCTGCTCGACTCCATCGCCGCCGTCGTGGTCGGCGGCACCAGCCTGTTCGGCGGCCGCGGCGGCATCGGCAACACCATCGTCGGGCTGTTCGTTCTCGGTGTTCTCAATAACGGCCTCGACCACGTCAACATCGACAGCTTCCTGAAGATCCTGATCCGCGGCCTGATCCTGCTGGCAGCGCTGGTGATCAACGTCTACGCGCAGCGGCTGAGGGAAAAGGCGGCGGACTAGACAGCCCTCAAAACAAAAACTGCGAAAACAACCCCATGCACAGTAGAAACTGTGAGGAAGTTCAGCTGCTTATCGAAGCCGCAAGTGCGTGACCGCACCGGGATTTGACCCGTTGGGCAAAACAGAAGCAGAAGCAACAATGACCCCGTCATCCCTAAGGTGCGCAGCAGGCGATGCGACAGCATCGCATGCGAAGCCTCGAAGGATGAACGGCCGAGGTGGGCAGCCGGGCCGTCGCCCTTCGAGGGCCGCTGAAGAAGCGGCCACCTCAGGGTGACGGTGATGGAGCGAGGCTCGCTGCGCCGATCTCATCGGCCCGCCAACACCTCACCGCATGTCCGTCAGCCCGCGTCTCCAGCGTCGGCCCGGGCTCGCTCCGGCACACAGCCTCGGCATAACGGCATCTTGGGCTGAAGGCGCAGCCGTTCGGGGGATTGAGCGGGTTGGGAAGGTCACCGCCTGTGGTCGCCAGCGGGGCGTGGTGCAAGGGATCCGGGATGGCGGCGATCAGGGCTTGCGTATAGGGATGCGCCGGGCGTTCGAAGATCTCGCGCCAGTGGCCGTTCTCGACGATACGGCCGAGATACATCACGGCGACGCGGTCGCTCATGTGCTCGACGACGCCGAGATCGTGGCTGATCATGATGTAGGACAGACCGAGCGTGTCCTTCAATTCCAGCAGCAGGTTGATGATCTGGGCGCGGATCGAGACGTCGAGCGCCGAGACGGGCTCGTCGCAGATGACGATTTTGGGGTTGAGGATCAGCGCGCGGGCAATGCCGATGCGCTGGCGCTGACCGCCCGAGAATTCATGCGGGTAGCGGCCCGACTGCTCGGGCCGCAAGCCGACATGCCGCAGCATGGTCGCGACTCGATCCTCGATCTCGCTTTTCGCGGTGACGCCGTGCACACGCAGGGGATCTTCCAGCGTGCGACGAACGGTCTGGCGCGGATTGAGCGAGGCGTAGGGATCCTGAAACACCATCTGCACGGTGCGCGCCAACGCCTTCCGATCGCCGGATTGCCTGCTCCTCACGACCTGCCCGTCCAGCACGATGCGACCGCGCGTCGGCGTCAGCAGGCCCAGGATCGACAATGCGACCGTCGACTTGCCGGAGCCGGACTCGCCGACGAGGCCGAGGCATTCGCCGCGCTTCAGCTTGAGATCGACGCCATCGACGGCCCGGAGCAGCTTGCCGCGGCCCAGCAGGCCGCCGCCGAGCGGAAAGTGAACCGCAAGATCCTCGACGTTGAGGATGAGGTCATCGTCCGGCCTTCGCTCACCCAGCATGTTTTGCGGCTCATGCATGGTGATGACACCTGACCAGACCGCCCGCCGCCAGCAGATCCGTCTCCGGCGCGACTCTTCGGCAGACATCGGTCGCCTGCGCGCAGCGCGGATTGAACCGGCAGCCATCAGGGAAATTCGTGATCGCCGGGACGACGCCCGCGATCTCCTTGAGCCTGGTGCGGCCGAGCGCAGCGCGGCTGCCGAGCCTTGGCAGCGAGGCGACCAGGCCTTGCGTATAGGGGTGCGAGGGCGAGCGGAAGATATCGGCCGAACCGCGCTCCTCGACGATGCGGCCGGCATACATCACGGCGACGCGGCGGCAGACGTTCGCGACCAGGCCGAGATCATGGCTGATCATCAGGATCGCCGTTCCCCGCTCGGCGCACAAATTCCGCATCAGCTCGATGATCTCGGCCTGCACGGTCACGTCGAGCGCCGTGGTCGGCTCGTCGGCGATCAGGAGATCCGGACCGCAGGCGAGCGCAATCGCGATCATCACGCGCTGGCGCATGCCGCCGGAGAGCTGGTGCGGGTAATCGTTGACGCGGCGCTCAGGCGCGGGGACGCGGACGCTCGCCAGCGCCTCGACCGCCAGCCGGCTCGCTTCCCGCCAGCTCTTGCCCTTGTGCAGCACGAACATCTCGGCGATCTGCCGGCCCACGGGCGAGACCGGGTTCAGCGCCGTCATCGGCTCCTGGAAGATCATGGCAATGCGGTTGCCGCGCAGCTCCCGCTGCCTGGCGGCGGACAGGTGCTGGATCTCCTGTCCTTCGAACCGGATGACGCCGCCGCCGATCGAGAGCGGCGGCCGCAACAGCCCGATCAAGGCCAGCGCCGTGATGCTCTTGCCGCAACCGGATTCGCCGACGAGGCCGAACGTCTCGCCGCGTGAGATGCGGAACGAAACGCCCTCGGCCGCCGCGACGCGCCTCGATCCGTCGTCGAGATCGATGCGCAGGTCCTCGACTTCGATCAGCGGCGCTCCGGTCATGTCCGCCGGCTCCGCGATTGGGGATCGAGAACGTCGCGCAGGCCATCGCCGAGCAGGTTGAGGCCAAGCACGGTCAGGAAGATGGCGAGGCCCGGAAACACCGAGAGCCACGGCGCCGTCGTAATCTGCTCACGGGCTTCCGACAGCATGCTGCCCCAGCTGGGAAACGGCGGTCGGACGCCGAGGCCGAGGAACGACAATGCGGCTTCGGACAACACCGCGCTGCCCATGCCCAGCGTGCCGATGACGATGATGGGGCCCAGCATGTTCGGCAGCAGCTGCGTGATCATGATGCGCAGATCGCCGTAGCCCAGCACGGTCGCAGCCTGCACATAGCCCTGGCTCCTCAGCGACAGCGCCGAGGCCCGCGCGATCCGGCACGTGAAGGACCAGTTGGTCAGCCCGAGTGCGATCAGCAGGCTGGTCAGGCCAGGTCCAAGCACCGCCATGATCGCCAGCGCGAAGATCAGCGAGGGGATCGCGAGCATGAGGTTGGTCAGCGCGTTGACGATATCGTCCCACCAGCCGCCAAAATAGCCGGCGCTCAGCCCCAAGGCCACGCCGATGACGCTGTTGATGAGCTGCGAGATGATACCGACCGTCAGCGAGACCCGCGCGCCATACACGACGCGGGAATAGATGTCGCGGCCCTGGTCGTCGGTCCCGAACCACCAGGTCCAGCTCGGGGGCTCCTCCGCGTTCATCAAATTGGCGTCCATGACGGGATCGGTGTGCGCCAGCCAGGGCGCGAGCAAACCGACCAGGATCGCCAGCGCGAACAACACCCCACCGATGACGAGATTGGCGCGGAGCTTCATGCGTATCTGATCCTGGGATCGATCACGCCGTAGAGCACGTCGATCAGCAGATTGATCGCGAGAAAGGCCAGCACCACCACGAGAATGGAGCCCTGGACCGCCGGAATGTCGCGCTGCAGGACGCTGTCGACCAGCAGCGAACCGATGCCCGGCCACGAGAACAGTTTCTCGACCACGACCGCCTGCCCCATCAGCGCGCCGAATTGCAGGCCGACGGTGGTGAGAATGATGACGAGCGCGTTGCGCATCACGTGCCACTTCACCACCCGCGTCTCGCTCATGCCCTTGGAGCGCGCGGTGCGGACGAAATCGGCAGTCATGATCTCGAGGACGGCGGCGCGCGTCGTCCGGGCAAACAGCGCCATCGGCGAGACGCCGAGGGTCACGGCCGGCAGCAGCAGATATTTCAGTCCGCCGTCGCCATAGCCGAAACTCGGCAGCCAGCCGAGCTTCAACGCGAACAGGTACATCAGAACCAGTCCGAGCCAGAATTTGGCGATGGAAAGGCCCGACACCGCGACGACCATGGCAAGCGTATCGACGATGCCGCCCGGTCGCAGTGCCGCGATGAAGCCAAGCGGCACACCGATCACGACCGAGAATGCCATGGCTGCGAAGATCAGTTGCAGGGTCGGCCAAGCCCGCTTGGCGATCATGGTCGTGACAGGCTCGCGGGTCCGGAACGAGGTGCCGAAATCACCGGTCGCGAGCTTGGCAATGTAGACGCCGAAACGCACGTAAACGGGATCGTCGAGGCCGAGCTGCTTCTTCATGCGCAGCTCGACCTGCGGATCGCTGTCGTCACTCATGGAGGAGACGATGCTGCCGGGAACCACGCTGAACAACACGAAGACCAGCAGCACGACGGCAAGCACGGTCGGAACGGTTTGCAGCAGGCGACGGAACAGAAAGGAGAGCATCGGCACTTTTCCTCTCTCCCTCCATCGTCTGTGGCGACGGAGGGAGCGCGAGAGCGCATGTCACTTCGCGGGCGAGGTCTCGTCGACCCAGAGGTCTTCGACGTTCTGATGGGTCAGCTCCGTCGCGTTGAGCTGAATCCCCTTGAGCCACGGCTGCACGGCCATGACCGCCTTGTTGTAGTTGAAGAACCAGACCGGTGCCTCCTCATAGAGCAGCGCATTGGCCTTTTGCAGCAGCTGGGCGCGCTTTGCTGGGTCGTCGGCCTGCCCGGCCTCGTCGACGATCTTGTCGAAATCGGCGTTCTTGAAGATCATGTAGTTGCAGGCTGGCTGCGGCGTCGACGAGTGGAAGCATTTGAGGGCCGCCTGCGGATCGGGGCCGCTCGCCTGGGAATAGATGAAGGCCTGGTAGTCGCCGGTGCGAACCACCTCCGCCAGCACCGCGGTCTCGACCTGCTTGACCTTCGCCTTGATGCCGACCTTGTCCAGCATCGGAATCACGGCCGAGACGATCGGCAAGCCCCAGCTCTCGTTCTGGCTGGTGGTCCATTCAAACTCGAAGCCGTTGGGATAGCCGGCCTCGTTAAGCAGCTGCTTGGCCTTGGCGGGATCGTAAGCGTACGGCTTCATCGCCTTGTCGTAGGCGGGCGAGGTCAGCGGCAGCCAGCTGGTGGCGCGATAGGCCTTGCCCTTGACCAGCTTGTTGATGATCAGGTCGGTGTCGATCGCGTAGTTGATCGCCTGTCTCACGCGCTTGTCGGCGAACGGCTTGAATGACGGATTCATCCCCATGTAGCGGGTGAAGACCTCGGCGACCTCGACGATGGTGCCCTTGAGGTTGGCGTCGGACTGGTAGGCCACATATTGCGCGGGTCCGAGCACCGAGGTGTCGACCTCCTTGTTGCGGAAAGCGACATCGCGCGTCGCGGCCTCGCCCATGATCGACACGACGATCTTGTCGGCGTAGGGCTTGCCGGGCTTGTAGAACCGGTCCCACCGCTCCAGAACGATGCGCGATCCCGGTACGTGCTCGACGAATTTGAAGGGCCCGAGACCGATCGGCTTCTGAATAAAACTCTCCTTGGCACCCTCGTCGGCGGGATAGATCGAGGTCAGCGCGGTGAAGAAGTAGAAGCCGGGATCGACCTTCTCGGTCAGCTTCATCTCGACGGTGAAGTCGTCGATCTTCTTCAGCCCGGAGATCTCCTTGGCCTGTCCCTTCTCGACCGCAGCCGCGCCCTCGATCACGCGGACATACCGGGCGCCGGGATAGGCCTTGCTACCGTCCATGATGCGGGTATAGGACCAGATGACATCGTCGGCCGTCATCTTGCGGCCATTGTGGAAATAGGCGTCGTCGCGCAGCTTGAAGGTGTGAACGAGGCCGCCGCCAGATACGACGTCCTCCTTGGCAAGCTCCAGGACCGGCTTTCCTTCCGCGGAATTCCAGATGTAGAGCGAGCGGTGCAGGGCCTTGGCGTAAATCTCGTCCTGGGCGCGCTGCGTGGTGTGAATGTCGAGGCTCGTGAAACTCGAGCCATAGGGCGCCGTCATGCGGATGGTTCCGCCCTTGCGCGGCGTCTGGGCCTCCGCAGATCCGGCGAGCGCCAGTCCCAAGCCCGCGACGATCGCCATCATCCTGAACATCATGTGTCCCCCACCAACGCAGGTATTCCGATCAGGGATTTGATCATTCGCAGCCCGTCGAATGCAAGCTTCGTTTTTGATGGAGACCAATGTCAGTTCCGGACGGCGGCTCTTCGATGGAGGACCTGGAAATAAGGTTGCATCCGCCCGGCAATGCAAGCCGTCGATTGACGCGGTGCGTCATCGGGCGACCAGGGATAGTGAACATTTTTCGTGATCGACGCGACCAAGCTCAGGATCGTTATCCGAGCCCCAGGGATCTTGGAAAACAAGGATCGCGCAAAAAATGCCCCGCCGAACGCTAGGTATCCTGCTCGCCGGCAGTCTGGTCGCCGCGACAGCGGCGATGGCGATCCCCGTCACGCCGGACCCTGCCCGCGACGGCCCGACGAAAAACATTCGAATCAATTGGTCCCACACCAAGCGGTCAAACGGATTTGTCGACGATACATGGTGGGCGACCAGGGACCGTTGCGCCCCGGACTATCTTGGCGAGCGCCTGCTCTGCGACACTGTCGGGCTACTGACACAAGCCACGAGCCGCACATTCGAGGCCAAAATGTCCGACGACATGGGCCTGCCGCTGGTCGACCGTTGGACCCTGATGACCGCGAAGAATTCGCCCTTCATGAGGTCGGCTCACGTCGAGACGCCGCTCGGTCTCGAGGCCGTGCTCGGCTTCTATCGCGCTGCACTCGAAAAGCGCGGCTGGACCGAGAACGACGGTGCGGTCGTCGAGCCAGACAGGGCCGTCGTCGCCTTCACGACGTCCGATGGGCCGGCGCTGCTCCGGCTTGTCCGTCAGGACAACACAACGATCGCCGACCTTGCGCGGCGCAAGCCGTTGGCCGCCACGGCCAAAATCCGGCCGGCGCCGGGACAAGTGATGTTGTTGCTCGGCAACAAGACGGATAAAGCGGCCGACATCACCGTCAACGAGCGAACCATCAGACTGGCGGCTCACGCCGGAGAGGAACTGATCGATTTTGACGCCGCCGCGGATGAGTTGCCTGATAGCCAGAAGATCGATCTGCCGCCGGGCCAGTACAAGGTCACCCTGAAGCTCAAGGGCAGCGCGGCCCAGACGCGTGAGTTCGAAGTCGCGGCCAACGAGACCTGGGGTCTGCTGGTCGGCCCCGAAGGCGCGCCGCTACCGATGCGGATGTATTGAGGGCGCGCTAGCGTCTCGGACCGTCATCCCGAGGTGCGAAGCATGCGATGCGAACGCAGCGCTTGCTGAGCCTCGAAGGATGAACGGCCGCGATGCAGCCGGGCTGTCGCCCTTCGAGGCCTTCGCTACGCTCCGGCACCTCAGGGTGACGATGAAACAATTGCGCCTGTTGCTCGGCTTTGTCATTGCGAGCGCGAAGGCGCGCTCCTCGCCATGAACTCTCTCAACCCGTTAGCTCCGGCACCCAGTCCCGCAGTTTTCGCGCAGCACCCGTAACGTCGGAGATCGTCCGAAACGTCCCCGTCTCCACCATCATCGCCCGTGCGAGCCGCGCCGCGCGGGCTTCGCTGACGGCGCGCTTCCTCGGGTCCTCGATCAGCTCGAAATCGATGTTGTGGGCAAGGCCGAAGATGCGGCGGATGGTCTTTGCGGCCGCGAAGCCGACCGTGTCGGCGAACAGGCGCTGCATGTAGACCTGCCGCTCGGCCTCCAGGCGCGCGGCGCCCTGCGCGCCGGCAAAGAGTGAGACCGGATAGGCATCGCCAGTGCCTTCCGCCCGCCAGAGGTCGAGGAATTTGCGGGCGAACTCGTTCCAGACCTGCTCGATCGTCTCCAGCACCCAGGCCTCGAACGCAGCCCGCCCGCCCGGCGCGCGCTCGTGGCCGGCGGAGGCAAAATAGGCCATCAAGAGGTTGGCGAGCACGGCGCCGACGTCGAACCCCATCGGACCATAGAACGCAAATTCCGGATCGATCACCCGCGTCTGGTTGTCCGTCACCATGATCGAGCCGGTGTGGAGGTCGCCGTGGAGCAGCGCCTCGGGGCTTGCCATGAACTTCAGCTTCAGCCGGGAGATCGCGACATGCAGCTTCATGTCATCACGCAGGCTGGCCGCGAGCGCATCGAGATACGGCGCAGTCCAGCGATTTTGTTCGGCGATGCGGTAGGGATCGGTGAAGATCAGATCCTCGGTGATCTTGCAGAGCGCATGATTGCCGGCGAACGCGGCGATGCCCTCCTTCTTCTCGGCCGCGGACAGCGCGAGGTCGGAGGTGAAGAACAGCGTTCGCGCCATGAAGGTGGTGATGTCACCGACGAAGCCTGGATATTGCGTTCCCGCAACCAGCCCCTTGCGCATGATGATGTGGGGTTCGAGCAGCTCCATCACCGTCAGCGCCAGCGCCTCGTTGTGATGCAGCAAAGCCGGCACGAGGCCGGGCGCGAGCTGGGCCTGCCGGGACAGAGCCAGATACTCGTAATGGGCCCGCGACAGCGGCAGCGGCCAGCTTTCGCCGACGAGGCGGACATAAGGCAGCGCCTGTTTGACGGCGACGCCGCCGCTTGCGCCCTTGATGATGAAGACGAGATTGAGATTGCCGTCGCCGACCTCGGTGATCTCCCAGGAGGCCGGCTCGCGGCCCAGGAGTGCGGCGATATCGGGAAGCCCTGCGAGATAATCCCGCAGCGCAGCTTCATGCAGAATTCGATAGTCCCCCGCCCGGTCCCCGGTCATGACGATCCCACCCATGCTTGGCACGGCCTGGTCGCAACTCCCGCTTCTGGGAAGCTTGGGCGATCCCGGCCATTCTTTTGGCCGGATCGTAAACGCAATCAAGGCGGTCCGCCACCTGTGTCGCTGGCGCACGCCGGGACCAGTTGCATGCAAAGTCCTTAGTGTCGGGCGACCAGGCCGGGCCGCGGTCGCGCGGCCCGCGATTTGCCGATTTTTGGAACACAAGCGGGCTGAGACAGTTTTGCGTTTCTGAGATTTTAGAGGAGTTGCCAATGAGCCGCGGGATGCCCTCCATGACTGCCCTTCTAGCGATGCTGGCCATGGCCGGCTATCAGAACCGCGACAAGCTGGCTGAGCTGCTGAAAGGTGCGACCGGCGGCTCATCCGCGGGCGGTCAGCAGCCGCCCGGGGGAGCGCTCGGCAATCTGGGCGGCATGCTTGGCTCAGGCGGGATCGGGGGTCTGCTCAATGGCGGCCTTAGCGAGCTCCTGGAGCGGTTCAACCAGAACGGCCAGGGTGAAGTCGCCGATTCATGGGTCAAGCCCGGGCCCAACAAGGAGATTTCGTCGCCTGAGCTGAGGAATGCGATCGGCTCCGACGTGCTGGAGAAGCTCGAACAGCAGACGGGACTCTCGCAAGACGAGATCCTCACGAGGCTATCCCGGGAATTGCCCTCGGCGGTCGACAAGTACACGCCGGATGGACGTCTGCCTGAGGCATAGCTGTTGCCGCTTAACCTGGAAGAGGTGTGGAAATGGGTCTTCTCTGGACAATCATCATCGGCTTCGTCGCCGGCGTGATCGCCAAGTTCATCATGCCTGGCGACAACGAGCCGTCCGGCTTCATCCTGACGACCATCCTCGGGATCGTCGGCGCCTTCGTTGCGACTTACCTCGGGCAGGCGCTCGGATGGTATCGTGCCGAAGAAGGTGCGGGACTGATCGGCGCGGTCGTCGGCGCGATCATCGTGCTGTTCGTCTACGGGCTCTTCGCAGGCCGACAACGCCGAGCGATCTAGAGTTCGTCCGTGAGCGGCTGATCGGGCGTGCGCGAACTCGCGATCGCGGCGCGCTCATGCCTGCCAGCGCCGGATCGTTACTCCCGCTCCAAAAAGCTGGAGCCGATCTCGGCCTTTCTTTTGATCGGATCGTAGTCACAATAGACGCTGTCCGCCACCAGCGTGTAGCTGGCGCTGACCGTGTATTTGTCCAGCTTGGCGGAGTTCAGGCCGATCACCGAGGTGCTCTTGCCCCCGTTCCATTTGAACGGCGTCGAGCTCTTGGCCTGCTCGCAGGCCATCACGGCCTCGTTGAAGACGTAGCCCTCGACGAACGCCTTCAGGGTGCGCACCTGCGCGGCCATCCGCCATTCGAAATAGCCGATGGCACCGATGCCGGCGACGATCAGCACCAGAAGTGCAATGACGATCCTCTGAAAAGCCATTCGCTCCCCCCAAACAATGTCGTCAGCAAAAAACGTCTAGCAAGAACGTCTAGAAAGGCATTCCCATCAATTTCGACAGGCGCTCGATCGAGAGATAGCCGGCGTGATAGGCGACCATGCCGAGGCCGTAGATGATCGCCGAGATGATGGTGGTCCAGATCAGCTTGCGGCCCATCCGCGTCAGGATCGGCGCGCCGGGGTCGGTGCCGGGCGCACCGACGCCATCCTCGTGCTGGCTGCGCACGCCGAACGGCAGCGTCAGGAACAGCGCGACCCACCAGATGACGAAGTAGATTGCGATCGCGGTTGAGATCTGGATGGCCATGGTTCGGCCCTATGCCTGCTCGATCTCGACCAGCGCGCCGGAAAAATCCTTCGGGTGCAGGAACAGCACCGGCTTGCCATGGGCGCCGATCTTCGGCACGCCGTCGCCGAGCACCCGCGCGCCCTCCTTCACCAGCGTGTCGCGCGAGGCGATGATGTCGACGACCTCGTAGCAGACGTGGTGGATGCCGCCGTCGGCATTGCGCTCCAGGAATTTTGCGATCGGCGAGGTCTCGCCGAGCGGCTCGATGAATTCGATCTTGGTGTTGGGCAGCGTCGCGAACACGGTGGTCACGCCATGCTCGGGCAGCGCGACGGCCTCCGAGATCTCGGCGCCGAACGCGGCGCCATAGATCCTGGCAGCCTTAACGGCGTCCTTGGTCGCGATCGCGACATGGTTGAGCCGGCCCAGCATGTGTCTTCTCCCTTACACTGTCAGTACGTGTACCAGACAGGGGGGCTTTTTGCCCCAATGTTCGTTGATCACGGCCCGGACAGCACGTCGCACCGACTCGCCCAATGCGTCGGCGTCGCGGCGGCGCGCCTTCGGCAGGCCCTCGACGGTGGAGACCACGGCATCGAAGACGAGGTCGTCGAAAGGCTCGCCTGCCCTGTTCTTCTCGGGGATGCCGACGAGATCGACCTCGGGATCGTCGGCCAGCTCCCCCTGCTCGGTCATGGCGATGGCGACGAAGGCGCAGCCGGAGAACGCCATGCGCCGCCGCTCGACCACGGCGCGGGACTTGGAGTCCTCCAGGATCGTGCCGTCCTTGTAGAGGCGGCCCGAAGGCACTTCGCCAATGATGCCGGGATCGCCCGGGCCGAGCTTGATCAGGTCGCCATTGCGGACCACCAGCACGCGCGGCACGCCGGCGGCGCGCGCCAGCTTGGCGTGCTCGTTCAGGTGCAGCGCCTCGCCGTGGACAGGGATCAGGAGCTGCGGCTTCACCCAGCCAATCATGTCGCGCAATTCGTCGCGGCGGGGATGGCCGGAGACGTGGACCAGATGATCGCGATCGGTGATGATCTCGACGCCCTGCAGCACGAGATTGTTGATGATCGAGCCGACCGCCTTCTCGTTGCCCGGGATGGTGCGCGAGGAGAAGATGACGCTATCGCCGCGGTTCAGGGTGATCTCGGGATGGTCGTCATTGGCGATGCGGGCCAGCGCTGCGCGCGGCTCGCCCTGGCTGCCGGTGCAGAGCGCCAGCACCTTGTCCTGCGGCAGATGGCCGTAGACCTCGGGCGAGCGGAAATTCTGCACGCCGTCGAGATAACCGCATTCGCGCGCCACCTGCACCACGCGCTCCATGGCGCGGCCGACCACGACGACCTCGCGGTCGGCGGCCTTGGCTGCGGCGGCCACAGCCTTGATGCGCGCGACGTTGGAGGCGAAGGTCGTGACCGCGACGCGGCCCTTTGCGGCCTTCACCAAATCGATGATGGTCCGGGCGACCTCGGCCTCGGACGGCGAGCGGCCATCGCGCACCGCGTTGGTGGAATCGCCGATCAGAGCGAGTACGCCTTCCTCGCCGAGCTCGCGCAGCCGCTTCTCGTCGGTCGGCGCTCCAAGCGTCGGGGTCGGATCAATCTTCCAGTCGCCGGTGTGCAGCACTGTGCCGGCTTCGGTGTGGATCGCCAGCGCATGCGCCTCCGGAATCGAATGCGCGACGGGAATGAACTCGACGTTGAACGGGCCGACATCGACGCGGCCGCCGGACGGCACCACCGTCACCGGGATCTTCGGCGCGTTGCGCTCGGCGGCGCATTTGGCTTCGAACAGGGCAGCACTGAACTGCGTCGCGTAGATCGGGCATTTCAGCTTCGGCCAGAGATCGATGATGGCGCCGAAATGGTCCTCATGGGCGTGGGTCAGCACCAGGCCCATCAGGTTCTTGCGTTCCTTCTCCAGGAAGCTGATGTCGGGCATGATCAGGTCGATGCCCGGCAGGTGCTCTTCGTCGCCGAAGGAGACGCCGAGGTCGACCGCCATCCACGCGCGCTGCTGGCGGTTGCCGAGGCCATAGATCGACAAGTTCATGCCGATCTCGCCTACGCCGCCGAGCGGCGCAAACACCAGTTCGTCGGGCTTGGCCATCACGCAGCTCCTACGGACGCGGCCGAACCGAAGAACACCTCGCCCGCGGCCACCGGCACACGGCGGCCCTCCGCAGTGCCGACGATCAGGCAGCCGGTGTCGTCGATCGTGTCAAAAATGCCTTCCAGCGTCATCGCTCCCGTGTGGATTGCGACCGGCTCGCCGAGCCCGGCGGCGCGCTCCAGCCACAGCTTGCGGATCTCGGCAAAGCCGCGTCCATTGTCCCAGATGCCGCGGAACTCGACCCAGGCGTCCGAGAGCGCCGAGAACAGCTCCTCCGCACTGATCTGCACCCCGAGCGCGGCCAGCGACACCGCAGGCGTCGGCGTGCCCTCGGGCGCTGCGACGACATTGGTGCCGATGCCGACGACGACGGCCAGGCGGTCGCCGATGGCTTCGGCTTCGAGGCCAATGCCGACGAGCTTCTTGCCACCGGCCAAAACGTCGTTCGGCCATTTCAGGGCGTAGCGCGGACGATCAGGTCCGAGGCGGAGCGCGGCTTCGAGGCTGACCTTCTCCAGCGCGGCCTCCTCGGCGAGGCCCGCGGCAAAGCCGAGCGTGGCGGCGACGGCGGGAGCGACGTCCATGACTTCGAGGATGCTGGCGGCGAGATTGCCGCGCGGTGCGATCCAGGCGCGCTGACGGCGGCCGCGGCCGGCGGTCTGCTCCGACGTGACGAACCACATCGGGCCGCGCTCGCCGCGCCTGGCTTGCGCGATCGCCTCGGTATTGGTCGAGCCGGTCTGTTCGAACGCCGCGAGCCTGTAGCCCGCGGATGCTGCGCGAGGACCGAGCGCGAAACCCATCCTAGAACAGCGACTTTGCCGCGGCGGAGGCGACGCTCACCACGGGACCTGCGAACAGCGCGAACAGGATGTTGAACAGGCCAAAGACTGCCAGCACCGTCTTCACCTCGACGCGCACCGGATCGATCTGGCCGGCCGGCTCGTCGAAATACATCGTCTTGACGATGGCGAGATAGTAGTAGGCGCCGACCACGCTGGTCAGCACGCCGACGACGGCGAGCGTGAACAGGTTCGCCTTGATGGCGGCAACGAAGACGTACCATTTGGCGAAGAAGCCCGCGAGCGGCGGAATGCCCGCGAGCGAGAACAGCAGCATCGCGAACATGAAGGCGAGCAGCGGATTGGTCCGCGACAGGCCGGCGAAATCGCTGATCTGCTCGACCGCCTGGCCGTTGCGGCGCATGGCGAGGATGATCGAGAACGAGCCCAGCGTCATCGCGACATAGATCACGATGTACATCAAGACGCCCTGCGCGCCCTCGACGGTGCCGGAGGCAAGGCCGACCAGCGCGAAACCCATGTGGCCGATCGAGGAATAGGCCATCAGGCGCTTGATGTTGCTCTGGCCGATCGCGGCGAAGGAGCCGAGCGCCATCGAGGCGATCGCCACGAACACCAGGATCTGCTGCCACTGCGAGACGATGCCCGGGAAAGCGGTGAGCGTGACGCGGGTGAACACGGCGAGCGCGGCGACCTTCGGCGCCGACGCGAAGAAGGCGGTGACCGGGGTCGGCGCGCCCTCGTACACATCGGGCGTCCACATGTGGAACGGCACGGCCGAAACCTTGAAGCAGAGGCCGACGAGCAGGAAGACCAGACCGAACACGAGGCCGACATTCGAGACCGTCGCGGCCGCCGCGATACCGGTGAAGCTGACCGTGCCGGTGAAGCCGTAGATCAGCGAGGCGCCGTAGAGCAGCATGCCCGAGGACAGTGCGCCGAGCACGAAATACTTCAGGCCGGCTTCGGTCGACTTGGCGTTGTCGCGGTTGGAGGCCGCCACGACATAGAGCGCCAGCGACATCAATTCGAGGCCGAGATAGAGCGAGATCAGGTCACCGGCCGAGATCAGCACCATCATGCCGAGCGTCGAGAGCAGCACCAGGATGGCGTATTCGAAGATGCGGCGCGAGGGGTCGGACAGGAACTCGGTCGACAACACCAGCGTCACCGCCGAGCCGATCAGGGCCAGAATCTTCATGAAGCGGGCGAAGTCGTCGACGATGAAGCTGCCGCCGAAGGTCACCTGCTTGCCCGCGGGCAGCATGTATTCGAGCACGCCGACCACGACCAGGAGCACGACCGCCAGCGAGGTGACGGCACCGGTCGTCCCCTGCCCGCGATAGGCGCCCAGCATCAGCAGAGCCATGGCGCCGATCGCGAGCACGATCTCGGGCAGCACCGGCGCCAGTTGATAACCTGCAGTCTCAAAGCTCATGGCGATATCCTGACCTGCCCGATCACTGGAGCAGTGCGGCGGCCTTCACGGCCGTCACAGCGGTGTTGTAGTTGTTGACGAGTTGCTGGACCGAAGCGGCCGACATGTCGAGCACCGGCTTCGGATAGACGCCGAACAGGATCGTCAGCGCGATCATCGGGAACAGCGTCAGGCACTCCCGGAAGGTGAGATCCTTCATGCTCGCCAGCGATGGCTTGACCAGCGCCCCGAACACGACCTTGCGGTAGAGCCACAGCGCGTAGCCGGCCGAGAGGATCACGCCGAAGGTGGCGAAGAATGCGGTCGGGATCGAGACCTTGAAGGTGCCGAGCAGCGTCATGAACTCGCCGACGAAGCCGCTGGTGCCGGGCAGACCGACATTGGCCATGGTGAAGATCATGAAGGTCAGCGCGTAGAGCGGCATCCGGTTGACGAGGCCGCCATAAGCCGCGATCTCGCGGGTGTGCAGGCGGTCGTAGACGACGCCGACGCAGAGGAACAGCGCGCCGGAGACGATGCCGTGCGAGATCATCTGGAACACGCCGCCGGCGACGCCCTGCATGGTGCCGGCGAAGATGCCCATGGTGACGAAGCCCATGTGAGCGACCGAGGAGTACGCGATCAGCTTCTTCATGTCCTCCTGCATCAGGGCCACCAGCGAGGTGTAGATGATGGCGATGGCCGAGAGCGTGAAGATCAGCGGCGCGAAGTCGTGCGAGGCCAGCGGGAACATCGGCAGCGAGAAGCGCAGGAAGCCGTAGCCGCCCATCTTCAGCAGGATCGCGGCGAGGACCACGGAGCCGGCCGTCGGCGCCTCGACGTGCGCGTCGGGGAGCCAGGTGTGCACCGGCCACATCGGCATCTTCACCGCGAAGGAAGCGAAGAAGGCCAGCCAGGCCCAAGTCTGCAGCGACCGCGGCACGGCGGTGTGCATCAGCGTCGGAATGTCGGTGGTGCCGCCATTCCAGTACAGCGCCATGATGGCGAGCAGCATCAGGACCGAGCCGAGCAGCGTGTAGAGGAAGAACTTGAACGACGCGTAGACCCGGCGCGGACCGCCCCAGACGCCGATGATCAGGAACATCGGGATCAGGCCGCCTTCGAAGAACAGGTAGAACAGCACGAGATCGAGCGCCGAGAAGGTGCCGATCATCAGCGTTTCCAGGATCAGGAACGCCATCATGTATTCGCGGACGCGGTTGGTGATCGCCTTCCAGCTCGCGATGATGCAGAACGGCATCACGGCGGTGGTGAGGATCACCAGCGGCAGCGAGATGCCGTCGACGCCCATGTGGTAGGTGATGCCGGTGGCGAGCCAGTTCGCCTTCTCGACGAACTGGAAGTCGGGATTGCTGGGGTCGAACCGCATGACCAGGATCACCGACACCGCGAAGGTGATCAGCGTGGTCCAGAGCGCGATCCAGCGCGAGTTGCGCTTGGCCGCCTCGTCATCGCCGCGGCTGAGATAGACGATCAGCGCGCCGACCAGCGGCAGGAACGTCGTGACCGATAGGATGGGCCAGGTTGTCATTTACTGGCCTCCAAAGCCGAACATGAACCAGGTGATCAGGCCGGCGGCGCCGATCAGCATGGCGAATGCGTAGTGATAGAGATAGCCGGTCTGGATCTTCACGACGTTGCGGGTGACGTCCAGGACGCGGGCCGAGACGCCGTCGGGACCGAGGCCGTCGATGATGAAGCCATCACCCTTCTTCCAGAGCTGATAGCCGATCCACTTCGCCGGACGGACGAAGATGATGTCGTAGAGCTCGTCGAAGTACCATTTGTTGAGCAGGAACTGGTACAGCATCGGCTGCTCTTTAGCGAGCTGCACTGGGATGTACGGCCGGCGGATGTAGAACAGGTACGAGACGAGGAAGCCCAGCACCATCATCACCGTCGGCAGGAAGGCGATGTGCTCGGGGATGTGGTGCATCTCCTCGATGATGTGCGGGTTCATCTTCACGGATTCGCGGAAGAACTCCTCGATGCCGTGACCGGCGAACAGCTCCTTGAACGGGAAACCGGCGACGATGGAGCCGACTGCGAGCACGCCGATCGGGATCAGCATCCAGATCGGAGCCTCATGCGCGGCCTCGTAGTGATGCTCGTCATGCGGCTCGCCGTGGAAGGTCTTGAAGATCAGGCGCCAGGAGTAGAATGAGGTCAGGCCGGCGGCGACGACCGTCATCAGGAAGCCGTACATCGCAAACGGAATGTGCGAGGCGTAGGCGGACTCGATGATCGCGTCCTTGGAGAAGTAGCCGGCGGTGAGCGGGAATCCGGTGAGCGCCAGCGTGCCGACCACCATCACCGCATAGGTGTAGGGAATCTTCTTCCAGAGCCCGCCCATGTTGCGGATGTCCTGCTCGTGGTGCATCGCGTAGATCACCGAGCCGGAGCCCAAGAACAGCAGCGCCTTAAAGAAGGCATGCGTGAACAGATGGAACATGCCGACCGAATAGGCCCCTGCTCCCATCGCCACGAACATGTAGCCGAGCTGCGAACAGGTCGAATAGGCGACGATGCGCTTGATGTCGTTCTGGACGAGGCCGATGGTCGCGGCGAAGAACGCGGTGGTTGCGCCGAAGAACATCACGACGGCCTGCGCATTCGGGGCGAGCTCGAACAGCGGCGACAGGCGCGCCACCATGAAGACGCCCGCGGTGACCATGGTCGCGGCGTGGATCAGCGCCGACACAGGCGTCGGGCCTTCCATCGCGTCAGGCAACCAGGTGTGCAGCAGGAACTGCGCCGACTTGCCCATCGCGCCCATGAACAGCAACAGGCAGGTCAGGGTCAGCGCATCGGCATGCCAGCCGAGGAAGTTGATGGTCTTGCCGGTGAGGCCGGGCGCGGCATGGAAGATCGTCTCGAAATCGGTCGAGCTGGTCAGCATGAAGATCGCGAAGATGCCGAGCGCGAAACCAAAGTCGCCGACGCGGTTGACCACGAAGGCCTTGATCGCCGCCGCATTCGCCGAGGGCTTCTGGTACCAGAAGCCGATCAGCAGATAGCTGGCCAGACCCACGCCTTCCCAGCCGAAGAACAGCTGCACCAAATTGTCCGCCGTCACCAGCATCAGCATGGCGAAGGTGAACAGGCTGAGATAGCCGAAGAAGCGCGGCCGGTTCGGGTCCTCGTCCATATAGCCGATGGAATAGAGGTGCACGAGCGAGGACACGGTCGTCACCACCACCAGCATCACGGCGGTGAGCGTGTCGACGCGCAAGGTCCACCAGACCTGAAGATCGCCGGAGAAGATCCAGGGCAGCAGCTGGACCCTGACGTCGTGGTGCATGAAGCCGACATCGACCAGCGTCATCCAGGACAGCGCGGCCGAGACGAACAGCAACGCGGTGGTGATCAGCTCGGCGCCGCGCGAGCCTGCCGCCGGCGGCTCGACCGGACCTTGGCCGTGATCATCGTGGGCGTCGTCGTGATGGCTCTCGTGGATGACGGACGCATCCTCGTTGATCGTATCGGACGCATGGGCGTGCGCACCGTGACCGTGGTCGCCGTGATGCTCGACCTCGTCGCCCGAGGGGTTGCGCGCATGCGCGCCGAACAGCGCGATCAGCCCGGCCAGAATGGCGCCCAGCAGAGGCAGAAAGACAATTGCCTGAACCATGACTGAGCTCAGCCCTTCATCAGATTGACGTCCTCAACCGCGATCGAGCCGCGGTTGCGGAAATAGACCACCAGGATGGCGAGACCGATCGCGGCTTCAGCGGCAGCGACGGTCAGCACCAGAAGCGCGAAGACCTGGCCGACGATGTCGCCGAGGAAGGTCGAGAACGCGACGAGGTTGATGTTGACCGAGAGCAGGATCAGCTCGATCGACATCAGGATGACGATGATGTTCTTGCGGTTCAGGAAGATGCCGAGGATGCCGAGCGTGAACAGGATCGCGCCGACCGCCAGATAGTGTCCGAGCCCGATCGTCATTTCACCCACTCCGCCGCGTCAGAGTCCTGGAGCCCCTGCCCCGGCGCCACCTTGCGCATCGCCATCGCCATGTCGGGCGTGCGCGCGTTCTGAACGTTGATGTCCTGCCGCTTCACGCTCGCCTTGTGCCGCAGCGTCAGCACGATGGCGCCGATCATGGCGACCAGCAGCACCATGCCCGAGAGCTGGAAGTAGTGGATGTACTTCGTATAGAGGACGAGCCCGAGCGCCTCGGTATTGGAGACGTTTGCCGGGATCGCCGCCGTGATCGTCTTGGCGACGCCGGGGTTGATGACCCAGAAGCCGACGGTGAGCAGCAGCTCGAACAGGAAGATGCCGCCGATCACGAGGCCGACCGGCAGGTACTCGATGAAGCCCTCGCGCAGCTCGGTGAAGTCCACGTCGAGCATCATGATCACGAACAGGAACAGCACCGCGACCGCGCCGACATAGACGACGATCAGGATCATCGCCAGGAACTCGGCGCCCATCAGCACGAACAGGCCGGAGGCGTTGACGAAGGCCAGGATCAGGTACAGCACGGAGTGCACGGGATTGCGCGAGACAATCACCATCACGGCCGAGGCGACACAGACGCCGGCGAAGAGATAGAAGAACAGCGCGGGAAGGATCATGCCCTCACCTCACCGGTACGGCGCGTCGAGCTCGATCGCTTTCGCGATCTCGCGTTCCCAGCGGTCGCCGTTGGCGAGCAGCTTGGCCTTGTCATAGAACAGTTCCTCGCGGGTCTCGGTCGCGAACTCGAAGTTCGGACCTTCGACGATGGCGTCGACCGGACAGGCCTCCTGGCAGAGGCCGCAATAGATGCACTTCACCATGTCGATGTCATAGCGCACGGTGCGGCGGGTGCCGTCGTTGCGGCGCGGGCCGGCCTCGATGGTGATGGCCTGCGCCGGGCAGACCGCCTCGCAGAGCTTGCAGGCGATGCAGCGCTCTTCGCCGTTGGGATAGCGGCGCAGCGCATGCTCGCCGCGGAAGCGCGGCGAGATCGGGCCCTTCTCGAACGGATAGTTCAGGGTCGGCTTCGGCTGGAAGAAATAGCGCATGGCGAGGAAGAACGCCGAGACGAATTCTGACAGCAGAAGCGAGCGTGCAGTGGCGTTGATGTTGATACCCATGACGGCCCTCACTTCGGCGCGATGCCGGCGAAGTGCAGCACGCCAGCCACCACGACCACCATCGCCAGCGACAGCGGCAGGAACACCTTCCAGCCGAGCCGCATCAGTTGGTCGTAGCGGTAGCGCGGCACGATCGCCTTTGCCATCGCGAACAGGAAGAACATGAAGAAGACTTTGAGCGAGAACCAGATGATCCCCGGCACCCAGTTGAAGGGTGGCAGATCGACCGGCGGCAGCCAGCCTCCGAGGAACAGGATCGTTGCCATCGCGCACATCGTGACGATCGCGACGTACTCGCCGAGCATGAACAGCAGATACGGGGTCGAGCCGTATTCGACCATGAAGCCGGCGACGAGCTCGGATTCGGCTTCCACGAGGTCGAAGGGCGGACGGTTGGTTTCCGCCAGCGCCGAGACGTAGAAGATCACGAACATCGGGAACAGCGGCCAGACGTACCAGTTCAGGATCGTCAGCTGCGGCAAGCCAATCAGGCTGGCGAGCCCGCGGACATGCTGGGCCTCGACAACGGCCGACAGGTTCAGCGTGCCGGCGCAGAGCAGCACCGTGATGATGACGAAGCCGATCGAGACTTCATACGACACCATCTGCGCCGCCGAGCGCAGCGCGGCCAGGAACGGGTACTTCGAGTTCGACGACCAGCCGGCCATGATGATGCCGTAGATCGACAGCGACGAGATCGCGAAGATGAAGAGGATGCCGACATTGATGTCGGAGATCACCCAGCCGAGATTGGTCGGGATCACCGCCCAGGCCGCGAGCGCGAGCACGCACGAGACCAGCGGCGCCAGCAGGAACACGCCCTTGTTGGCGCCGGCCGGAATGATCGGCTCCTTCAGCACGAACTTCAGAAGGTCCGCGAAGGATTGCAGCAGGCCCCAGGGCCCGACCACGTTCGGGCCGCGCCGGATCTGCACCGCCGCCCAGATCTTGCGATCAGCGAGCAGGATGTAGGCGATCGCCACGAGCAGGACGACGAGCACCAAGACGCTCTCCGCGACCATGATGATCAGCGGCCAGAGGAACCCGGTCCAGAATGCGCTTTCGAAGAATTCCATCAGATCACGCTCACTCCGCTGCGGTCAGCATGTGCCCGGAGGCGAGGCGCGAGCATTCCGCCATCACGGCGGACGCACGCGCGATTGGGTTGGTCAAATAGAAGTCCTCGACCAGCGGCTTGAACGGCGCCTTCTCGGGCGAACCGCCCTTCCCCGCCAGCTTCTTGATCTGGTCGGCCGAGCCGGCCTCGATCTGGTCGAGGCGGATCAGGTGCGGCACGGCCTTGAAGATCGCCTGGCGCAGGGCGGCAAGCGAGTCATAGCCGAGCTTCTTGCCGAGTGCCTCCGACAGCGCGCGGACGATCGCCCAGTCCTCGCGGGCTTCGCCCGGCGGGAACGCGGCGCGGCCCGTCATCTGCACGCGGCCTTCGGTGTTGACGTAGATCGCGGACTTCTCGGTATAGGCGGCCGCCGGCAGGATCACGTCGGCGCGATGCGCGCCGCGGTCGCCATGGGTGCCGATATAGACGACGAAGGTACCATCCGGCGCGTTGATCTCGTCGGCCCCTAACAGGAACAGCAAGTCCAGAGTGCCGAACGTCGTCATCTGCGCGGCGTTCAGGCCTCCGCCGGTGGCGGAGAAGCCGATATCGAGCGCGCCGACACGCGAAGCGCTCTCGTGCAGCACGCCAAAGCCGTTCCAGCCATCCTTGACCGCACCGACATCGAGCGCGAGCTTGGCGGCGCTCGCGAGAATGGCGGCGCCGTCGTGACGCGAGGCCGCGCCCGCGCCGACCAGGATGATCGGATTCTTGGCGCTCTTCAGCACGTCCATGAAGGAGTGCTTGCCGGCCGCGAGCTCACCGAGCGTCTCGGTGCCCGCGCCGAGGTGATCGTAGTCGTAGGTCAGATCGACCTTGGCACCGATCACGCCGACCTTGAAGCCGCCGGCACGCCAGCACTTGCGGATGCGGGCGTTGAACACGGCCGCCTCTTTCCGCGGATTGGCGCCGATGATGAGCAGCGCATCCGCCTGCTCCATACCCACCAGCGTCGGGTTGAAGATGTAGGAGCCGCGGCCGAGCGCGGGGTCGAAGGCGTCGCCGCCCTGCACCGCCAGATTGGTCGAGCCGAACTTGGCGAGCAGATCCTTCAGCGCGAACATCTCCTCGACACCGGCGAGATCGCCGGCGATCGCGCCGATGCGCTTGCCGTCGGTGCGCGCCGCCTTTGCGGCGATCGCAGCAAAGGCTTCGGTCCAGCTCGCCGCGCGCAGCTTGCCGGCTTCGCGGATGTAGGGCCGGTCCAGGCGCTGGGTGCGCAGGCCGTCGACGACGTGGCGGGTCTTGTCGGAGATCCACTCCTCGTTCACGGCCTCGTTGATGCGTGGCAGCACGCGCATAACCTCGCGGCCGCGGGTGTCGACGCGGATCGCAGATCCGACGCCGTCCATCACGTCGATCGACTGGGTCTTGCCGAGCTCCCACGGGCGCGCGGCGAAGGCATAAGGCTTCGAGGTCAGCGCGCCGACCGGGCAGATGTCGACGAGATTGCCTTGAAGCTCCGAGGTCAGCGCGTGCTGGAGATAGGTCGTGATCTCCATGTCCTCGCCACGGCCGGTGGCGCCCATCTCGGGCGCGCCGGCGACTTCCGCCGAGAAGCGGACGCAGCGCGTGCACTGGATGCAGCGGTTCATCGAGGTCTTGACCAGCGCGCCGAGATATTTGTCCTCGACCGCGCGCTTGTTCTCGGCGAAGCGGCTGGTGTCGACACCATAGCCCATCGCCTGGTCCTGCAGATCGCACTCGCCGCCCTGGTCGCAGATCGGGCAGTCCAGCGGGTGGTTGATCAGAAGGAACTCCATCACGCCTTCGCGTGCCTTCTTCACCATCGGCGAACGGGTGGAGATCTCCGGCGGCTCGCCCTTGGGGCCCGGACGGCAGTCGCGCACGCCCCAGGCGCAGCTCGCGACCGGCTTCGGGCCGCCCTTCACCTCGACGAGGCACATCCGGCAATTGCCGGCGATCGACAGCCGCTCGTGATAGCAGAAGCGCGGAATTTCAGCGCCCGCGGCCTCGCACGCCTGCAGCAGCGTGTATTCCGCGGGTACATCGATCTCTTTGCCGTCGATGATGAGTTTGGTCATTGCGGTCTCAGGTCTTTCCCAGCTTGCAGTCTGGCGGTGTAACGCTGGCGGTCTTCAGTGACGCCTTGATCCATTGCTGAGTCTCGGCGCCGTAGGTGGCGAGATAGGCCGGCTGCGCCGCGTTCTTCTCGCACAGGAACGGCAGATGCGGCTTCAGCTCGTAATCGCAGGAGGCCTGCCATTCCCGCTTGTCGGCAAAAGCAGAGATCGCCTCCTCGCAGGCATAGAGAAAATACGACACGAAGCTTTCGTACTGGATCCGCTCCTCGCGGTTGCCGGCCTTGATCGCTTCGTAGTCGGCTTGCGAGAATTTCGGATTCTGGAACGCCAGGTCCGTATAGCCGAGGTACGCCTGGCGCGCGCTCGCGGCACGGTTGTTGGCGCGGATCTCGTTGATCTGGATCAGGATCGCAACAAAGCCGAGCAGCGCCACGGCCGCCTGCGCCATCTGCGCCAGCGTGCCGAATTTCTGCCACCAGAAAACGCTCGGTTGCGACATCGCGATCACTCCGCCGCGACCATGTTCACGGGATCGCGGACGCCGGCATCGTCGATGTCGGCCTTGTGCGAATACTGGTCGATGCGCGCTTCGATCTCGTGACGGAAATGCGCGATCAGGCCCTGGATCGGCCATGCCGCAGCATCGCCGAGCGCGCAGATGGTGTGGCCTTCGACCTGCTTCGTCACCTCGAGCAGCATGTCGATCTCGCGCTTGTGGGCGCGGCCTTCGGCCATGCGGGTGAGCACGCGCCACATCCAGCCTGTGCCCTCGCGGCACGGCGTGCACTGGCCGCAGCTCTCATGCTTGTAGAAATAGGAGATGCGGGCGATGGCGCGGATCAGATCGGTGGACTTGTCCATCACGATCACGGCCGCGGTGCCGAGGCCCGAGCGCAGCTTGCTCAGACTGTCGAAATCCATCGGCGTGTCGATGATCTGCTCGGCCGGCACCATGCGCACCGACGAGCCGCCGGGGATCACGGCCTTGAGGTTGTCCCAGCCGCCGCGGATGCCGCCGCAATGCTTGTCGATCAGCTCACGGAACGGAATGCCCATGGCCTCTTCG
The DNA here is from genome assembly GCF_054863005.1 of Bradyrhizobium sp. 25ACV. NCBI lineage: Bacteria > Pseudomonadati > Pseudomonadota > Alphaproteobacteria > Hyphomicrobiales > Nitrobacteraceae > Bradyrhizobium > Bradyrhizobium sp. 25ACV. The sequence continues at coordinate 148,219 of NZ_JAVAYO010000006.1, forward strand.
ACGTTGCAGGGCCGCTCGACATGGCCGGAGATGCAGAACAGTTTCGTGCCGACATTGTTCGGACGGCCGATGCCGGCGAACCAGGCCGCGCCGCGGCGCAGGATGTCGGGCGCGACCGCGATGGATTCGACGTTGTTGACGGTGGTCGGGCAGCCGAACAGGCCGACATTGGCCGGGAACGGCGGCTTCAGCCGCGGCTGGCCCTTCTTGCCTTCGAGGCTTTCGAGCAGCGCGGTTTCCTCGCCGCAGATGTAAGCGCCGGCGCCGTGGGCGACGTAGATGTCGAACGGCCAGCCGTTGACGTTGTCCTTGCCGACCAGCTTGGCCTCATAGGCCTGGTCAATCGCGGCCTGAAGATGCTCGCGCTCGCGGATGAACTCGCCGCGGACATAGATGTAGCAGGCATGCGCGTTCATCGCGCAGCTCGCGATCAGGCAGCCCTCGATCAGGAGATGCGGATCGTGCCGCATGATCTCGCGATCCTTGCAGGTGCCGGGCTCGGATTCGTCGGCGTTGACGACGAGATAGCTCGGCCGGCCGTCGGTCGATTCCTTCGGCATGAACGACCATTTCAGACCGGTCGGGAAGCCGGCGCCGCCGCGGCCGCGCAGGCCCGACGCCTTCATCTCGTTGATGATCCAGTCGCGGCCCTTGTCGATGATGTTCTTGGTGCCATCCCAGGCGCCGCGGCGCCGCGCACCCTCGAGCCCCCAATCGTGGAGGCCGTAGAGGTTCTTGAAGATGCGGTCCTTGTCCTCGAGCATATCAGTGCTTTCCGATCAACGAATGGTCTGCTTGTAGGCAAGTCCGGCGGCGCAGACGGCAAAGGTCAGCGCCCAGAGCAGACTGGATTCCAGCGACGCGTTCAGGCTGAAACGCTGCAGCAGGAAAATGAAAGCGGCCGCCACGGCGGCGTGCAACGCGATGAAGCCCCACTTTTTCATGGCACCGCTCCCCTGCACGGAAGGCTGCGAGAGATCACCCATCAGGTGCTCTCCTTCAGCGTGGTCGGCCCGGTGATCGGCGCCGAGAACTGGCGGCCGTTCTGCGGACCGGGTTTGGGCGGATTGCCCGAAGCGAAACCGTCGAGCACCTTGCCGAAGCTTTCCTTGGTCAGGTCCTCATAGGTGTCCTTGCCGATCAGCACCATCGGCGCGTTCACGCAGGCGCCGAGGCACTCGACCTCCTCCCAGCTGAAATTGCCGTCCTTGGAGAGATGGAAGGGCTCGTGATGGATGCGGTGCTCGCAGACGTGGATCAGATCCTCGGCGCCGCGCAGGCGGCACGGCGTGGTGCCGCAGACCTGGACGTGGGCCTTCTTGCCGACGGGGGCGAGCTGGAACATCGTGTAGAAGGTCGCGACCTCAAGCACGCGGATATAGGGCATGTCGAGCATATCGGCGATGACGCGGATCGCGGCTTCCGAGACCCAGCCGTCGTGCTGCTCCTGGGCACGCCAGAGGATGGCGATGACGGCGGAGGCCTGACGTCCCGCCGGATATTTCGCGATCTGCTGCTTGGCGAATGCGAGGTTCTCCTCCGTGAACGCAAAGCTCGCGGGCTGGACTTCCTTCGGTGCTAATCGGCGAACGGACATCTCTTCAATCTCTCACTGCATGCGGCGCGCTGACTTGGCGTTCAAGATCTTGGCATTCAGGGCATCGATCCTGTCCTGCCAGAACGCGCTTGCGGTGCCGAAAACGTTGTAGCCGACGTGGGTCGAGACCTTGATGCGGTCGAGGATCGACAGCTCGGTCACGGTCTCCATCCGGTTGCTGCGCGGATCGAACACGATCAGCTTCAGCGGGGTCTGCTCGAGGATGAAGCGCGACACCGCATGAGAGCGGTCGCTGCCGTGCTCCTCGCACATGATGACGCTGTCGGCCTGGAGCAGACGCGCGCCGCCCTTGATCGCCTCGATCTCAACGCCCTCGACGTCGAGCTTGATCAGGTATTTGCCGGCGCTTGCCACCTTGCCGTCCTCGATCAGATTGTCGAGAGCGATGACCGGCACGTCCTCACCGCCCGCGGAGGGATCGCCGGCGATGCTGAAGGCTTCGTGCTTGGTACCTGAGAGGCGCGCGGTGCCGCGGGTGGCGCCGATCGCGCATTTCATGGTCTCGAAGCGATTGCCGTTGACGCGGGCGTTGTTGGCGAGCTTCGGGTAGTTCTGCCCCGACGGCTCGATCGCGATCGCCTTGTGCGAGCCGAACGGCTTGCTCGACACCAGCACCGACCAATAGCCGTAATTGGCACCGCAATCGAGCAGCGTGTAGTCGACATCGACGGAATCGGCGAACAGCAGCTCGAGCTCGTCTTCGTAATTGTAGGAGCGGTTGAGCAGCTTGCTCCAATAGCCGTCGCCGTAAGGGAATTCGAACACGGCGTCCGGGTTGAGCCTGATCGCGATGTTGCGCTCGGGCAGCGTCTTCCGCAGCAAATTCGCGCAGGCGATGTAGCCCATATGCGAGAAGTGCGACGAGATCTTCGATCCCGTCACCAGCGCCAAGGCAGCCGTCCGCTCCCACAGGTTGGCCCCTTCAAGGGCCCCCGAGGCGCGGTCAAACTGAATTGGCGCCTGCTGGCCCATCACCGATCGACCTCTCCGAACACGATGTCGAGCGAGCCGAGAATGGCCGAGACGTCGGCGAGCAGATGGCCGCGGCAGATGTGGTCCATCGCCTGCAGATGCGCAAAGCCCGGCGCGCGGATCTTGCACTTGTAGGGCTTGTTGGTGCCGTCGGAGATCAGATAGACGCCAAACTCGCCCTTGGGCGCCTCGACCGCGGCATAGACTTCACCGGCCGGCACGTGGACGCCCTCGGTGTAGAGCTTGAAGTGGTGGATCAAGGCTTCCATCGAGCGCTTCATCTCGCCACGGCGCGGCGGCGCGACCTTGTTGTCGGCGACGACGACGGGGCCCTTCCCGTCGGGCGCGTTCAGCTTCTGGATGCACTGCTTCATGATGCGGATGGACTGCCGCATCTCTTCCATGCGGATCAGGTAGCGGTCGTAGCAGTCGCCGTTCTTGCCGATCGGAATGTCGAAATCCATCTCGGCATAGCATTCATAGGGCTGCGACTTGCGCAGGTCCCAGGCCGCGCCCGAGCCGCGCACCATCACGCCCGAGAAGCCCCACTCCCAGGCTTCCTTCAGGGGCACCACACCGATATCGACGTTGCGCTGCTTGAAGATGCGGTTGGCGGTCAGCAGGCGGTCGAGGTCGTCCACGACCTTCAGGAACGGATCGCACCAGGCCTCGATGTCGTCGACCAGCTTCTGTGGCAGGTCCTGATGCACGCCGCCGACGCGGAAGTAAGCCGCATGCATACGGCTGCCCGAGGCGCGCTCGTAGAACACCATCAGCTTCTCGCGCTCTTCGAAGCCCCACAGCGGCGGGGTCAGCGCGCCGACGTCCATCGCCTGTGTGGTGACGTTGAGCAGATGCGACAGGATGCGGCCGATCTCGCAATAGAGCACGCGAATGAGCTGGCCGCGGCGCGGCACCTCGATGCCGAGCAGCTTTTCAGCCGCCATGCAGAAGGCGTGCTCCTGGTTCATCGGCGCGACGTAGTCGAGGCGGTCGAAATAAGGGATCGCCTGGAGATAGGTCTTCTGCTCGATCAGCTTCTCGGTGCCGCGATGAAGCAGGCCGATATGCGGATCGACGCGGGCGACGACTTCGCCGTCCAGCTCCAGCACCAGACGCAGCACGCCGTGCGCCGCCGGATGCTGCGGGCCAAAATTGATGGTGAAGTTGCGGAGATTTTCAGGTTGCTCGTTCATGATCAGACCTTCGGTCCCGCTTTCTCATCTCCCGGAAGGACCGGATAGTCCGCCCCTTCCCACGGAGACAAAAAGTCGAACTTGCGGAATTCCTGGTTGAGCCGGACGGGCTCGTACACCACCCGCTTCTCCTGGTCGTCGTAGCGGACCTCGACGAAACCCGTGGTCGGGAAGTCCTTGCGCAGCGGATGGCCCTCGAACCCGTAATCGGTGAGGATGCGGCGCATGTCGGGATGGCCGACGAAGAACACGCCGTAGAGGTCGTAGGCCTCGCGCTCGAACCAGTCGGCGCCGGGGAACAATTCGATCAGCGACGGCACCTGGGTGGTCTCGTCGGCCTGCGCCTTGAGCCGGATCCGCGCGTTCAGGGTCGGTGACAGGAAGTGATAGATCACGTCGAAGCGCTTCTCGCGCGAGGGATAGTCCGCGGCCGTGATATCGGTGAAGTTGATGAAGCGGCAGTTCGGATCGTCGCGGAGGTACTTGACCACCTCGACGATCTTGCTGGCCTCGACATCAACCGTGAGCTGGTTGAAGGCCACCGAATGACCGATGGCGGCGCCCGGAAGCGCGCTAACGATCGTCTGCCCCAGTGCGTCGAGCTTGGCGTCGTCCATGACGTAAAACCTTAGCGTTCGATGGTGCCGGTGCGCCGGATCTTCTTCTGCAGCAGCAGCACGCCGTAAAGCAGCGCTTCCGCCGTGGGCGGGCAGCCCGGCACGTAGATGTCGATCGGCACGATGCGGTCGCAGCCGCGCACGACCGAGTAGGAATAGTGATAATAGCCGCCGCCGTTGGCGCAGGAGCCCATCGAGATGACGTAGCGCGGCTCGGGCATCTGGTCGTAGACCTTGCGCAAAGCCGGGGCCATCTTGTTGGTCAGGGTGCCTGCGACGATCATCACGTCGGACTGGCGCGGCGAGGCACGCGGCGCGAAGCCGAAGCGCTCGACGTCGTAGCGCGGCATCGACACCTGCATCATCTCGACCGCGCAGCAGGCGAGACCGAAGGTCATCCACATCAAGGAGCCGGTACGGGCCCAGGTGATGAGGTCGTCGGTCGCGGCCACGAAGAAGCCCTTGTCGGACAGCTCGGAATTGACCTCGAGGAAGAACGGATCATTGGCCCCGACCGGCCGGCCGGTCGATGGATCCAGGATGCCCTTGGGGGCCGGCGCGATAGCCGGACCTGTGGACGACACGGGGTTCAATCCCATTCGAGTGCTCCCTTCTTCCATTCATAGGCGAACCCGACCGTCAGCACGGCGAGGAACACCACCATGGACCAGAAGCCGGTCGCGCCAAGCTTGCCGAACGCCACCGCCCAGGGAAACAGGAACGCCACCTCGAGATCGAAGATGATGAAGAGAATGGCGACCAGATAGAAGCGGACGTCGAACTTCATGCGCGCGTCGTCGAAGGCGTTGAAACCGCACTCATACGCCGACAGCTTTTCCGGGTCCGGCTGCTGGAACGCCACGACGAAGGGCGCGATCAGCAGCACAAGGCCAATGAGGCCCGCTACCCCTATAAAGACGACGAGTGGAAGATAGTTCTGCAGAATGCCGCTCATGGCGAGCCCTTTTTCCCGCAGCCTCGGGACAGCCACGGATTCGTCCGATTTGGAATTATTCTGAGCCTTAGCGCAGTGCACCAATGGGCGCAAGACACGCTCTTTTTAGGCCCTTTGCCGCCCCCAGAACGGTGAAAATCCCGGAATCACCCCGCGCTGGTATGGAGCAGATCGCCAAGGCCAGCAAGGGCAGTTTGGGCCCGCGGCCGTGGCGTCTGCTGTTTGGGAGGGCCCACTTTATGTAGGCCGCGGCGCGGCAAAATCCACATTAAAACGACGATTGCCGCTGGTCGGCCGCATCCCCACCCATCAAGCCCGCAGCCGCTCCGAGCAGCCTATCCACAGGCAAGGCAGGCACGAGCCATGCATCGCGCGGGGGGTCGAGCCCCGCCTCAGGCGTTATATTGCAGCCCGACCGGTCGCGAGCGCGGCGGCGGCGACGTGCAGGGCCGTCGCGCGCGCCGCGCCCGGATGAGCTTCGGGCTGGGGGGCATAGCCCGGGTGCTCATCTATCTCACGTTGGAGGATCGGCGGCACCAGATGTCGCCGCCCTCACCCGTCCTCACCATTTGTAGGCGAGGCTCGCGGTGATGCGGCGACGGTCGCCGTAGTAGCATGAGGTAACGACCGCGCAGCTCGCGACATAGATCTTGTCCGTCACATTCGCGACGTTGAGCGCCGCGCGCCAGTGCTTGTCCCATTCGTAGTGCAAGGCGAGATCGCCCAGCACGAAGGACGGAACGAGCGCGGTGTTCGCGGTGTCGGCAAAGGACGAGCCGACATAGCGCACGCCGCCGCCAAGCCCGAAGCCCCGCAGCGGGCCGTCGCTGAATGTGTAGTCGGTCCAGACCGAGGCGAACTCCCGGGGCGTATTGGTGGTGACTTTGCCGATCAGCGCGGAATTGAGGTCCCGGCTCACGAACAGATCGTAATTGGTGTAGCTCGCCACCAGCTTGAAGTCCGGCGTGATGTTCGCCACCGCCTCGAGCTCGACGCCACGCGAGGTGACCTCGCCGTTCTGGGTCTGGAACAGCGGATTGTTGGGATCGGTGGTCAGCGCATTGGTGCGCTTCAGATCGAACCAGGCGACGCTGAACCGGGCGTTGAGCCCGACCGGCTCGTACTTCACGCCGACCTCGGTCTGCTCCGAGGTCTCCGGCAATTGCAGCCGTCCGGCCGCATTGACCCCGATGATAGGATTGTAGCCCGTCATGTAGGAGACGTAGGGCGCGACGCCGAACTCGAGATTGTAGATCGCGCCGACGCGGCCGGAGAACTTGCTGTCCTTGCGGCCTTGATCGGGGCCGATCCGGTTGTCGTTGGCGAGGTCAATCCAGTCCTGACGGCCGGACAGCACCACCGTTAGCCGATCGAGCTTGACCTGATCCTGGAGATAAACCGCGGCCATGCCCTGGGTGAGATAGGCGTCCTGATACAGCGCAGCGTTGAACGGCGCGTTGACGCCGTAGACCGGATTGAGCACGTTGAGATTGGTCCCCGCACCAAAGCCCTGCCGGTCGTCGAGGGCGTAATGCTTGAGGTCGACACCGAACAGTGTGGTGTGCTGCAGCGCGCCGGTGGCGAAGCGGTACTCGAGCTGGTTGTCGAGGTTCAACTGGTTGGCGACGCCGCGGGCGTAGAAATTGCCGCGCATGATGTCGGCGGCCGCCGGCGTCGTCGCGTAGCCCAGCCCGTAGAGACCGGTGTAGAACACGTCGACATGCGCGAAGCGCGCGTTCTGGCGGAAGTCGAGGCTGTCCGTGATGTTCTTCTCGAACTGGTAGCCGAGCGTCTCCTGCTCGCGGCGGAACTGGTCGGCGCGGGGATCGCCAGCGAACAGGCTGGTGGGAATGCGGCCGAACGGCGCGTTGGTAACGGTGCCGACATAGGGCAGGAAGTTCTCCGCCCTGGTGTTGTTGTGCGCAGCCGTGGCGTAGACGGTGAGCTTGGTGTCGCCGTCCGGCCGCCAGGTCACCGACGGCGCGAAGAAGAAGTTGTTGTCGTAGGTATAGTCGGTCTGAGTTCCGCCGCCCTGCACCTGGCCGACAAACCGGTACAAGACTTGCCCATTGCCGGACTGCGGGACCACGCCGCCGATGTCGAACGCCGTGTAGGCGTTGCCGTGGTTGTTGACGCCGACCTCGAGATAGCGCACCGGCTCGGCGCGCGGCAGCTTGCTGACCGCGTTGACGAGACCGCCCGGCGCCGAGCCGCCGTACAGGATCCCGGACGGCCCGCGCAGCACCTCGACACGCTCAAGGTTGAATGGTTGCAGCTTCCAGCTCGCATAGGAGGTGTAGAAGAGCTGCAAGCCATCGAGGAACAGTGACTCGTTCTGCGCGGGGAAGCCGCGGATCAGGAACCAGTCGTTGCGGAAATCGGCGCCATAGGTGCCCGCGATCACACCAGGCGTGTAACGCAACACCTCGTCGAACTTGCTGACGATCTTCTGGTCGCGGATCTGCTCGGCGCCGATGACGGACACCGATTGCGGCGTCTCGATGATCGGCGTGTTGGTCTTGGTGCCGGACGAGCTGCGGCCGGCGACGTAGCCGTTCACTGGGCCGCGCGGCGTCTCGACGAAGCCGACGTTGCGCTGCAGCTGCGGCCTGTTCCTGTTGGCGGTCTGCTCCGACGACCGCGGCGCACGGCGCTGAGGGGTCGTGGCCGCGCGGCGGCGCACTTCGGGCGCGGTGACGGTCACCGGCGGCAGGCTCGCTGCGCCACCCTGCGCGGACGATTGTGCGAGCGATGCCTGCGGCATCAAGACCCAAGCGGACGCGGTCGCCAGCACGGCCGACCGCAGCATTCCCAGACTGTTCAACGCGCCACCCCAAAGCTGCATGTTCGATGCGTCATGCCGCCTGTCCCCGGACGGCATGCGCTTGGAGGCGACGCTTATGGGAGCGCGCGAGAATTCCCTAATTGAAAGCTTCTTAGAAAGGCTCTTAGAAGCGATCCAACATGTCCAGAGATTGCTGGAAGATCAGCGCGCGTTCTTCTCGCTCTCGAGCATCTCGGCGGCAATCGCCGTGAGCTGGTCGACCTGCCCCAGCAGCGTGTGGAACTCGGCTTCGCTCAGCTGTTCCAGCAGGCGCCGATTGCGCTCCTGCGCGCCTTCGACGATCGCATCATGCGCGGCAAGACCCGCCGGGGTCAGCGAGATCAGCACTTCGCGGCTATCTTTCGGATTAGCCGATTTCACGATCAGCTTGCGCGAGAGCAGATTGGCCAGCGCGCGGCTGATCTGTCCCTTGTCCTGGCCGACGGCTTCGGCAAGCCGCGCCACGCTCATCGGCGGCCGGCGGCCCAGCGAGGCGACGAGACCGAACTCGACCGAGGACAATCCGGTGAGGCGCTTGTAGCGCAGGATCGCGCCACGCTTGAGCAGATTGGCAAGCACCATCAGTCGCGACGACAACATCACGGTGATCGGGGCTGACGGGTCGTTCTCGTCTGCGGGCGACGTCGCCCCGCCCCTGCTCTCGATCTGGCTCATGATCCACCTCTGCCAAGAAAGCCCGAGCCTGCCAAGTCCGAGCCTGCAAGTCCGAGCCCGCCAAGCCCGGCCGGCCGCCTCATTAAATGCGACTAAGAGGCATTTTGGAAGATCGTTGACATTGTCATCGAATTATCTTTCACTGGATCCAAGGTGCCGAAAAGGCCCGGCCAACACGGCCAAAGCGGGAGGACCAGCATGACCATCACCCAGCGGGATCGTGACCTCGGCACGGCCTATGCGATGAAGCCGGCGCACACCCGCACCGAGCTGACCTCGGTCGTGCGCGGCACGCCGATGGGCGAGCTGCTGCGCCGCTACTGGCACCCGGTCGGGCTCGTCGGTGACGCCACCGACACACCGAAGAAGGTGCGCGCGCTGGGCGAGGATCTCGTGCTGTTCCGCGACAAGCATGGCCGTGCCGGCCTCTTGCACGCCCGCTGCTGCCACCGCGGCACGACGCTGTACTATGGCAAGGTCGAGGAGGACGGCATCCGCTGCTGCTATCACGGCTGGAAGTTCGACACCGAGGGCCATTGCCTGGAGCAGCCCTGCGAGCCCGATGGCGGCCAGTTCAAGGACAAGGTGCGTCAGCCCTGGTATCCGGTCGAGGAACGCTACGGCCTGATCTTCGCCTATATGGGCCCGGCCGAGAAGCGCCCGGTGCTTCCGGCTTACGAGTGCCTGGAAACAATGGACGACGGCGAGATGGTCGAAGCCGATGATTCCTCGATCGGCGGCGGCGGTCCCGCCATCATCCCCTGCAACTGGCTGCAGCATTTCGAGAACGTGGTCGATCCCTATCACGTGCCGGTGCTGCACGGCTCGTTCTCGGGGCCGCAGTTCACCAACATGATGGCCTCGATCCCGGAGGTGAAGTTCGAGAAATCGCCGCGCGGCGTCCTCGTGCGCTCCGAGCGCAAGCAGGACGACGGCAAGGTGTTCTATCGCGTCAGCGAGGCCGCGCTGCCGACATTACGCGTCGTGCCGAACCCGCGCGTCGCGCAGTTCGCGCGCGTCGAGTCGATCGGCTGGGTTCTTCCGATCGACGATGGCTCGTTCCGGATCTATGTCGCCGGCCGAGTCAAGAACTCCGGCGACATCAGCCGCATGCGCTCGAAGTTCAACGGCAAGTTCTGGTGGGACATGACCGAGCAAGAGCACCAGCAATTCCCGGGCGACTATGAGGCCCAGGTCGGCCAGGGAGAGGTGACGGTCCATTCCGAGGAGCATTTCGGCCAGAGCGACCGCGGCATCCTCATGATCCGGCGCATGCTGAGCGACCAGCTCGATGCGCTCGCCGCAGGCCGCGATCCGATTGGGGTCTCGTTCGATGCAAGCGCGCCGCCGGTCGAATTCGAAGCGGGGAATTACATCCGCGAAGGCTGACCTTCCAGCCCCTACTTCAGGGCTGGACCATTAACGACAATAAACACAAATTGGGGGAAGCGATGGTCGATGTGACGTCACAGATGTCGGTGCAAACGGCTGCCGCGGCAAAGCCCCCGGCGCGGCGCTATTACGTGCTGGGGCTGCTCACGATCATCTACGCGCTGAACTTCCTCGACCGCACGATCTTCAACGTGCTGATCGAGCCGATCAAGAAGGAGTTTGCCCTCAGCGACACCATGATGGGCCTGCTCGCGGGCTTCGGCTTTGCGCTATTCTATTCCCTGCTCGGCATTCCCATCGCGCGCGTTGCCGACCGGCTCAACCGCCGCAACATCGTGGCATTGGCCTTTGCGTTCTGGAGCGCGATGACCGCGCTGTGCGGCGCGGCCACCAGCGTGACCTCGCTGGCGCTGGCGCGCATCGGCGTCGGCATCGGCGAGTCCGCGGGCTCACCGGCCTCGCAATCGATCGTCGCCGATCTCTTCGCCAAGAACGAGCGCCCGCGCGCGCTCGGCATCTACGCCATCGGCACCTATCTCGGCGTCTTCCTCGGCTATTTCATCGGCGGCTACGTCAACCAGCACTATGGCTGGCGGATGGCCTTCTATGTCGCCGGCCTGCCCGGCATCCTGCTCGCGTTGGTGCTGTGGCTGACGATCTCCGAGCCGAAGCGCGGCGCGATGCAGGAGAGTTTCGTGCCCGAGCCGCTCGGGCCGACGCTGCGCTTTCTCGCCTCGCAGCGCAGCTTCATCATCGTCCTGATCGGCTTCTGCCTCACCACCTACACGAACTACGCCACCGCGGCCTGGATCCCGCCGTTCCTGGCCCGCGTGCATCATCTGTCGAGCGCCGAGATCGGCACCTATGCCGGCACCTTCAAGGGCCTCGCCGGCATGGCCGGCACCCTGCTCGGCGGCTTCGTCGTGGCGCAAGTCAGCCGCCGCGACGACCGCTGGAAGCTGTGGGCGCCCGCGATCACCTCGGGCCTCGCCGGGCCGGTGTTCGCGCTCTGCATGCTGACGCAGGATTTCGCGATGATGGTCGCCATGCTGGCGCTGACCTCGTTCCTGGTCGGCTTCCATCTCGGCCCGATCTTCGCGATCGCGCAGACGGTGGCCAAGCCCAGCATGCGCGCGCTCGCCTCCGCGCTGATTGCGCTCACCGCCACCTGCTTCGGCCAGGGTGTCGGCCCGCTCGCGGTCGGCATGGTCAATGACGCGCTGAAGGGCAGTTATGGCGCAGAGGCCGTGCGCTATTCCCTGCTCTCGGCGGCGGTCACGACCACGCTCGGCGCCCTCTTGTTCATCTGGGCCGCCCGCACGATCCGGAACGATATCGGCCGGGCGGCGGCCTGAAGGCCGTTCCGGCCGCCAGCCTGGCGCAACCAAGCGGGCGTAATGATGAAACCATTTTGCGGAACCCGCGAAACCATCCGGAAACAGATGGTCCTTAAGACATGAGCCTACAGACGGCGGCAAAGCCCGTCGGGAGGCTCAGATGAACCACTCAATTCACTCTGCTGATCGTGCGACCCACCTGAAGATCGTGGTGGTGGCGCTGGTGGCTGGCATCACAGTGGCGGCCTTCGGGATCGCAGCCCGCACCAATGCCGATTACAGCCAGACCGCCCAGTCCACCCACGTCATCAAGGCCGGCAAGCCGGTGGTGGTGACGAGCGCGGGCACGTCCGAGATTCGCTGAAACGTCCCGTTCCGGGCTGACCGATGGCCGCCTCCGGGCGGCCTTTTTCGTTTTCCAGAGCAATGCTTAGCCGAGATGCATCGTGCCAGCGCAACGTCCTTGACTTCACTCAGCCCCGCCTTTAATTCCCCCTCGTTCCGCGCGCATCGAGCGAACCACGCGGGAGTAGCTCAGTTGGTTAGAGCGCCGGCCTGTCACGCCGGAGGTCGCGGGTTCGAGCCCCGTCTCTCGCGCCATTGTTTTCAATGGCTTAGCAGGGGTGATATCCCCTCGGTTTCAACTTTTCCCGCCGCCGAGTTTCAACTTTCTGAGCTTGTTCTGTTCTGAGCCGAGCAACCGCCGGCCTATTCTGCGCGCCTCGTCCGCAGCCCGAACAGCCGCGATATTCACCGGCATGTAGGTCTTCTGCAACTTGCGGTTCTGGTCGATGCTGTTCGCCATCTTAGCGGAAATGGTCTCAACGGACGCCCCTCCGGCATTCGCCTCCACGGCACCGGTGCGGCGCATGTCCATCAGGCGGCGGGTCTCGCTCTTGCCGAAGACGGCCCGGCGCAGGTCCGCGAAGTCATCGATAAGCGAGTCCTTGGTGTAGGGAACCGGCAGACGAGGACGGCCGCCCTTGCCCGTGGGCGTAAAGCCCTTGGTGCGGAAGATCGGCGCGTCGTCGTGCAGGTCGTAATCCAGCCCAGCGACATAGGCCTCCACGAGCCGCTGTGAGCGGGCTGTGAGCGTGCCTATCGCCGGCTCGCCAGTCTTGACCCGGTCGCTCGTAAACGCCATGTCGGTGCCGCTCGTAACCGCCTGTGCGGGCGTAAGAGTGCGAGCATCGACCGGTGCAAAGCCAGTATCCCATGCAATGGCGATGATACAGGCCAGCCCTCGGTATCCGGCGCGCCATCCTTCTTTGACGAGGCGAACAACCTCGCCCTCGCTCCAAGTCTCGGTGCGGCCAGGCACTCCGGTCTTCCGGATGATCTGCGACGGGTCGGCCTCGGGCGGACAGAGCTTCATGCCGGCTAGGACGTTGTATAGCGCCCTCCAGATCTTCAGCGCGCGTCCGGCCTCCCCATCGCCCTTCATGACTTTGAGCCGGCCGTACCACCGGTCCAGCAGTTCGAAGGTGACCGTCTTGGGGTCGACGTCCCCGAAACTGTGGTCGATGTATTTCCAGCCGCGGTCCCAATCCTCACGGGTCCGCGGTGGTTTCGATTTCCATTCGTTGCTGCGACGGAATCGCTCAAACCCGTCTCCGACGCTCCCCGTGGGATAGACCCGAGCTGGCGGCTTCTCCAGCCCCTTGCGAGCTCGCTGGTACCGCTCCTCCCATTCTTTCGCGATAGCCCAAGCATCTGGGCCGTCGTGCCCGCAGGACACGTTTCCAAAACCCATGGCGCGCATCTTCGCGGTGGGAAGCCAGTAGCCGTGCTTCCCTTTGCGCACCACGTAATGCTTGAGCTTAATGTTTCCCAAGGCTCGCCAGCCGCTCCTCGAATACGTCACGCGCATCAACAGCCACACCAGCCGCCACGCCAAGCCCGGCGCGTCGATCCAGCCAAGCATCAATAGCCTGTAGATCGTAGTGGCCTGTCACAGGGCATGCAGCCGGGAAGCCGATACGTTGAAGTGCAGATAATTTAGCCCGGAAATCTGACTCGGTCAGGTGCAGCCGCCGCGCGGCCTTCTGAGAAGGCACTAGGCGCGGTTCGACGGGGAAGCGAATTGCGCTTCCCCGGATGTTGTCGTTGGCGGGAACCGGCAACGTCCACCTATCCGATCTTGGCTGCTTCGCGCTCGCAGATGCGCCTCATCAGGGCATCGTATGCCGGATCAGATTTAGGCTTCACGTTCATATCACCGTCCATTGATAGGGACGCGTCTGTCGCGAGTACTGATACCACCTCGTCAATGTTCTTCGGCAGCCAGCTAAATCCAATCGAAGAAAGCGATGCGCTGACTCGCGTCTCAAACGGGGGCGGGTCAGAATCAAAAACCCTCCCCTCACACCACGAGTCATACGTTAGGATGGCGTCATTAAGCGCCATCATGGCCTTTGTTGATGGTTCCTGGCCCGCCAACGTATTGAGCAGTTCAATCGCTCTTTCGCTGCGTGCAGCATCATGGGGATGCCGTTCCGTCGCACGCCTACGATATTCAGCGGTTTGCGACAGCCTGTACTGAAGCCCGAATTCCTCGAAGGCCTTCAACGCTGCGTGTGTTTTTTCAGACATATTTGCACCCCAAAGTAATCTCGTTCGCCTGCTGCACCATGCGGACAAGCGTCGTCATTGCCCCTGCGGGCCTGCAGATTGGATTGTCGGGGTGACAGCGCGCCCCGGTCTTAGGTTTCGAGCTTTACCTCGCCGGCCGGAGCCGACGCACAAGCCGCCAGATTGGGCGCGCCGACTGTCAGTATACATCGAGACGGCGCGGATCATAGGCAAAACCCGTAAAATTCTTCCCGCGATGGAGAAAAAGCCCGCCCCTCGCTGAGGCGGGCCGAATCCCAAACGGGTTGCTTTTTCAGGCCGGTTCGGTAGCCGCCGCCTTCACTGGCATTCGGTGAACCTCTGGCTCGATTTCATCGTCACAAATTCCGAGCTGCATCACCACCAGATCATCATCCGTGCGACTGTGCTTGTCGAGCAGCGCGACGACGTAATTACCCTGCAGCTTCTGATCGGGGTCTTGCTTGCATGCCCATCGACGCCAAGGCAAGGCACGCACATTGGCCTCCGGATCGTCGCAGTAACTCCCATGGCCCGTTCTGCTGGCATGCGCACTGGCGTACGGCCTCACGCCGGCTTCGCGAAGCCCGTGAAAATACGTCCTCGCACAAAAAGCCGTTGATGGATCGACACCGGCGCTAGCATTAAGATTAAGATCAGTCATTCCTATCCCCGTTTAGTCCGGTGCATTTGACCGGCCCCGAAACTGTGGTACCACAGATTCTATGAAGCGCCAAGCCGTGAAAGTACGGAAGAAGCGAGGACCTGCCCCAACCGGCAAGGGCACGCAGATTCAGGTCCGCCTCCAGCCCGATGACCTAACTGCGGTTGATGACTGGATAGCCGGGCAGGACAGGGCTCCCACTCGCCCGGAAGCAATCAGAACGCTGATGCGGCAGGGGCTGAAGGTAAAGCCGAAAGGCTGATCCGCCACAGCAACCCTGCGATATCCACCAATGGCCAAACGGCACACGAAGAGCAGCCCGCCATGGAAAGACGGTGACCCAATCACCGTGGCCACGCTGGAATGGTGCCTCGATCGGTTAAGGGACTGAATTGGACCGTGAGAAACCTCCAGTCCAATCCATGAACGGTACTGACGGTCCAGATATCGCGACATCTGCTCGCTATTCGCGAGCGCTGCTTGGATTTCCTCATGAACCCTCGAGAAGTAATCCCCCGTCGCTCGCTTCAATGAGTGCCATACTTTTGGCCGCCGACCTTTTCAATGAAGGGGTGGCTTGCACGTTCGGTTTGTAAATCGTGTCGTGAGTTAACTCACTGTATGCATGCTGAAGAAGGGTTCTAACCTGTATTTCACATGGCGTATCGGCGGGAATTTCGACAGACTCGAAATTGATCAGATTTCTGGATCGAACGATGTAGTGCAACGATTGATAGTCGAATTCATACGGGCGCAGCATTTGCTCTTGAACGTAGTCCCTGGCCTTCTCAGCAATCCAGTCGTTCACACTGAGAATGGCGTCATCTATCTTCTTTACTTCAGAGCCAAGCAGGACGACGTAGCGAATGCCGACTTTGTCTTCAATCTCGTCGTACGGGCTTTGATATTCTTTGCCGCGGTGAAACGCCTTTTGAAGTAGCGAGTCTTCCGCTTTCAGACGCGCTTTTACAGGGATCCTCAGGAAGACTTCGAGTCCTACCGGCGACGCAAACACCGAAATTGCTTCGGACAGCTTTTCGACGACAAATTTCCCCCAGGCCGAGTAGGCCGGGCTTTCACGCCGCCACCTTTCCAAAAACTCTTGCTCTCGGTTCATTACCGCTCATCTGTCAAAGATTGTCGGATCGTTATTCTCGTCCAACGATCCGAGCCCTCTCCGCCAAATTCCTTTGCTGTCCCTTCTCTGATTTCGACCGTCTTGTCATTCAGCGCGACTGCAGACACGGACAATTCAATGTCTGATCCGAAACGGAAGCGGCGGCGGCGCAGTCGATTTCCCATGGCGCTTGTATCTCTAACAACCGCCCGCATTGGAAACTTCTTTGCAGACAGGAAGTTCGAGAAAGAGTCTCGGTGCTCCACCGGCAGATACTTCTCCGCAAATTCGTTGGATGAAAACGTTTTCCCGTTCTCGGCTTTAACATATGTGTGCAGAGCGTCGACGATGTCGCGTCGCTTTTCTGTCGGCAGGCCGGATTGCTTTACGTAATCGCGGGTCAAATCGAAGAATCGAGCAGTCTCATAAGCCCCGTCTTGCGGAAGCTCACAGCCGAGAAACCCTTCATAAAAGTATTGCGCCGCCGTTTCTCGGTGTGTTGGCGAAATGTTCGTATCGAACACGTATGCGTGCCAACCTTCCTGCGGAGGCAGGCTTTCGTCCATCCGCACAAAGAGGGCGACCTTATATAGACGCTGAGCAGCTGTTAGGAAGAGATCGTCTAAGAACTCAGTGAGAGTTTTCTCCCGGCTTTTGTATCGGCGAAACCCTGTTTGCTTCTCGGCCTTTATCACGCCGACAAACTTGTGATCTGCGCCGCCTACGGTGCCATCAAAAACCAATACGACGCCGCCCGGAATGTTCGAGTGACGCTGTTCATCCGCTAACCGATTGGGAATTCGTCGTGAAAATTCTAGGAACTCTTCATCGGTTGCTTCGAGTAGCTCACATACATTGTGGAAGTGGCTGCCGGCCTCGAACTTGGCGATCTGCATCAGGAGGCTCTTCGCTTCAGCCGACAGAGCTTCCGTGATCCGAAGCTTGAACTGTTCGATTGCCTTCTCGGGCAGCTGCTCAAGCATGTCAGCGCATATTGGATCAACGCGCCGCTTGTCCGCACCTCTCCGAAAAACCTCATGCGCGGAAATTCGGTTTACCTTCAGGTTCTCAAGTAACATCTGCTTCCATCCCCCAGCACCACCGTGCACCAAAAGATGGAATTTTCGTCAAAGCTCAACCGGAACATATCAAGAACGATATCATCTATTCGTCCTATGTCAACGTCTGGCCACGCAAACATTCGATAAACAGCGAGAGCGGGCCTCCAGGCGGCCCCCTCACGCCGCCATCCGCCCCGCCCTCCAAGTCTTCCAGTCCATCGGCTTTGGCCTTATCGGCTTCCCTGTGCGATCCTCCGCCCAGCGGTGGACCACGCGCTGGGCGACGCCATCGCGTGCTACGGTCGTAAGTACCGCATGGCCGCCGACAACGTGGCGTCCATCGAAGGGTTTGCGGCGCTGAATCTCCATGCAGTGCAGCAGATAAGATTCAGGATCTACCTTCTCCAGGTCGGCAAGCAAGTCATAGCCCGCCGCCTGAAATTCCTCACGCGATGGCGGCGGCATCGAAATGATCGGCAATTCCGTCAAACTCGCCGCAACGTGCTTTTCCTCAAACTCAGCGCTCTGTCTGACCAACAAAGCTTTTGGTGTGCCGGCTGTCTCTAGTTCAATGGAATAGATCGCTGGCCGATCTTCTTTTTCATGCCAACCAGCCAGCACAACGCAAGATGCCGCGTCTCCATTGCGATATTCGCGCGCGTAGCGCTGGAAATGATGGTTGATCTGGAATTCCGCGGTTTCAATCAAATTATCAAATGACTTGTAGGCGAGACGACCCCATAGCCATTCGCCGAACTGCGCCGGACCAGTCGCAGCCACTACAGCGTTCAACCGATACAGACGATGGGCCTTATTTAAGTTCACATCGTCTGGAACCCCTTCGAAGTACGAAACGCCGTCCGCCAGTAGGAATGCTGCGTCACCTCGAACGAAACCATTTATTGCGCTCATGGCCGAACCTCCAGGCCAGCACGTAATTCTGCTTGCGCCGCAGCGCCCTTGCCAGCGGCCACAGTGTCCGCAATCGCCCTGGCCGTGTGCTTTATGATGGATTCTGTCGCGCGATCGTATGCGCTTGCGGCACTATCGCCGCCGCGCTGCGGAAGCTTCGCGGCGTTTGGATCTGCGTTGTTAGCGGAAGATGGCCGCGACGCCGGCAGTGGAACTCCGCCGGGAAATTCGACCTTGGACTGCTGCTCAGCCGCAGCCTGCAGCATGTCGCGAGCGAGCTGTGCCTTGGCGCGAATAAGCTCTAGGCCGGCGACAATCTCAAGATTCTCAGGCTTCCCTGAGGCATTCAGATGCTCGATTGCGCGGGTGATCTGGTCGACATCTTGCGGCAAGCCCCGCACGGCCTTTTGCATGATATCCGCAGCATCAGCCCATCGGTTGAAGGTTTCCTGTCCGCTTCCAGGCGTGATGTTCTGCGAGGCAACCGCTGTCTTTACGAGATCGTTGGCCTTACCAATAAGGTCATCCAGCCAACCGCCAATATCAGCGGCAGTCGACTTGAACTGGGCAGCGAGTTGAGCAGAGGACTGTTTCCAGGCACGATCGAATGCGGCGGCCTTAGCGACCGTGGCGCCATCTATCACGGCGCCGGCCGCTTCGGCTCCCTGCGCGATATCCTCAAACGACTTGCTTCCGTTGCGAATTGCCTCAACCCAACTCTCGGAAAGACCGAGCATCTGCGCTGCTTTGGTCTTCTCTGGAATCGACTGAAACTTATTAATCAGATCGATGCCGATAGGCAGAAGCTGGTTCAGGCTGATAATCTGCCCATTACGGTCCTTGTACTTGATGTTGTTAGCATCAAGCAGCTTCGTCAGTGAGTTTTCATTTTCCTTGGCGTCGGCCAGCAGTGAGGCGACCTTGCGCAGATCGGTAACAGACTCCTGCGAAGAAACACCGCCCTGCCCTGTAGCAAATTGGATCTGCTGGAATCGCTCTGCAGTAAGACCGGTGAATTCAGCGTTCTTCTGCAGGTCAGCAAGTTCGCTATTGACCTTGGTAAGCGCAGCAAGGAGCCCGCCAACCAAGCCGGTAACACCGGCAGCGGCAACGCCAAGCGTCGCGAACCCGCCCGCCGTTGGGTTGAGGTTAGCAAACGAACGCTCGATGCGGTCCATCGCAGCATCCGCCATGTCGCCAGCTTGATTCAGATCGCTTTGGAATTGGTCCAGCTTCGCGCCGAGTTGAACTACCAAGTCGTTTGCCATTGATTTCCTATTGGTGATTGCGCGCTACGTAACGTCGTGCGGGTTTTCGTATCGCGCCTGGTGTGTTAGACCGCGCTCCTCACCACTGAAGGAGCGCGTTTTGGCTAAGAAGACCAAGAAGACTGTTCGCCGTGAGTGGACCAAGGAAGACATCAAAGAATTGAAGGCACACTCGAAGGCGCGGACGCCTGTGATCAAAATCGCGAAGATGACGAAGCGAACCGAAGGCGCGCTACGTCAGAAGGCCATCGTGCTAGGAATCGGACTCGGGCATCAACGGTGATATGAGGGAGCTAATAAGCTCCCCTTCTTAGGAAGGTAGCGCCTCAAGAGTTCTACCGCATACGTCGACCGCAAAAGCACCTCTGCGGCGCGGTCTCCGGAGGAACACTTGGGCAGGCTGAAGCTTGAATCCGCGCCGGCTCGTCCCCGGAGCTGGCGGAGCGGCCCCGGCCCATATCCCCGCTAAGCTCCCAGGTCGGGGCCGTCTCCCAGTAGTATCGGAGTATGCGTATGCGTCAGTCGCCTTCGATTATCCCGCTGGATCGCCTCGACCGCGACATCTATTTGGTGCTGGAAGACTTCGGCGCGCGGGCAGGCTGTGCTTGGCGCGAGACAGACGAGCAGGACACCGACCGGGAAACGGTGCTGCGCGATTTGCTCTCAGGCCAATACGCCTATCCCGTCCGAATTGTCGCGTTCAACGCCATCGAGGGCTGGTCCCGCGATGCCACTGAGGACATTGCAGATGCGTTAGCAGAACGTGCTGCTCGGGAACGGTTGGACCTGACGTCAGCGCTCGAAGCCTTCGTCCAGGCTAACGCGAGCCGTCCTGTTGCTTTGCAGCTCGCCTTGCCGCTGCGCGGCGCCGCTGATGCTCAAGCGGCGCCCTAGGCGGATCAACCGATCCGCAGGTTCTCCGCCGAGTCTTTCCCGCGATTGTTCACGACGTCGAAGCTAACCTTGGCGCCCTCTGCGAGAGAGGTAAAACCGGCCCTCTCAACCGCTGAAATATGGACGAAGACGTCCTTGCCGCCGTTGTCGGGCTGAATAAACCCGTAGCCCTTCGTAGGGTTGAACCACTTGACAGTACCCATCGCCACTTTGAATTCTCCATTTTCCAAAAACCAAAGCTAGTGCCGGAATTTCGACAAAAGCAAGGCTGTTGCCGGACGCGCCGCGCATCTAGCTAAAGCCCTAAGAACCATAATGCTCAGTGACGATGATGATGCCGGCGGCGCCATTTCCGCCTGCCGTACCACTTGTGCCTGCTGCTCCGCCCGACCCTCCGGCGCCGACTGCATATGAATAGCTCGCGGCAGGGCTCGTTATGATCTTTTGTACGGTGCCACCGGAGCTTCCCCCAGCTCCCGTATTTGTCGATGCGGCGTTCGTAGTCCCTCCACCGCCGCCAGACCCCGAATTTGCAGCGGCTGCGAATCCAGCGGAGTTCGCACCGAATATGCCCCCACTCCCACTCCCGCCAAGAGATGAGCTTCCGCCCTGAGCTCCATGGCCAAGTTCGCCTAATCCACCTCCCTGGCCTCTACCACCAGGTATGTTTACATCACCACCCGTTGCGGTCCCGGCGGCGCCGGGTGTTGCGATCGATCCGGAAGCGCCTCCTCCAGCGGTCATCGTTGAAAACGTCGTATTGCCTCCTGATGTACCGGCCCCTGGTGAACCAGAGCCACCACCGGCGCCACCGGCACCGCCGCCTACCAACTCAACCTCAATCCAGAGGCAATTGGCTGGGGTCGTGTAAGTGCCGGACCCAGACGTAAAAACCTGCCGGGTTGGCAACGTGCGACGCGCACCGGTCAGTCGAATGACACCTGCGGCCGTCTCGATACCGTTCGACGTTGTGAAAGCCCCGGTCGCGCCATCGATGGATGCAACACCTGTCGTGCCGGGCTCGCCGCCAACATTGAAATTCCAATCGGCATGCGTACCGCTGCCGTTGGTCTTGTCCACGGTTACGGTGAGAGTCGTGCCGCTATAGGTAGCAACACCCTCCATCCAGTCGGTCGTCGGATTGGCCGCGGAGCTGGCTCGCACGCGCGCGCCGTTAGTGTAGGCGAGACCGGCCTGAGTCGTGAACACCTTGGAGCCTGTCCCGATCGCAAGCGATGTTGTCGACGTACCGCCATAGCCGGCACCAGTCGCGCCGGTCGGGCCTGTCCCACCGATGCTCGCAAGCAACTGCCAATAGGTCGCGTTCGGTGCGGCGTGTCCGGAGCCCGGCGTGGCGTTGATCCAGACGTAGGATGATCCAGCATCGGTCATTACGTCGCCGACGGAATACGTCGTCGATCCATTGTAGGCCCCGGTGAAATTGAATCCTTTGTAGATTCCGAGGTAGGCCCAGACACCCGAGACCTTCGCCCACGTCTTGCCGGTCGTCGGCTGGAATGCATACTGCCCGTCATCGCCAAGCGAGGGGTCTGGATCGGTCTCGTCGATGTCGACGAACACGAAGAATCCGGACGTACGGAACGCCGCGACCAGTTCATTGACAGTTGCCATCGCTTCGGCCCCGGCAAAGCGCTGCGGCGAGACCTGCCAGATCGTGTAGGCGACGCCGCTCTGATTGCCGCCACCCCACGGCGGAATGACAAGATGCGTGGTGTCGGTCACGTCGGAGATGACCGACTGAAAATTTCCGATCTGGAAAATGTCGCCGGGCTTGACGTTCGTTCCCGACCAGATCGTGCCGGAGCCGGTGACGGTCGTTCCGCCCGCCGAGACAGTGGCGAGGCCTGTGGAGTAGCTGGCAAGCGCGGTCAAAGGGATTTCTTCCTTGCTTCAACAATGGCATTTGCTTCGGCGATCGGCAGCCATTTGCCGTCGATCTTGCGCCAGGCTTTGCCCGTGGACGGCTGCCAAGCTAGCCAGCCGCGCGCGTCATGCGGCGGCTCGGTGAGTTCGGGCGGAAGGTCGTGAAGTTGGGTCATCTAATCTCGTCCGGCCATCGCTTCAGCAGCTTAATCCGGATGCCATCCGCATCGACCTGCGTGTGTTGAACGAAGCCTCCGACAACTCTCCCGATAGCGCCCGCGCCGAATGTGCCTTCGGCGGCTTGTTGACACTTCGTTGCATACTGTTTTTCGAGCAATCTCAGTCCTTCCTCAGGGAAACGCATCTCACTTGAGCCATCCACGCGGGGCCGGATGTATCGCTCGACTGCCCTTCCCTTGAAGATGTCGTGCTCGAAATAGCATTCGGTGACGAAGATCAACGGTCCTGCATTCTCAGACCAGCCTGCCAGCACGACTTCGCACCGGCCGGTCAGATTGTGGCCGACTGCCCTGCCCCGTGCGATGCATTTCTTGACCAGATCCGGCATGGCCGCGACAAGCGAAGGAAGATCGGCAAACTGATTTTCGATCAACAGTGCCGATAGCAGAGTCGGCACCGTCGACAGGCCCGTGACCCCAAACGCGGCATTGTACTGAGGCAAGACCGAAACCTTGGTGCCGATGCCGGCAAGTTTTCCGGATGCTGGGTCGTGCCAAGCACCGTCGCTAAAAACGTGCACCGAATCGGGAGTTGCAAATGCATTGATCGCAGTCATTAGTCATCTCTCTCGTTCTCAGTCTCTTCTGCGACTTCGACGATCTCTGCTTCGCCGCAAAGGGTGCTGGTGATCCCGACAGTAGCCAACGTGGCTGCTGCCACGGCTGTAAAAATTGGCATCTAAAATTCCTTTGAGGTTGTAAGTTCAGCAGTTCGGTAGCCGTACTTTAGTTGCTCGCATCAGCTGGCGTTGCGTGCAGAAATGCCGTGCACGCGTCGGATTCTTTCTGTTGAAATATTATGCCGGAACGTAATGGCGAGCGGACATTTGGTTCAGGTAGTGGAACGTAGCGAGAGGTGGCGATATGGCCCACCACGCCCTCATGCACTGTAGGGTTCTCATCCTAGAGGATGAGTATTTGGTAGGTGATGACCTCGCAATTGCACTGCGGTCGCTTGGCGCTCATGTGATCGGGCCAATTTCCCAAATCGCAGAAGCGCTGTCTCTTGATCGCGATTGCTTCGATGTCGCAGTACTCGACGTAAATTTGCGCGATCGCTCTAGCTATCCGTTCGCGGACGAGCTCGCTCGTATCGATAAGCCATTTATGTTCGTGACCGGATACGGCGCCGAGACAATCCCCGACCGCTTCACGCATGTGCCCCGAAGGGAAAAGCCGTGTCTTCCTGAAGAGGTAATCGACGACATCGCTGAACTGTGTAGCAAGGTTCGGCCACCTGTCACGGTGTAGTGCGCGCCAGCCTCTTCGAGAGTGAGTATCATTGAAAATCCCTTTGGTTATCAATTCGGTTCGCGGCTCTCAGCAGCTCCGCCCTAAGCGCCAGCACCGCTTCAACGGGCTCTGGGTCACCACCGATCAGCGATCGAGGCTCCGCACCCAGTGGACAGGCGGCGAACTTGCTGCGCCCGAGCGCAGTAGCCAATGCGATCTTGATGTCACGAAATCTGTACGGGTCGCTCTCGCGGAGGCCCTGCCGGAACAGCTCGATGGCCCGTGGCGTGATCTGACTGAGGCGGTGCCGTTTATTTCTCCTCAGGCGCGCGGGCATCCGGATCTCCGAATTGTTCGAATCCCCAGCAGACGTACTGCGAACCGTTCGGGTGCTCGGCGCGCCACCTGGCCATGATTTGCGATCCGTAGAGCTTCCACGCGCTGCGCGCAGCCTCCCGATCAGGATAACCATGCTCGTCGAGTTCGCAGATGCCGTCCAAATCCCCGGTGCACGGCCATCCCAGTTCGAGCGCCCATTCCCAATCTTCCAGAGTGCCCGTGTTGCGTCGCTTGCCGGCTCGTTTGCGAACCGGCATTAGCGGCGGTTTCCGTAGCTTGCGTCACGCGGCATGCGCGGCCCGTCTGGAGGCTGCACGTCCAGGCCGAGTTCACGGCAAAGAATCCGGAATCGGTTCTGCGCTTTATGCTGAATATCAACCCAAGGGCTGGGTTTCTGGCAGCCAAAGCGGTCCAGAACTACCGCACCATCCTCCGAAATGGCTGCCCGCGCCTGCTCAGATTGATCCAAACTTTCGCAGGCCAGCCGCAAGAGGTGGCGATGGTGATCATCCAAGTCGAAGTCCGTATGAACTTGGCGCCACCAGCCTTTGGCGGCCCCAGATAAGTGATCTGGCGGTCTCGGTGAGGCCATTAAGGTCTCCAAAATATTTTAAACTCTGGGGCAGCGCCCGCGAATGTTGAGGTATGGCGCCGGTAGCTAGAAGCCGAGGCTGGAAAGATCTGACCCACCCCCCTGGGGCCGCTGCCCGGCCCGAGCTAATGGTGCCTTCGCGAGAGAGGGTACTGATCCCTAAGACGAGAAAGGGGGCTGCTCTTGGCCACAGCGACTCGCTCAGTCTCACCGGGGGCTAGCCCACACTTGCCGCCAACAAGCGGTTGTCGGACCAACAAATGCGAGCGCACCTGCAAAGAAAACGAGCGGCAATTCGCCGAAAAGAGATGGCGACGCCGGTAGTGGCCAGCGCGCCGAAGTCTTGCACGTCACGTTGAGAGCGTTGCCCTCGTCGAAATACGTTCCGAATTATGATTAGAATGTGTTCTTAGGCCACAAGGGCAGCATTCTGCGAGCGCTTGCGCCGCGACCTTCGGCGCCTGCCAGCGGGCTCGTTGTCGTTCGCTGCGACAGTCGGCGCACGCTGGGCATCGATCAATGCGATCATCGCATCTTCAGCCGCGTCGAACTTAATCTGGCGTCCACCGACAGAGGGGGTTGTCTTGCCGCCGAGGAATTCCGCGCCTTCCGCGACGGTCGATGCGTAAAGATGGTACGTCGCGCCCACGTCTTGACCCCGATAAAGCAGAGCCGGTCGCGCCGGCTTGCTCGGCTTGACGAGCCGTCTGCTGCCCTTCTGTTGGCGATATCGTTCGACGCAAGCATGCCAGCGGCCGTCGCTGCCCAGCCACTTCGAAAAATCAGCGTTGAAGGTTTTCCGAGCAGCTTCGTCCAATTGCCAGCCATGGGCCGGCCCGATGCCCGTGAAGCGGCGATGAAGCAGCCGGTTCAATTCCTGCGGAGATGGGCGGATCTCCATCACGCGGTCAGCGGCTGGCATGTTGTCGTTCGCGTGTCTCAACGAAACCTCGTGACTTGGTGTGTGCGGGATCCGGCCATCTGCGCGGCTTTAATTTGGAAATCGGCCCAAATGCCCAAGAGATCAAATACTTGCCTACGAAAACAGGGCCGAAGGAAATCAGGGGGGCCGACATGCTCCCCTACTCCGTCACGCCTTAAAGCCTCTCAGTTCGGAGATACACCCCATCCCGCTCGGCACGGCAGGCGTCCACCGTCTCGGCACCAAAACGCTCTATGAGTAGTTCCTGGTCGAGCCTCCTGCTGGTGCGATTCTCCAACACAACTGACCACGTATGGCCCACCAACTCGACGCGGCCTGTACTCAAGATCTGCTGCCTCAGCTCTTCACGGCGCACCTTCAGTCGGCGCAGCGCAGCATCTACCTCACCGAACTGGTCAGCCAATGAAACCCTTCGCGCGGGAGCTGGCGGCGGCTCCAGGCCCAGGTTGAGGTGATAGGTGACGGTTGAAGCGTCATCGTCCGCGCTGGTGCGGTGCAGGTCGGCATAGGCCATTTTATTTGTCTCTCTGCTTCAAAAATCAGGTTGTCTTCTTCCACACCACCCCTTTGCTACGTACCTCCCCACCCACCCCCTTAAAGGGGGGGGTGGTAGAGGTTGAGCACGTAGCGCGCGCAACTACTTAGCTGGAGGGTTGCGCAAGGTTGCGCAGGGTTGCGCAAAAAGTGCAGTTCGAGTGATCGACGTCCTATGATGCAACCTCTACGTGATCGAAGGATTTCCGCTTTATTGGGTCAATGCGCGAAACTTTGATCAGCAGGCCGACCGTAATCATGGCATCGAGAATGGCCTGCACGCGCCCCTTTTCTGAAGTCAGCTTCTTGCCGTCGTCCACCTCGATCCCAAGAACGCTTGCGATCTCGTTGCCGGCCCAATTTGACGATTGGTAGTTGTACCTCACGTCACGATTCCTTATGCCGATCAGAATGGCGGCAATCTGATCCTGCTCGACTGCTGCAAGAGTCATCTCCGCACGCTCTTCGGCCGAGGCATCTGGAGCCATCCAGCGCCTGACCGCAGGGGCGAATTCCTGTGGCCTGGCCAGACCATCGCCATTTCCCAGAGGCACGCTCTCGATGCGATACCAAGCCCCGGTTCCGACGCGCGAGAGATTCCCCTTGTCGATGACCGCGTTGAAGTACTCCCGACGTAGCCCCTCCGGGATGTTCCACCTTTTTGCTTGATCTTCGGTGAGCGGATTGATGACTCGTACGATGCGAGCTTTGTCTTTCAAGGCACTGCCACCACGGCCCGAGTTTGCCGTGACGGGACCCTCGGATTTTACGACATGGTGGGCGAGATCAATCGCGCAATTTAGCCTGTCTGCGATCGTCACCCAGAGCGTCGCAACCTGCTGAATCGCATTGTTGTCGTTCTCGCTGACACCGTGGGTGGATACGAAGGGGTCGATGATGATTGCGTCGGGTTTGAATTCGCCCCCGATTTGGGCGATACCCTCTACCACTGGATGATTGATCCGGAATCCAGTCCTTTTGTCTTCGGTCGCAACCACAAAATTGGACTCGCGTCCACTCGACCACATCAAGCGACCACCGATGTCATCATTGGTGATGCGGTGCAGTGCTGCGGCGGTTTCGAATTGACGCTGGATAAGCTCTGGTGGATCTTCAGTGTTGACGTACCAAACTCGAGTTCTCTTCTTGTGTCCGACACCCAACAAATCGCGGCCCGTCACCATGTCCAGAGCTTCCGCAGTTAGCAACGCTGTCTTCCCGCCACCGCCCGGCGCATAAATAGTCGAGATGTATTTTCGGACTCTGGTTTTCCCATATACAAATTCAAGTTGCGGGAGGGTCTCTGTCCCGCTCAGCTGTAGGATTGTGGTCTTGGGACGACCATCTCCAATGGTATTATCATTCGCAGGCGATAGGAAAGTGTGCAGCACGGGACTGTGCTGTTCGCCATCATCATAGTCCGCGCAAACGCGCGCCCCAATAACCTCGCGCACTGTCGCGAAGCCGAACTGCTGATGTTTTACGCGATCGCCGGCTTGGTATGGGTTATCGGCCTCAACTGCGGTGGTCGTCACTGGTCTGAAGCTCCTTGAAGGCAAGATCTGCAATCGCCCTGTTGAAGGACGGAGAAAAGCCAGCGACACGTTGCTGGAACGCGTTAGGAGCGATGACGTGCGCACGCCCGTCACCGCGTTGGCGAAGCGCCAAGTTGTAGAGACGCAAGTGGTCGTTCAGCTCAAGGTCGAAACGAGCGAGTGTGGCCGAGCCTGGTGGGCTCGGTCTGCAATCCAAGATCCTCACGCTCCGATCCTCTCTTCTGAGCCTCGAGCAATTCCGTACACTATGCGGTCGCCATCAATGGCGCAGAAGGTCCACTCCTCACGAATGATCACGCGTTCCCGTGGCTGCTCATACGGAAGATAGCGACGCCTAAAGTCTTCACAGATCTGCTGGCCGAGCGTCACAGATTGTCTCCTTGGGTTAGACCCGCTGCAAACTAGTAGGGTTGGTGGGGTGAAACACTAAACGCGCTATGACCTAGAGCGGTCAGCTGGAGACCTTCCGATCGGCACCGGTTGACTCATCGTGCGGCTCAGGCTCGCAAGCGCGCACGCCTTCTTCTTCGAAACGAGCGCATGCTCGTCCGGGACAGCTTCGTAGCCATGGGTTGTCGGGTGGTTGGACTAACAGGCCCGGAAAAAGTGCAATTAGCGGGCGTCGTCTAGGGACCGATGCTTCCTGGGCAGAAGGGCCAGTCGAAGCTGCGACTTATATCGCGTAGGTGTCATCAACATGGCCGACAAGTTCGCTATTGACAACTCGAAGACCGTACAAAGCCGCTTTTTATTTTCTGCGATTCCGCTCGATCTGTGAACGGATGCCGTCCTCGGGCGGTTTGTGCCGCCTTGAGCGGAGTGCTGGACAGAAGTAGCTAGATGCTGGGCAAGCGCTCGCCCCCCCCGACCCAGCTAATGCCCTTGCGGCCCGCTGTCGCGGAGCATGCCGCCGCGTTCAATGGCTCGGCGAACTCCCCCTACCCGCCGACCGGCCCTGATAAGCACTCCAACGCTGCCTCAATTACCGGGCGCAAAGCCGCCGACGGTGCATATTCATGTTATCGAGCGAATGACGGTCGTTGAGCCCGCATGGCTCCAGGATCATTTTCGTCGAGCTGGACATAACCTCGCCTCACAAGGTCATTCGGGTTGCACTCGACGCAGCCCATCCTCCTGCCAGGCTCGTCGGAAATCAGACAAACAGCCTAGCGCCTGCCCACCGCGCCCGGACTTTAGTCTGATAGCGACATTGTGCCTTGAAACCGGCGTGCCGCAGCCTATACGGACACTTGGGCTGGCGCTCTACCTCCTGCTGTCTACCGACGCTGCCGGAGGGTCACGGGGAAAATACGTGAGAAACGTTCGAATACTACTGTCCATGGCCGCGCTAGGGGCGGCTATCGCTTTGGTGCTTTACAACAGCGACGTCGAGTCCCTAAAGCTTGCCGCACGTAACATTTCGACACCTACGGTAGTTGAGATCGCGGTAGCCATTGCGATCGGCTATTTGATCGCGAGTGCGCGCGTTCGGATGTTGGCAGCCTACTCGGGCCATTCGCTTGGGTTCAGGCAAGCCGTGGCAGCAGTCAGCGTTGGCCAGATTGCCGCCAATCTGTTTTTTCAAGTCGTTGGCCAAGTGATCGCGAGAGGTTTTCTGTTCTCTCGAGCTGGAATCCCGCTGGCGACGACGGTCGTCATCACGGGATACGAAAGGCTGTTTGCCCTGATCGTATCCGTGCTGCTCGCGGCCTCTGGCGCGCTGTACCTGTTCGGAGTTATCAGCGTCGATGGTCAATCGGGTGGATATGATCTGGCTAAGTTGTTCGTCGGAGCAATTACGGCCCTGATTAGCGGCGCTTGGTTGGGATGGGGAGAAATCGCTCGCTCCCAATTACCCACGATCGATCGCGGACACATCGGCCAGTTCGCGGTTGCATTCGTGTTAAGCGCGGCCATCCAGCTATCAACCATGACGGCCTACATCTTCGTTGCGCATGCGCTCGCGCCGAATACCCCCCTTCTCCATCTTGCCGCAGCTACCACTGTCGTCATGCTGGCTGCCAGCCTGCCGATCAGTCTCGCCGGGTGGGGCATCAGGGAAGTGAGTGCTGTCTTCGCGCTCGGCGCGGTTGGCCTATCTCCCGGCGAGAGCCTAGTGTCCGCGGTGACCATCGGTGTCTTATCCCTGCTCGTGGCGGCAGTTCTCGCTGGCATCTCGCACAGAGCATGGAGATCGACGGGCGCTGTCTCTAATGTCGACGAAAGCACGGCTGGCCGCGATTTCGGAACCGCCCTCGCGAACTGGCTTCCGATCGCAGCAGCAACAGCCGTAGCTTTTCAGGTCTACCTGCCATCCGGCCACGGACGGATCAATGTCAATTTCGCCGATCCGGTGGCCATTCTCGGCGGCGCACTCTTTGCCATTTGGCACATCCGCGACCGCACTTGGCCGCACTGGCGCGTCCCGTTCGTGAACGCATTCCTGATCTTCTTTTCGATCGATACGCTCATCGCGCTGGTCAACGGATATTTCCAGATAGGCTGGACCTCGTGGGCGTTCACGAACAAGGGGCTCGGCTGGCTCGTTCTCATCGCTTACTTCTTTGTGGGGGCCTTGGTCGCAAGTCTCTCTGAAAAGAAGGGGTTCAACATCCTGCTTGGAACGTTCGTTGGGACGGTAACGGCCATCGCAGCTCTCGATCTCTTTCTTCTTATTTTGCGTAGTGCTGGCGTGCCCGTTCCCGAGAGCCTACTTCCGTTCAGGATATCAGGGTTCGCCCAGAACCCTAACGCGTTCGGATTTCAGCTTCTCCTGGCGGTTGCGGCGACAACCGTTTTGGATATTGGCCGGGTGAAGAAGACCTGCATAGCAGCTACGCTTTTTGCTGCGATTTGGTTTTCGGGATCTCGCGCATCCTTCGGTTCGGCGTTGGTACTATCTCTCGTCATTCCACCAGCATTCTGGGGACTCAGCAGGAAGACTTTGCTTCGCGGAGCTCTAATCGCTGTAGGTCTCGCCGTTTTGTCGATGGCGCTTGTCCTCGTTTTCAATAACTGGACCAAGCAAGGCGATGTTCTCTACTCGTTGCTCTACAACCAAGACGGAGAGCGATTTCAAAGTCTCAAAGGAGGTTTTGCACTGTTCCTCTCCAGTCCAATTTTCGGAGATGGGCTCGGGGCGTTTGTGCATGACTACGCTATGCAGACGGGCGATTTCCTTCCCATTCACTCAACGCCAATCTGGCTTTTGGCCGAATACGGAATAGTCGGGTTCCTCATCATCTATGGTGCCGTCGTTTATCTCTGGAAGCGGTCCGCCGGCAACGCATGGACTGGCGACCCAATCGACAGGTTTGTGTTCTTGCTGTTGACAGTTTTCGCAACGATGTCCGCCGCTCATGAAATGCTATACCAGAGAAGTCTATGGCTTCTCCTCGGCGCCGCCCTCGCTGCTCACGGCACGTTTCGATATGCGGCTGCGGAATCCAGATGATACCTAAGCACCTTCGCGCTGCCCTAGAGAGTGCGCGCTATATCACAGCTATTGCTACAGCCTTCATGATTCCAATCAGCACAAGCGGATTGGCGATCGCACTGGGGATCTTTACTTTATTGGCGCTGCTAACAGCGAGACCGTCGGCTTGGTCTGTGACCATGCGATCCGCAGCGGCAATCACACCGGTGCTTATCTTCGCGCTTGTAGCTATCGGGACCCTATGGTCCCATCAGCCCCTCGGTCCGGGAGGCTTGAGCCACTACGTAAAGCTGCTGCTCATTCCTCTCGTGATGGCGACGACATTCAACCGGCAAGAAGCGCTCCACCTGGGCTATGCGTTCGTGGCCTCTTGCCTAATCATCCTCATACTTTCGCTTGCCTCATTGGCCTGGCCATCTGGGCCATGGAGCTGGTTTAAGACACCGGGCGTTCCGGTGAAAGATAATGCCGTGCAAAGCACCTGCTTTGCGCTCTGTGCTTTCGGATTGGCGCTGTTGGCGATTAAGACCTTTGCTGAGGGTCAGAAAAGGCGAGCCCTGGTCGCGGCCGTCCTTGCTCTGCTTTTCTTTGCCGATATCTTCCTAATCTATCTCTCCAAGACAGGTATGCTGATCAGCGCCGCACTACTTGGTCTTTTGCTGGCAAGAATTGCCGGCTGGCGCAAGAGCGCAGTACTCGTGCTGCCCCTGGCAGTCATTGCTGTTGCGGCGACGATGCTATCGAGCGAAGCTCAGCGTCGCATTGTTCAGATCACGACTGACGTTCGCTCACTGAGCGGCGGTGACTCAAAAGCAGGACCAACTCTCTCGACTGCCAGTCGCGTCGACTTTTGGCAAAAAGCAATCGGGATGATCAGCGAAGCTCCTCTCCTCGGACATGGAACAGGCAGCACAAAATCACTTTACCAGAGGTTAGAGGCAGAAACGCCCTCTCCTTACGGCGAGGCAGTTCCTGACCCACATAACCAATTCCTAGCGATCGCTATACAGGTGGGGCTCCTTGGCGGTGCGCTCTTGCTGGCAATGTGGATCAGCCACTTCCTGCTTTTCGAGGGGTCGAGCGTCTTCGCTATGCTGGGACAAGCTGTTGTCTTCCAAAACGTACTCGGCTCGCTATTCAACAGTCAGCTTTCCCAGGTGACGCAAGGAACGTTGTACTGCCTTGCAGTGGGATTGTTGGGTGGCTTGGTGGCCAGAACCAAGACCGACAAAGATGCGCCTCGGCGAGAGTCGGCGGGCCGGCGGTGAGTTTCGCAGGACAGGAAAAGAAAAACCCGCCGGGAATAGCGTGAGCCTGCAAATCAACCTTTGGGCGGGAAAATCGTATAGCCCTTCCGCGCCATGCATTCCGAAATGATCCCGTGAGTCCATACGGTGTCTGCGGTGCGGGCGATCTTCCCGTGGGTGCAGGCCGAGAGGACATGCGCGGCATGGGAGTGCGCGGCGTGCTCGTCTACTGCCACTGCGGCCATCACGTCGCTCTGAGCGCCGATCCCTGGCCGGACGAGATGCGACTATCCGACCTTGAGCCGCGGGTCATTGTGGGGGGTGCGGTAGTCGTGGCGCTGATGTCCGGCCGGACTTCCAGAGTGGAAACCAAAGGCTTGCAATCAGGTCCGTGGCGACCCCAGCATCGGGCCGGGGGGCGTAATGATGCTGGGGCCTCCGGACAGGCTCTTGCCCCGTGAGACCGAGACCGTCGCCGGTGCAACAAGCCAGTTGCCGAGAGGACGTTCCCGCCCCTCTCTCACTCTTTTCAGCTGTGGCGCAATTCCCACACAGCGCGCGTCGCGTGAACCAACGCCGCCTCTTGCCATCAGAGCGTCAAACTAGGCGGTCAGAAAATAGCAGGGCGGCAAGAATTCCGACTATCATAAGCGGGATGAGCCAAAGTTCCATGGTTCCAATATGGATCCCTAATAGGCGAAATTGGTTACGCGTGACACGACAATCGAGTACGCTTGAGGGGACAGGCGATGGATTGGGTTCTCGGGATGATCGCGGTGTTTTTCTACGCCGCTGGTTTTAGCTATGTCGCATTCGCCGTTCTTGCTGCGGCTCTAATCAGCAGCGCCACTACGTTCGCTCTCAGATTGAGGGCTCGAGCTCAGGGATCGTTTCCTGATGATAACTGGATAGCGCCGAAGCTGTTCACCGCTATGGTGCTCTTTGCTGCGACCTGGTGCCTGGCCGCGCAGACAGGCATTGTCCGAGGGTAGATAAGCGGCGCGCACGGAAGTGTCATGACCGAAAAAGAGCCTCCGCTTGAGTGGCATGGCGTCGCTGGACTTCGGCTTATTGTGCCGCACGGCAGGCCCGACGTGATGCTCGTCGAGATCAAGACGATCTCCGGACCTATCCGATTGTCGATGCCAAAGAGCATTGCTCTTAGGGTTGGCCGCTCCATCTTAGAGGAAGCGGAAAAGCTTGCCCCCGAGTCGTTCGTTTCCTGAGTGTGAGACGGCGAGCCCCTGCCCTTAGACTTCCCAAGTTCAAAGAAAACCGGACGACTCTGGTAGCCGGCGGGTTCTCCATGGCTTCGTTCAGGTTTGCTTGCCGCGCATGCAGTTCATGACAAACTCTCGCTTTGCGCGACCTTGTCCCTTCATTATTCCGCCCGCACTCGAGAACCCACGCTCGGCAGCAAGCTGCTTGCAGCTATCTAAACTGC
The DNA here is from genome assembly GCF_054863005.1 of Bradyrhizobium sp. 25ACV. Classification (NCBI taxonomy): domain Bacteria; kingdom Pseudomonadati; phylum Pseudomonadota; class Alphaproteobacteria; order Hyphomicrobiales; family Nitrobacteraceae; genus Bradyrhizobium; species Bradyrhizobium sp. 25ACV. The sequence continues at coordinate 181,757 of NZ_JAVAYO010000006.1, forward strand.
GGACAAAGCCTTTACGAGACATGCCCTGCTGAGCCTGCACGGTGCCGGCGGCCAGAGCCAAAGCGACGAAAGCAAAAACGATAGGCCTGATCATTCCCAGTCTCCTGCGGTAAAGAGGAGAGGAATGGCGTGAGCGCCCGTTTTGCGCGGGATGTCTCACGCCCGTGTCAAATGATGAGACCAGCGCGGGAAGTTACCTACACCTATGGCGCCGACCTAGTCTGTTGGAAGCTGAACGAGTCGACCTGGACCGCGAACGGCGCAACTGAGCTTGCGCTAATCGGTTCCGCACGACCCCAAATTCGGACATTTGACAGTCGAGAAAAACGATACGTTGGTGCAGAGCAACAGCGGCATCGAAAGTGCGATCGGAAATACTCATCACGACCTCAACACAACTGGACTGGATAATCTCTCAACAATCAAAGCACTACGACAGTAGACGGGCACAATTGCAAGGCGAATTCTTGGGCGCCCCGGCGACCCGCGGCTACAAAAAGGAACATGTTGGCGGTTGCCCGGGCACTCAGCGGAGCGCCAAGCCCAAACCGTTAGCATTGCCGGCCGCTGGCACGATCACCGGGTGCACGAAACCATTTAACGCCATCGGCGAAGTCGTCCAGAAACGGACAAGGTTCTAGGTTGATGGCGTCAGACACGGGGATGCCACCATGCTAGTTCTGATGAACCTGATTTGGCGGCGACTTGCCTACACAATGCTGATCGGCATGAGATCCAAGCTCGTACGTCAATGAGACTAGGGGCGGCTGTGGTCAGGAGGCCACCATGCCCAAGGAGGATTGTGATAGCTCTCTGCTCACTAGCTGCCGCATGCGTGGTCGCTTTTGGCATGGCAGCGTTGGTTGCGCCACACTAGGACCGCTACAGGACGCGAGCTGGCACGGAGTGGAATGTGAATGGGGTCTGGTTTGTTTGGCTTCGCAGTTTGCGCGGCCCGACGGCTGAGATCTAGCGAGATCATCTGGACGTTTACCGCAACCGGTCTGGTGCCAGGGTCCTCGGATTTCGCCAGCTCATGAAGCACGTGAGCCCCTTGATCGGCTAGTCAGGAAGTACCCAGCCCCGCCGCAAAAGGACGATTGAGCGGGGACTTTTCCGACACCGCGACACGCAGTAGCTCACTCGCGTTCCGAACCCCTAGGCATTGATAATTTGACTCTCGCCGGCGCCGCGCTTCGATAACGCCATGCCTCGTGTTCGACGCCACACACCCACCCACCCCGACGGCCGGCCGATGAAGATCACGTTCGGCCAGATGCGTGCGATGGGCCTGAGCTGCATCTTGATCTATTGCCATTGCGGCCACCATGTCACGTTGGATGCTGCCTCCTGGCCCGACGAGGCGCGGCTGTCGGACGTTGAGCCTCGCTTCGTATGTCGGGGCTGCGGCGCGCGGGGCGCCGAAGTCCGGCCCGATTTCGAGCGAGGCAATCCGAAGATGGCAATCACGGGCCGCCAACCTGAGAGCGATGAGACCTGACAAAGTACGCAGCCCCACGTCCCTATGCAGATCCTGAAGCCACCGCCCGGCTCGTCCAGCTCGCCGCCAGTATCGAGCCGGCTCAGGACGGGCGCGAGAAGGATCAACTCGTCGTTTCTCTTCACCTTGAAGCGCGACGCCTCAGAGTCGGGCGCTGGTACCAAGTATGCTATCGAGCGAGGCTGGCTCGATCTGCACGAGCGGGACATATGTGCGATCGAAATCCAGAAGCTGATTCCGAGACAATCAAGGCGCGGTGATCCCCTGCCGCCGTTATCAGCTGAACTCTCACGCACCAGCCGGGCAACCCTGCGAGGCCTGTCCCACACCTCAACGGACTGATGTGCGTCTAACTCTGGCACTGCAGAGGGGGCTGAAGGCCAGAGCACAACCAAGCCCGCCGCATTACCACTAGTTCCTAATTGATGGGCCGCCTCCACCGCTGATCCTAGAAATAGTAGCGCCGTAGGGGAGCTAACCATTCCCAGCAAGTCAGGGGATTGGTGAGCCGATAACTGCAAGCACGCCATCGATGAAGGCCCGACATTCAGCATGGGTCTTAAATGCCCCCTTGTACCTCCCAAACAGCAAGACGGTTCGACCCGCGCCCTTCCCAAAAAAGTATTGACCGACAGGCCGGCCGAGCTGGTCTTTGAGCTCTAGGCTGCCAATGGTTTGCACGGTCTTGAGGTCTATTTCGGGAAGATCGATCTTCACGCCAGTCTCCGGCTCCCTAACGTGGTTCAGCCTCTTAGCGGTGCGGCGGACAACAGGACCAGCATAATTGACTTGCGTTGGCATTCGAAAGCGTGTGCGGCCCGCGTCCGCATGTCGCAGTTTCCGCCCTTAGCCTGATTACGCTTATCTCGGCGCAGCCGCGCTTGCTTCGACGGAGCGAACTCTCATAAAAACCAAGCAACTACCAGCTGAGGGACAGATCGATTGCATCGCCACTGTTGCGGGCGAGTAACACCATTCGCGCGACTCTGAGCTATGTTGCATCATCAAATTGCTTGCATTCAACGTCTGAAAATTGGGGAAGATAATGAAAAAGCTTGTCATCAGCGCTGCCGCTCTCGTCCTCGGCACCGCCAGCGTGTCAGCGGCCGATCTGGCCGCCCGGCCTTACACCAAGGCTCCCGCGCCTGTCGCCGCCATCTACAACTGGACCGGCTTCTATATTGGTGCGCAGGTCGGTTACGCCTGGGGTGACAACAGCACCCGTGAGTTTGTCACCGCAACTGGCGCCCCCACCGGCTTCGTCCAGGGATTCAATGCTGATGGCGTGGTTGGCGGCGGTCACATTGGCTACAATTGGCAGGCTGGCCAATTCGTCTTCGGCCTCGAGGGTGACGTGGAAGGCGCCGACGTAAAGGGTGGCTACCGCCTGGCAAACACCAACGGCACGGACTTTCGGATCGACGCTCAGGCCTCTATCCGCGGTCGCCTCGGTGTCGCTTTCAACAATTCGCTGCTCTACGTGACCGGCGGTGTGGCTTGGGCAGACATGGACCACACCTACGTGCTCGCGAACACTCTTTTTGAGAGGGTCTCTACCACCCGCACCGGCTGGACCGTCGGCGCAGGCTGGGAATATGGCTTCACGCCCAACTGGTCGGCCCGCGTCGAGTATCGTTACACCGATTTCGGCACCTTCCGGAACAACTCGACTGTCTCGTTCCCCGGCTTCTCGTACGAGCATGATCCGGTGTTCCACACCGTGCGAGCGGGTGTCAGCTATCGCTTCGGCGGGCCGGCGGTCTCGGCCTACTGATCGCCCAACTGATCAAAGTTAAGAGCTCAAAGCCCCGGCATCGTCCGGGGCTTTTCGTTTGCCTCCTTCGCGGCCCCTCGAACGGCCAATACGCACAGATTCCGCACTCGTTTGTTCTCTTTGCGTTCACATGCGATAACTCTGCCATGACCGCCCTCACCCGCCGGCCCGACGACGAGCAAGGCTGGCACGTTTATTTCGGCGACGTCCGCATCGGCCAGATCGGCAAGCGTTCCGGCGTGCCAAACCACGCCGATCAATGGGGTTGGATCATGGGCTCCATCCAAGTCTAAGCACCCGCTTGACCGAGAGGGCGCAATCCTTCGAGGCGGCTCGGGAGCAGTTCGAGACAGCATGGGCCCGGTTCCCGACCCTGTCCGAGGAGCAATTCGAGCGCTGGCGCCGCGACCGCGATTTCCACGCATGGAAGCGCCGCATGTGGGACACGGGCAAGCGGCTGCCGACGCAAAACACGGATCGCCGCGCGCGCTGCTTCTGCGGCGAGGCTGCCGACTTCGAGCCGCACATTCAGGGCGCCCATCGCGGGATCGGGGCATGAAACATGTCGAGACCCGCCTCTATGCAGCTGGCCGCCGGCATCGAAGTCGACAAGATCAACACGCCATTCCTGTTCCCGGTGAACGGCATTCGCTGGCACTCGTTTTGCCGCCGAAAAGAGCTGAGAGCGGTGCGACTACCGGCATATCGCGATGAGAAAGAAAAGGCCCCAGCTCGCAGGGGGGCGATGGAGCTGGGGCCACGTCAACTTGGGGACTTGCCCTCGGGCAAAGGGCACCGGGAAAACGTGGTAGTCGCGCAAACGTTCCAGAGGAGGCGAGTTCTCAAGTTAAAACCTATTCAGATTCACATTTGCGATAGTTGGAACTTATAGGATCGGGAAAAACCGGCAAACCGGGGCTGGCCGCATATTTCACCTGCATCCATTTTACCCGGCATTTTGACACGGTGCGGGCCGCGGCGATTGAGTTCGCCGCGGCCAACGTCCTGGGACAGTGGCTCGCGGATTGCCGCTTTCTCCCTATCTACATGCCATACCCAATGCGTTCGAGTTTTGCCTGCCGACCGCCGCCAAGGTCGTACCCGCCGGCCCCGACTGGATCCACGAAATCAAATATCGAAGGCGTAAAGCTGCACCTCGTCCTCATGCCGGCGCGAATGCGGGGGCGTTGAAGTCGGGACGCCGTCCACGCCGAGCACCACGGCCTCTCCCGTCGACGACGAAGTGCTGCTCACGGTTCTTCAGCGCGGCTTGGACAAATCCGCCATCAGCGAATTGTCGGAAGAAATGCATTGCCGGCAGATGAGGACAGATGAAGCTTCGACCGCTTTAGTTGAATGTTTGCAGCCTCAATTTGAGCGAGCCGTCGGCTTGGCGTTCGAATACATGCATCGCCAAGCCACCCAACGGAGATGGCTTGCCCTCCTTGTCCTTACCGGTGGCACTCCACTTTGCTGTGCCGAATACAACCTTGTCGTCTCCGCCGGCGTCGATCATCTCCAACTTGTGACCCGTCACACCGTTCGCGAAGAGGCCGGCAAAGAAACTCTCGATCTCAGCCGGACCTGACGCCACCTGATGCGTGGGCGGCATCAATTTTGCCGTCGCGACATAGGAAGCGCCGATGGCTTTCGCGTCATGCTTGTTGAATGCGGCATCCCAAGCGGCGTAAGCCTGCTGCACGTCCCCCTTGGCGTCCGCGGCCAACGAAATTCCCGGCGCGCCGAGCAGACAAATGACTAGTGCTGATATTTGAGCCAACTTCATAGGATACTCCTCTGTTGGATAACGCCTCCGATTGATCAGATCATCAGTCCAGTCGCCTGCCGCGGCAGCGCGCCCGCCAGCATGACGACACCCTCGCCGGTCGCTCTGGTGGCCGGCCATTGGTTCATAGGGAAGAGGTGCAGGCGATGGTAACTTCAACGGCGCCGTTCACCTCGGAAGTCCATATCGCGCGCCATGACACCGCTAATGCAGCCGGTCGCACATGCGCCGAACTTCACCACCACGACCAGTTTTGCGAAGACACGTTCGTCATGGCTCGTGCCGGAAGACTCCATCCAATAGTTCGCGCAACAGCAATTCCGGGCGATTACCGTCAGCCACGTTGACAAATGGGAGAGAGCGACGGCGCATATAATCCTGGCCGGAAATCCCTGCGCTTATCACCGAGTAATTCGCCTTTTGGCCCATCAGCGAAGTTGCGCCGCATCTGGCGGAGGTGCGCTCGCTGCGTCAGAGCGGACCAGATTTGCTCAACCTGAGTGCTTCGCATTTTGACGGCGGACGCAGCGACCCCGAACGTCTTGTTTCTGGCTGCGCCTGCTAAGCCGAGGCTTTCGAAATGGCATTCAGCAAGACATCCCGTGCGAATGGCTTGCGTAAATATGCGATACATCCGGCGTTCATCGCCTCATTGCGCGTGGCCTCGTCGTCCGGTCATGAAGACGGCGGTTTGATCCCGATGCCGCAAGCCGGCGCTGCAGCGCAATCCCCCGAAATTCCCCCTAGGTTAATGTCGAGCAAGCCGCGCCACGCTCTTCAGAAACTCGCATCGTCATCGACTACTACAACAACTGTCCGCCGCGCCATCCTGTCACCCTCCAGCCCCTAGCACGACACCCCAAGGGGCCAGCCTTTGATCTGCATCAAAGGAGAGTCCGCTGGCGCTGACTGATGTTATCGCTGGGACCTGCGAGGCGCTGACGCAGGGGCCGGCCGCAACTCCATGCTGGACACGCCCGCTGTAATGTTCACGCCCGTCTGACCCTGCAGGGACAGTGGCTGCAAAGCGACCGTGCGGTCCGAGCCGCCGATCAAGAGGTTGGCACCCACTCCGGCGCCGACCGTGCCGCCGGCGGTCGCACCCGTATAGGTTCCTGCCAATGCGGCCCGACGCAATGTGGTCGGTGCAAAAACGGCCCAAGTCAGCTTGCCGCCGGACGTGGCGCCGATGTCGAGCCCAAGGGTACTGACGGTGCCTTCATAAGTCTCGCGCGCCCTACCTCTGGCCGATGCATAGATGCAGCTCAGTTGCCGCTGTCCAGCGACAATCATGCCAACGCCCGGCGATATGCTGCAGGTGAGCGTGCCGACCTGCGTTCGCCCAGCCTGCTGAGCCGTAGCAGGAACAATGGCCAGCGCGAGCACTAGGGCGGCGCATGCGATTGGTCTGTTCAGCATTGCTTTGTTCATGGGGCGGCCTCTCAACGACGTATTCTGGTGCTCCCTAACGCGGACTAGCATTGCGATGTTCCTGTTTCTCGCACGTGCGAGTTGAGCGCAGAACCTGTCGCGGCGAGAGAGCTACGAATAAAGGCGCTAGATCAATTATCAGGACCGCCAAGGAGCCCGGGTTCGCGGCCGATGACTGAGTGAAGTCCGTTTGTGGCCCAACTGCGAAGTTGCGCCGCATCTGCCGGACGTCCGCCCACCGCTCCTCAATGGACATCGCGCGATAGCACAGTGCGCTGGGCTCCGTTGCTTTTTGGCACTCTCACGGCATTGACTGCCAAGCCAGTGACGAACAGGCTGTTTTACGTCATCACCCGCCACCTGCCTTGAATGTTAACGCGAGAAGAACATCTCAAACTGAGCAAGGAAGCCGCGCTCGCGCTTCTGAGCGCCGGCCGTATGCGCAATGCGGTTTTTTCGGTGATGACGGATATCGTCAAGAGCCCAAGGAGCGCATTGCCTCATGAAATCCATGCATTCGGCATCTGTGCTGCCGCGGATGGCGACACAAGGGCGGTGCGAGAATACATCGAAGGCTTTATCTGATATCTCTCAGCTCTATGTCCGCATGTGATGCTGTGGACGGCTCCTCCACGGGCACGAGAGTGCCAAGGAGTGGGCGCCGTTTGAGGCTCTCACGATTCGGAGGAGCAGCCTATGCAGTCAATTTCGACGATTGGTCTGGATATCGCGAAGTCGGTCTTTCAAGTGCATGGCGTCGATGCAGCCGGTCAGGTGGAGATCCGCCGCCAGCTCAAGGCGCCGTTTGGTGCTATCCTTCTTTGAGAAGTTGCCGCCGTGCCCGGTGGGGATTGAGGCTTGCGCGTCATCCCATTATTGGTCCCGCGAACTGCAGGCGTTGGGGACATACGGTGCGGTTGATGCCTCCGGCCTATGTGAAGCCCTACGTCAAGCGGCAGAAGAACGACACCACGGACGCGGAGGCGATTTGCGAGGCGGTCACCAGACCCAACATGCGGTTCGTGCCGACCAAGACGGTCGAGCAACAGAGCTGTCTGATGCTTCATCGAGCGCGCCATCTCTTCATCCGACAGCAGACTGCCGTCAACAATTCAATCCGCGCTTTCATGGCGCCTCTAAGCGTCATCGGGCTATCTGACGCAGGGTCTCGCCGGCTTCGGCGTCATGGTCGTGCTGCTCAACGGATTGTTCCAGGAAGAGGCCCTGTTCGCGCCACTCGCGCTCGGGCTCATGCTCTCGCTCACGGGCCTCGTCATCGGCAGCCATGTGAGAATGCAGAGTGCCGCCAGCGAGGACGCGGAAGTCGAGCCTCTCCCGCGCTACCAGCCGCAGCGTAGCTCGGCCTCAGGCTTGCGGTCCCGCTCGCCGACCCGACTGTGTGATGCAGGAACTTCCACTTTTTCCCGGCGTTGAGCCGCGGTCCGCATCAGCGGCCGGCGCACGCGATGAAGAACTTTTCCAACGCTGAATTTTCCCCCGAGATGATCGAGATCATGACGCGCGCCCTGGAAGCCGCGGTCGCGAGCCTGCCGGAGCCCGTGCACGCCTCGCACGTCAATGCGCTCGCCGAATCCATCCTGCGCACCGCGGGCGCGGGCGAGCGCGATGTCGCCGACCTGCAACGCATTGCCTTGATGGAGCTGCAACTGATGCCCCGCAACTGATGAGGCGGAGATGAAATGGACGCTCGCTCCCACCCTCGCGCTGCTTGCCACGCTGTCTGCCGCCCGCGCGGAGAGCTGGACGACCTTCCGGGTCGACGAGTCCGGAACATCGGTCGACATGCCGGCGTCGCTCTTCACGGAGATGGCCGGCAGGCCCGACGGATACGGCCAGCAGTTTCGCACGACCGACGGCAGGGGCGATCTCACTATCCAGGCCGTCTCGAACCGGCAGGGTCTTTCGCCGGCCCAATTTCTGGCGGAGAAGAAGCCGCCCTCCGGAATCATCTACAAGCGCGTTTCGCCGAACTTCTTCGTGGTCTCCAGCATCAAGCGCGACAAGATCTGGTACAACCGCTGCATTTTTTCGCGCAGCTACGTGCACTGTGTGCTGATCAATTATCCCGCGGCCGAGAAGCGGCAATGGGACCGCGTCGTCACGCGGATCAGCCATAGCCTGACCGGCGGCTGAAAGGGATCCAAAGAAAAGAGCTGCCCGACCTGGTCGGGCAGCAGGTCGTGAGGTTTATCGGGCAGTCGTCGACGTGGTCGACATGGTCGGCTTGGAGCCCGGCACATGCGACATCGACTTGGTCGTCGAGCCGACCTCTTCGCCGGCCTTGACCTTGGTGCGCGTATGCGAGCGGCTGAAGGTGCCGCCGTCATGAGCCTGCGCGCGTGCGTTCGAGTTCATCACCGGGCCATTGCCCTTGTTCATGCTGACGCCGGTCTTCGTCTTGCCGTCCACGGCCGCGGCGCTGCCGCCGGCCGCGATCGACGAGCCGGTGCTGCCGTTCGTCGAGGTGGACGTGCCACCGGTGCCGACCGTCGAGGCCGAGGTGCCGCCCGCTGCGGCCGAGCCGCCGCTTCCGCCGGTGATACTTTTCTGGGCGAGAACGGGCGAAGTGGCGGCTAGCAGGAGTACGACCGCCGAGGTCGTAAGCAGAGTCCTCATGTTTCAATCCTCTCAGATGGAATTTAAGGGGACGATGTCGAGATCGTGCAGCCGTTGACGGTGATGGTGCTGGCGCTGGTGGTGCCAGGACCGCCCGCCGTCGACGAGGAGCTCGAGACGTTGCCGCCGCCCGCCTGCACATGTACCGACGACCCGCCGGCCGAGCTCGAGCTCGAAAGCGAACCGCTCGACGCCGTTGATCCGGTGGTGCTCGAGCCCGACGCGCCGACTGCGGCAATGCTGCCGTCTGCATGCTTTTCGACAGTGACCTTGCAGGTCTCGCCCGATGCCGTCTTGCCAGTCTTTTCCATGGTTGCCGCCTGAGCTGCGCCAGTCATCAAGGCCAACGCCGCGATCACAATGATTGATCTGTTCATGCGAAGTCTCCTCCAACAAAGACGAAGGAGCGGCATCGCTGCCGCTCCCTGGTCAAGTATCAATCCTTGTCCTTCTTCATCTCGCCCTTGTGATGGCCTTTGCCCTTTTCCATGCCCATGTCGCTGGCATGGCCCGCAGAGGAGCCGGCCGCGCCGACCGTCGAGCCGCTCTTGCCGCCGCCGGCAGACGACCCGCCGGTGCCGACGGTCGATGCGGAGTTCGAGCCACTGCCCGCGGCTGAGCCACCGGTGCCGACACTGGACGAGCTCTTGCCGCCGCCGGCCGATGAGCCGCCGGTGCCGAGCGTCGATGCCGAGCCGCTGCCCGAACCGCTGCCCGCCGCGGAGCCGCCGGTGCCGACCGTCGAACTGCTGGTGCCGCCGCCTGCCGACGAGCCGCCCGTGCCGAGCGTCGATGCAGAGCCCGATCCGCTGCCGCCCGCCGACGAGCCACCGGTTCCCACGGTCGAGTTGCTGGTGCCGCCACCCGCCGACGAACCGCCGGTGCCGATCGTCGAGCTCGATTGCGCGACGGCGAGTGCGGTGCCGGCCAACAGCGCGGCCGCGGCTGCAGAAAGCTTCAGGATCCTCATGTCCGTTTTCCTCCAGGGGTTTCCAAAATCAAATTGCCAATTAGGCCCGGGATAAATTGGCAAATGCGCAAACGTTCCTTGTGTCCGTCACGCTGACGCATTGATTCAAATGCTGATGCGAAGTTCCGTGGCGCGAGCCGTCTGGCACCGCTTCATTCATTCATTGTTCATCGAGCTCACTGCTGCGCGCCGCGGTAATGCGACAGCACTGTCAGAATGTCCCGACGATCACCTGACGATCGGCGAGCCAGCGTGGAGAGGCGGTATGCGCTGTCTGGGCGGACGCGTCGAAGATGATTTTTTCGGGCCATGCGCGTGCGGAGTGGATACGAATGTTGCTGCGGTCGACACCGGGCCCCGTCGAAAGCTCGGCGAGCGGTGGCAAAGAGCGATCCAGCGCGAACAGCAGCGCCACCACGAAAGCGCCTGCGATCAAAAAATATCGAACGATGGGCATCAAGTATTACCGCGGTATGTAAACGGTGCGATGACGCCGGCGGACCGTGCCTTCACGGCCCGCCGTGCGGTGGCGTTAATCAACCTCTTGAACAACCATGCGGGTCTCGGGATCGACCAGCATCACGTGGCTACCCGAATAGACGTAGCGGTATTTGGTGAGCGACGGGCCCCAATCGCCTGGCACCGTCGCGAGTTCGACGTCGCGCGGCACCGGCGAGCCGACCACGATCTTCTCCCGCGTCTCGACCGGCCGGACCTTGTGCTCGGTGACATAGGACCGGATCTTGGTGCGATACTCGGGTTCGATCTGGACAGTCGCGCCGCGCGCGGTTCCCGTCGTTGTTGTGACGGTAGTCGTGGATTGAGCCATCGCGCCAGTGGTCATGAGCAGCCCAGCTGCCAGTATCAAAATTCTATTCATCGCGTTCTCCCTCGCCGCTGGATGCGGCGCGGCAGAAAACTCCTCATTGCGGGGTGGGGTTCCTTCTGGAACGTATGTTGACCTTTCCGGTTTTACCCGGGAGGGCACAACTGAGGAGAGACGAATGCCTGTGCTTCTGCTTTGGGCTGTTCCGGCCGTGATCGTTCTTGGTGGTGGCATCTATCTGATCGGCCACATGCACTGATTGCGCGCTATTAGGGTAGCGCCGATGCAAACTCCTGGTGCGAGCACAACCTAGCATTGCCCGGTCGTATCGCCTGACCGCCGCCCGTGAGTACGACGCACGGGCGGCGGTTTGCGTTCGCCACCTGTTAAGGCCCAGAACAAAATAAGCCACTCAATGGCGATGTCGGACAGCGCCAACTGACGCACTCTGCACTTCGCGACCAGCGGTCCCGATCCGCTTTGCCATTCCTTCTACTCTGGTCCTCTTCATCGGTTGCTCGGCCATAAGCACTCGCATGCGCAATTCTTCCAGCTCAGCCTGTTCAAAACTCAGCCTTTCGCGTTCATGAAGGAGTGCAATATCGCGTGCGAAGCTGAAAGCATGCATCGTCAGGCCCTCTACGCAATGCCGATTTCCAAATTTTCCCAATGCCCATCCCCAAGTGGGTACTGAAGGTCGGGCCCTAGCTCTTCCCCCGCTGCCCGGAGCTGGGGCCCATTTTTGTTCAGTTACTGGCGGCCCACGGCGCTGGGCGGTTTCTCAGGGACATCGACTCAGCAAGCCCTCTCCTGGCTCTTAGCGTCGGACGAGGGACACAGATTGCGATCTGCCCTGCTAGTGTTTGCGTGAAGTGTGTCAACGCAGCAGTCACAAGTTTTCATCAGTTTGGCGGAAATGTTCGGGGCTGCGCACGTTGATCAAGCGGCGGGGCTAGATGGAGAAACAGCCATGCGATACCTATCTGCAGCATTGCTTGTCGCACTTCCAGTGATGTCGATACCTGCTGCCGCCCAGCAGCAAACGGAGACGACGTCTCAATCCGGTGTCGTTCAAAACGTGCAAACTGAAGCTGATAAGGGCATTAAGACCCGCAATTCCGGCGAATCCGGCTATGTGGGCAACCAGGACCGGGCTGGCTCGGCTTCTCACGCACCGGGAGAGCCAACGAGCACGAGCGCGGCGACGACCGGTAGCAGTGCGCCCGGCAATCCATCAAACATCAATAGTTCGCAGGCCGACTACAACGCTTCCTTGAAGGACGGCTCCGCGCCGAAGAAATAGAAATAGCTTTCGAGGACCGCCTTAGAAAACGAGATCGCCCGCGATCTGCCAGCGGCGCAAGGAGCGAACCCGCGAGAACGCTCGGCTGGTTTCTTTGTTTGCGCAGGGCTTTGCCTCTTTTGGAGATGTCGGCTGTCGGCCCATCGGCGACGTTCGCAGCGAGTTTCGGTTGTTCGGTTACCGTGGGAATAGCGGACATTGTGTCCGTCCCCGCCCATTAGGAAGCGGTATTCTGCACAGGCGCTACGGAACACGGGGACAAGCCCTTCCCCTGCCGATTGCGAATCCCTGACCCGTGCTAACCGCCTGGAACGAGCAGTCGGGCCGAAGGATTCGTCCCCGCAGGAGTGATCTCGATGCTGATGACCAAGGAACGACGGCCGGCGATCCGCACGTTGCGCGGCTGGGCGATCAACTTGCTGCAGGAGGCAGGTGCCGTCCGCGAATGCGAGGAGCATGGCTGGCACTGGACCGGGCAGACCCGCACGCTCGAGAGCGCGCCGTCGATCTCGCCTGCCAGGATCCACCGCGCGGGATCCCTCCGGATGACGCCGTCGCCGAGATCCATGAGGTTCTGAACTCCATCAGCGAGGCCTGCCCGGAATGCCTCCCCGGAGGGTAGGACGGTCGATCAGACCGGCGACTTGTTGGCGGCGCACCCATCTTGCAGTCCCTGAGGCGCACTCGCGCGCAGCAAAAGAGCGGCTGCACTCAGCTTAGCGCCGGCGCGCCACCCACACTCCGAGCACGAAGGCGGCGAAGAGTGACTGCAGCGGCGCTTTCACGGTCACCTCGCGCAACCGGTCGGCCCAGCGAATCAAATCATCCGGCGAGGGCAACACACGCGCAGTAGAGCCCGCGTGCGCCGTGGACGGGGCCGGCGTGCCTTCCTGTTTGCTCGCGAGGCCGGAGGCTTCCGTCATTGCAGAGCTTTCCTTGACGTCCATGCGAACCTCCCTTCGCTGCAAACAAGGCAACCGATGCGAGGACATCCGGTTCCTTGGAGACGGCGCTAGGCCGACTTCCGTCGCGCCCCAGGTGCAGGCTTCTTCGCCGCAGCTTCCTTCGCAGGCTTCTTGCCCGCGATGGGCATCAGCATTTCCTTCTGGCCAGCTGGCGCCTTCTTTGGCTTCTTGGCGGGCTTTGCCTCCTTCGCCGGCGCAGCTTCCCGACCGACGCTCTTGCGTAACGCGTCCATCAGATCGACGACGTTCTCCCCCTTCGGCCGCTCTTTCGGACGAATGACCTTACCGGCCCGCTTCTGATTGATGAGCTCGACCAGGGCGCTTTCGTAGTGGTCCTCGAACTTCTCTGGATCGAAGCGGCCGGCCTTCTGGTTCACGATGTGCTTGGCGAGATCCAGCATGTCCTTGGTGACTTTGACGTCCTGGATCTCGTCGAAATATTCCTGCTCGCTGCGGACCTCGTAGGGGTAGCGCAGCAGCGTTCCGACCAGGCCCTTGTCCATCGGCTCGAGCGCGATGATGTGCTCGCGGTTGGTCAGCACCACTCGACCGATGGCGACCTTGTCCATCTCGCGGATGGTCTCGCGGATCACCGCAAAGGCGTCGTGGCCAACCTTGCCGTCGGGCCGCAGGTAGTAGGGGCGGATCAGGTAGCGCGGATCGATTTCAGTCCTGTCGACGAATTCGTCGATTTCGATGGTTCGTGTTGATTCCAGCGCGATCTCCTCGAGCTCCTCTTTCGAGACCTCGATGTACTGTCCCTTGTCGAGCTCGTAGCCCTTGACGATGTCCTCGTTCGGCACCTCGTCGCCGGTGTCGGCGTCGACCTTCAAGTACTTGATGCGATGGCCGGTCTGCCGGTTGAGTTGGTTGAACGAAATTTTTTCGCTCTCCGACGTGGCCGGGTAGAGAGCGACTGGGCAGGTCACGAGGGACAGACGCAGGAAGCCTTTCCAGTTGGCACGCGGGGCCATGGTACGCAGAACTCCGGTTCGGAACGCCTGATTCAAGACGAATAAGCGCGCCCAGTTCCGACAGCACTGCCCCTGCCCGCCCGGAATCTTTTCCGCGCACTATCGACTCTTTTGTTCTCTTTATGTTCTAATTCAGCATGACGAACCGACCCGCGAGCTGGCGCATGCCGACACCCAAGCAGATGGACAAATTGGCCGCTCTCGTCGGCCGAAACGTGCCGCAGAGGCCCGAATTGCCTCCCGAAGCCGATTTACCCGCGGAATATTGGCAGGCGCTGCTGGACGACCCTCGCGCCGAGGCGCGGTCGGTCGCATCCGGAGCGGCGCTGCGGCTCAACCAAATTCCTCAGCATCTTCTGAGGGTCGGGTGCCGCCGCTGTGCGAGGGTGGTCGAGATCCAGAAGGTCGACGCCATGCGCCTCTATGGCCGGGAGGCGCTCTGGAAGGATGTCGGGCGGCGCCTATTGGACAACACCTGCACCCAACGGACTGGGCGTCATGAGGAAGACGGTTGCTGGCCTGCGTTCGAGTAGTCGCCGGCGCGGCCGGGGATGGATGCTGCCATGGCACCGAAGCGCCACCCGACTCCGCTCTCCGGAGGCGACCGCAAGGCTCTCGCAAAAGAACTCAGCCGCGACCGCCATGACCACGATTCTCACGACGCAATCAGCTGAGGCTAGATCCAAAGGTGAGGCGCTGGTCCGAGGCCGACAAGTTGCTCTGCGAATTTTGGAACGAGCGGATGTGGTCCGATGGTGGACCGATCGACCGTCCTAACGAACGACCTGCGCTCCCCGCCCCTCTACGTGCGCAAGAACAGGTGCAGCAGCTATTCGCTCGCCGGCCGGACGGGATCATCATGGCGCCTTTCGAAGGCGAGATCGGGCGCGATGTATTTCGAGCCGCCTGCTTCAAGGGCCTGCGCGAGGACCTGCAAACATCGCCCCACTCACCCCCGCCGAGCAGAACGAGCAGAGCTATGTAGAGGGGTCATCGGGCACTAGCCGGGCCCGGTTGCTCGATTCCGGTCGCTCTAGCGCACCGACCATGGCCATGCCAATGATGGCTGCGGGTTTTTGGCTTGCGGCAGCGCCGGGGTTGGCGCCGGCTTTTGCGTCTGGGCTACATTGGCCGACTGCCGCGTCCGCGGCAGTGGTATTTTGGACATCGCCTTTGGCTCTTCGGGGCTCACCTTTGGCTCTTCAGGCATCACATTGGGCTCTGAGGCGTTGGCGATGACGTGGGCGGATTCCTGTTTTGCGTTGAGCCGCTCGGTGAGCGTTTGGCTGTCGCGCGCCATCTGGATCTGGGACGCCTTGATCTGGTCGATGGTACTGTTGTTGTGTGCCATTTCTTCCCGGGTCGCCTTGATTTGGCTCAGGAGACTTTCATTGTCGCGGACCAATTGTTCTTGCCTCACCTCGAGCTGTTCGACCGTTTGCCTCAAAGCAGCGAGATCGTGCGCCATCGGTTGGAGCTGCCGCGCAAGCTCGGAAGACAGGGCAACTGCAGTCGGCATGGCAGCGTGCGGCGCGGCCTGAGTCAGATGTCCCGGGTCTGAGGGAGCCACCATCGCCGTATCAACGGAGGGTGACCACCGCCACGCAGCGACACCAATGGATGCTGCCAAGAGAGAACCGAAAACAATGTAGCGCCGACCCGCCGAGCGATGAACCGTTGCTGGCGTGGCGCGAGACGTCGGCGGGGCCAAAGCACCGACTTCCTCTTCGCGCGCTGGGTTGAGCAGTTTAGAAAACTGCTCCTCCAGGCTCTTCGTGATTTGCTCTTCCGCGAGCTTGTCGCCCAGCGCGGAATCCATTTGGCGCTCCATATCAAACGCAGTGGCACCCGCCTGAGAGCGATAAACGCATCTGCGGTACGGCGAGCTAACATTCAAACGACTCAAGATGGTTTTTGAGACTTCGAAGCCTTCTGGAGCTGCCCGTCACGTCGTCTTTTTACTGGCTCACCCCAGAGCTGTACTGGCGTTTTTAACGCAGTCGAGGAGGCGGAAGTATGTTCAGAGGCGGGGAACTACAAATTTACGGATGACCGGAGTGCCGTGCTCTTTGGCATAATACGGAAGAGCTTTTGGAGCCGCCCAAGAGCCTCAGACGTGACCGGTGAGTGCCTCTAGAGCGGAAGGTTCTGCACGGCTCTCGCACCTGAGCGCACGGCGAGACGCTGACGATCGCCACTTCAAGATCAAGGAGATCCTTCGACGGCGTCTATGTGGGCCGGGATCACGGCGGCAAGCTGGTATATGCCGGCGAGGTCGAGCAGGGCTTCCAGCCCGCGACCTCAAGGATTGCAGCAGCGATTGAAGAAGCTGGTGCGCAGTTACTTTGGTTTCTCGGCGTGGATGTGGAGGACGTAGAGGGTGTTCTGGAACTCGTCCACGACCTCCATCCGCCATCCACGGTCCGGCGTTAGCTTCCCGTCGAGGCCTTGGAGTATCTGCCCAGCCGTCACCGTGGCTTCATGCCAAGCGGCGTGCTTGTCGGGCAGCTCCTCGCCCTCAAGGTCAGGTTCGTGGCGTTCGTGGGTCACATGGAAGAAATAGCGCGGCATGCGTCAATAATGCTGACACGCGGGCGCACGTTCCCGCCGACCGTCTACTTCTGTTCCTGTACAACCGTATTTAGTCTTTAGGTTGTGGTGCATGCGAACAAACCGGGAAGCGGGATTCGCGACCAGTGAACCTAGGACACCTTATGTTGCCGGACTTCCTCAGGCTGCATGTTCAACGCCGCCACCTCGCTGGCGCCGAGCTCCCGATCAACAAGGCTAGCCGTCCACCCCTCAGGGATGGCATCGAGCACCGCGTCGATTGCGTTGTCCCGAGCGGTTGCCGCAAGCCATATCTGGCGTTCGCCGCGGTCAGTGATCACCCGAACAATGTGAACCCGCTACATCCTTGCGTTTCAATGCTCATAAGAGCTTTCCCGCTGCGCTTTCTCCGCCATGGCCATCCACTCTTCGCTCAGCTTCAGCCACGCCTCCTTGTCGGCAACACGCGTTGCCTTCTGCGCCTCCTCGAGACAGGCGTTTGCTTGGCGGAGGTATCTGTCAGCATCGTTGTCGTCCATGAGCAGCAAATACGTCCCGGGGGCGAAGGTGCCAAAAAAATAACACGGGCGCAGCTCTGGAGCGGCGCGCCCGGCTGCGCCGCGAGGAACGTGAATCCCCCGGGCCGAAGGACAGGTGACCTCTCTTGGCTGGTGCCCCAGCCTTCCAAACAGCGGCTGGGGCAGCCGGAGCGCCGCGCCGAAATCTCCTCTCCATATCGTGATCGAACCTATTAACTATTTAATATATTTAATTGTGGATTAAATAATTATATCAGCCGCGCAACTCTCGGAGGGTGGAATGGCAGAACAAGAAGATGACGATCGGCGGGAATTTCTGAAGACCTGCGGCAAGTTCGCCGTTGTAACTCCCCCTGCCATCACAGCACTGCTGTCGACGTCCCTGACTAGCACAGCCATCGCGCATTCCGGCGGCGGCTTGAAGGATGGCCCTCGTGGCAACAATGGCTACGGCAATGGCGGGGGTGACGGCAGCCCCAACGGCAAACCCGACAAGAACCGGTGACCTGAGGCAGGGCCAGGACGCTTGGCATATTGCCTAGTTTTCCCGATGCCATTTCCCCAGGACGCCCCGGCAGGCCCCAGCTCCGGCACCCTGCCCCACGGAGCTGGGGCCATTTTTGTGGGCCTCGAGCCACTCATTTCGCACTCAATCGTGACCGGCCTCACCGGGTGCGTTGCAATGTTTTCCCGACATTCATGAATCAAGCTGATACACTCCCTAGGTGCAGGGCACGTGGGGAGCAACTTCATTGCCTGTCGAAATACCACCGCCCAACCGATTCTTCGTTCGAATGGGAGGCAAGGGTTGGATGGTCTACGATCGAGAACGCAAAGGCCCTGCAATGATCGGGACCGGTTGGGCGGCCAATTTAACCAAGGAGCAGGCCGAACAAGTGCTACGTTCGCTTACTGCTTCGCCTGCCGACAAGCCGCGCCTCTGAAACCGACAGAGGCCAGCCGCGTGAACCGGCAGCAATAATGTACAGTTGGTCCAAGTATTCCTTGCGAATCCGGCTTCGGTCGGGAAAAATAAGCAGCGCGCGCCTATTTTCGAGGCTGCGCCGAACGGCCTCAGCATCCGAGCCAGCCCCGGAACTGCTCGAGGCCGTTTTGCTATTTCCTGTCACAAACCTGTGGCACGGTCATTGCTAAGCTTAGGCCAACTGGGATTTCAGGGCTCAGTTGGAGAATAAATGCTGCCGGGACATTCATTTCGAGCCCGGCAGCGTTCTACTTCGAGACGCGCGGGACATTTGCCAGCGTAAACTAAATGAACGGCCTCGGCTCGGCGGGAGCTGCGTCGGGGACTGCTCCGAGGGAAGATCCAGCTCATCAAATTGCCACCTGTTCCCAACTCGTAAAGTCAGCGGGAAATCTTATCTTCAGCCTATGCGTATGGCGTACGAGCTCTGCCTGGCTACCGCCAGCAAGCAGGTCCCGAACGGGCCGGACTGGATTCATGAGGTGAAGCACGACGGCTACCGGATGCTGGTTATCCGGGAGAACGAGCGCGTGCGCCTCCTCTCTCGCAACGGAACGGACTGGACGAAGCGCTATCCCTGGATTGCTGAAGCGGCCCTCAAGAACCGGCAGCAGCGCTTCGTGATCGATGGCGAAGCTGTGATCCTGGGCGTAGACGGCATCTCTGATTTCAACGCCCTGCTCGCGCAAGCACGAACATGAAGTGCAGCTCTACGCCTTCGATATCCTCGCGATGGGGGGGCGACGACTACCCCTCCACATGCGCAAGGCCAATCTAGAGCAGCTCTTGGCCCGCCGGCCGGACGGCATCACCGTTGCACCGTTCGAACGGGGCGAGATCGGGCCGGAGCTGTTTCGCGCCGCCTGCCGGATGGGCCTAGAGGGCTTGGTCTCCAAACATCGCGATCGGCCATACCGCGGAGGCAGGCAGAAGTACTGGATCAAGATCAAGAACAGGAGCCATCCTGCGATGGGGCGCGAGCTTTAGTTTGTCTCCTGCAAGGGTCGCCCTTGGAGACAGCCGTCCTACTGCACGGTCGGGCGCCCTCAACTATTCAGGGCGTCCGAGCGCAACTCTCCCCTCTGAGGGGCGAGTACCGGGTCGGCGCCATCTGATCGGCCCGGGGAAGCGATTGGCGATGCTCAAGGCGCGTTCCTCATCCGTCTCAAGAGCTACTTTCTGAGCTAACATGACATCGCCCTCGACCAAGCCACCCAACGGGACGAAGCACCAGCCTGTGCCGAGCCGCCCATATTCGTCGATCTCGTTGACGTTGCCGGACGTGCCCCGCCGGATGCGGTACCGCTTTCCGGTATCGCAGCCCACGACGTCGAAGTACCCCTTCCTCTCGAACTCGAGCCTTTGCTGGGGCGAAAGCCAAGAACGCAGCAGTCGCAGCGCGCGAGCCTGAACCGTTTTCTCCTCCTTTGCTGCTTGATAAAGCGTACCAACAGCCATGCTCCGAAAAGTCCACGGGCCGATGCGACCAAACCCTCTCTTCACTGGTCCTCACCCGCCCACGAGCCGCGGGAAAAACAATGTCTCTTCGGCGGCCGGATCGAACGCGGTGATCCTGGTTACCTCACCAGGCCCCTTCCGCACCGCCGCGGTATAGCCTTTGTTGGTAAATTGCACAAAAAGCTTCTCCGCCTCTACCAACGCTTCTGCATTGGAGTTGTCGAAGAAGTGCCGGCTGTCGCCGCTATGATCCATCACGATTTGCACTGCCATGCTCAGACTCCCGATTGCACATCACAAGCAATGTGGAATGCGATCGCTCGTTCCTAACTGACCCAATCGCCAGTGAGATACCTTCTATTGCTCTGCATCATGCGCACGGGACGGTGTAATGGCTTGGAGCAACAGTTTCCCGGCACCTTGACCAGTGCGCGATTGTTAATTTGCGTCGTGTGAGCGACTCAGTCCTCCTTTCTGCACGAAGCAGACAAAACCTAGGGGGCGGGGAATGATTGTACGCGCGGGGGCCACTGTTGCGTTGCTGCTGTTGCCGCTGGGGTCCGATGCCTTCGCTTCCCGTCACCACAGGCCCACAACGCGCATATCTTGCAGTGAGTCAGATACTACGTCGCAAAATACTCGGCAGCCGTCGCCGAGATGTACGCTCGAAATCATGGCGCTACCGACGCACAGATCGAGCGGGCGCGACGTTGCTTGGCGTCAAACGAGACTGCCGAAACCGACCGACCACGCGCTTATACCGATTGAAGTTGATCGGCCCCGGAAACTGGACCATCTGACGGCGGCCCGGCCTTGCATTCGCACCCGTATCCCATGGCACGAGCACAATGAATCCATCGCACGGCCAGATTTCGGCCGTATAGCTGCCTAGGTCGGTGCAAAGGGTCATCCCGGGTGGGCGCAACACCGGGAGTTTTCGATGTCCGGTTCTTTGCGATTGTGCTTCGTCAGTTTCGTTCTTCTTGAAACTCTCACGGCGCCTGCGTCCTCCAATCCTCTTGCGGATCTCAACACTGCTGCAGCCCCACCTCCGGTGACTTCTCCACCGCAAGCAGAATGCGTGGGACGCCCGGGCAACTCGGCTCCCGACGGCCAACATTGGGTCTATCGACTGGACGGGCATCGCAAATGCTGGTTCCTGACCGAGGCCACCGCGAAAGTGAAGAAGATCGCTCGTCGCGCCCCCAAACCTGCCACGGCCAGTTTAGACGAAAGCGAGACCGCGCGGCCCAGGCAGAGCGGGGTCCTCGATGCGCGCGCGGAGTTGCTGCGCTCCGCACCCGCCTTGCCTTCTCAGCCGCCTCGCGCAGAGTTCAAGGTGGCTGATGCTGACCCTGATCTCGGTACAAGCACTGCTCTGGCATCGGCCGCTCTCACTGCCCAGCACAGTCGCCAGACCATGCCCTTCGGACAGAACCAAAATCAAGTCGACGTTGAGCAACTTCTAGCGGCCGCGCCGGCCAACGATGTGGCAACTTCGTCCGAACTTCAGAGCGTTCCGGCCGGCGTACGCCTCGCTAAAGCCGATGGCGAGGCGACGAGCCGGACGGCAACTTGGCTCGGCGTATTGCTGATGATGCTAGGGATGCTTTCCATCCTAAGCACGAGCCGCCCGGTTCGGCATGCGGTGAGATTGCGCTCCTGAAGCGCATTGCGCTTGGCAGGATACCTTGCCGCCAAGGCGAGTCTCGCGCCAAGTTTGCCTAGGTACAGCAAACGGCGACCCCAGAGCGGACATTCTCGCGATGGCGGTTAGTGGACGTCTCGGTCCAACTCTCGCAACAGTCGATGCAAGAAGTCGCTGGCGTGGTTATATTGTGCGTCGCCGTCCAAGATCTGATGAGCGAGCGGTGACATTATTTTGCCAACAGCCTCAGGGCCAATCAGCTCGGTCCGTGATGACCACAACTCTAACAGACGATCGGGGATGTGGTCACTCGATCCAAACAGTTTGAGGAGCCGGCCTTCGGCGACGCCGTTATGATCATGGTGGGCTTTGGCCGCATAGAACGCGAACGAAAGGCGTCACGGGAAACGGAAGGCTTAGCCATCGCAATGTCCCCCAAAGAGTTTTATGAATGTTCGAAATCTGGAGCTGTGCGGAACCCATTCCTTCAAAATACTGCGCGAAGATTCTACAGCAGACCGGGAAAAAGTGGCAAGCCCTTTATTGATGTTAGATGTGGCCGACTGATGGCGATCCGGCTTGTTCTTTTTCATAATGTTGGCGCGTCAAAGCGCGTCCATCACGGCCCGCGAGGGCCTAACGGCAGAATGCTATGCGAATCTCGCCAGCAAGCGTTGCAATGTCAGAATCCGAACCGACCAGAGGGTCGGATTGCTCTCTAGTTCGTCCGTTGCTGAGCACCGAACCATATTGGCGATCAGTCCGGCGCAAATGCCGGCCTTTTCGTCGAGCTCATCCCTTGGACAACGCGCGTCGGGCGCCGAACCATACTAGCGATCTGGATTGCACGACGCACTGGCTACGCGGCTCACTTCTCGAACACGCTATCATTTCCCTTGAGGGCCGCGTTCGTCTCCCGGTCAGGAACCTGCTCCGGGCGATAGCGCACCTCGCGCGGACGCGGCGGCGGCCGCTCGGAAGGATTGCGACCGATCTTAGCCTGAAGCTCGGTGAGTTCGGTGAACACGTCTGCTTGGCGTCTTAGCTCGTCCGCGATCATAGGCGGATGGCTGGCGATCGTGGAGATCACCGTGACCCGCACGCCGCGGCGCTGCACGGCCTCGACCAGAGAGCGGAAGTCACCGTCACCGGAGAACAGCACCATCTGGTCTATGTGCTCAGCGACCCACGCACGATCTCTATTGCGAAACGCAGCCGGTCCATACATTTGGGTCAGAAGCGGTCGTCGGGCGAGCGCGGCTCCGCGTCCGCTCTACCAACGATAACGGACATCACGCTGGGATTACCATGGTTCGACTAAGGGCCGAGAGCTAACGTTCACGTCGCTCATACTTCTGGAATGTGCACCTCCGGTCAGGAGTGAATACCGAGACTCACCTTAAGCTGCCTCGCTCATTCCTTTAGATCAACGGTTCTTTTTTCACCGGACAGTGTGACGAAAGTACCGGTTTTGAGGCAAGCTAGACGGGCGGGCTCGCATCGTGAAGCCATGTTTGGATTGAGGCTGTTCTCTCTGCGGCAAGAATCGGCACGAGAAGAGCAGCTAATAGCGGGTCGCTGAGCATTGAGCCCCTCTTGCCCTTTGCTGCAATCACCCATGAAGCAGCCTTTGCCGCCGTTGATCCTCTTGTCGTACCCGGCACTACGGTCGCCAACGTACTTATAGTTGAATGCGGCTGCGCAATTGCTGGTGAAGATCAGCACCAAAACGATGAGTGCTGAAGTGGATGAATGATTTTTCATTAATCGCCTACTCCAAGCCCCTTGCAACTTAAACAGGTAGAGCGCGGTGCCCCTCGGCCGCAGGAGCGCTAACCGCGAGCTCGGGGACCGGTTGGTGTCAACTGGCTCCAGCCGATCCCGCGAAGCGCGCCCCGCTCATCCCCGCCGGGCCCGCGCCATCGCTTTTTGGTTGCCAATGCGGTTTTGCAAAGACGTCGGTTGGGTCTGCGAAAACCATCCGGACCTGCCCCGGGATGGAGAGGCGCTTGCCGTTGAGACGGAGCCCGCGCGCCCTGCCCTCGCTGCAATGTGCCGACTGAAGGTAGCGCACCGCGCCTGGAGGACGTTTTTCCGGGTCGAATTCGACAAAGATGTCTGGCGCCACTAGGCGTCGCCGAAGGCCTCCCCACTGAGGCGGATCACTGAATCAGCAAATGCAGAAATAGCCCGCGACGGCGGCGAGCCCGACCAGCGACGGGATGTAAAGGCGGTCGTGGGGCGCGGTTGTGAGAACGTCACGCTGCCAACGGGCCATAGCTTGCGCGGCGGGCTAACCGACCAGCGCCACTCTACACTACGCTATGGTGGCAAGCATCGAACCACCCCGCGGTCGGCGAGGTTCCTATTAGACCGTTGCTCCTAGGATTATTTCGGCGGTTGCAGCCCTGTCGAGCGAGCGACCTTGCGCGGTGGGACCGCGATGTATTCTGTCGACAAGACATTTCATCGGGGAGCTAATGCGATCCTCGAATTGTCCTAGATTGATTGCGGCCAAGTTCGCCTAATTATCCCCTCCTGCGGGCGCTTCGGCGCGCTGGAACGTTTGGTGCCGTGGCGCGTCCTTGAGATATCGATCCAGCTGCTTGTGGGTCGACCGATGGACACAGTAGCTGCCTATGCGATCTCGGCCTTTATCGTCGGCTTTGGCATCGGGATCTTCATTGCCGGCCTAAACTCTGGCGCGCCGGCTTTGTGGGCCTGCGTCGCCCTGATACCCGTCGCGATCGGGCTGCTCAGCCTTTTCGGTCCCAAATAACGAAACCTCCCGAAAAAAACGGCCCCAGCCGTCTTGGCAGCGACTGGGACCGTTGGACTACTCCGGCCCACGGGGGGCATGGAGTCGGAGCACAGCATCAATCCAGTCGCTTGCCGGTCGTTCCTGGGCTGTCCGCGGGCTTGAGGCCGCCCAACTCAGGCAGCCTTACTTCTACGTGTTCCGTTTATAAATACACGCCTGGGGAACAAATGCTGACCTATTAATTTCCACGGGTGTTCTTATCCGGAGAACTACGGGCCCCGGGCCTTTGTTCTCCGGTCGGAGAACTACGGGCCGCCAACTGAAGGGGCCTTACCTTGTCATAGCGTAGACGAAGAAGCCCGCCGCGATGGCCAGCCAAATCAGCGAGAGGCGGAAGTACAGAAGGTCCCGGGCCATCAGTCGTCCCATATGCGCTCGCCGCAATTGCACTGAAATAGCCGGACCGTGCGCCCCTTAATCGGATCCAGGAGGGATTGCATCAAGCGGGGGAAGGCTGCGCAGGTTGGGCATCGGGGGCCATGGTCCTGTGCCTGTTGCTTGGGAAGATCGGCTTCCTTCTCGTCGGTCACCATCTCCTCCTCCTCCGGAGTCGGGCGAGATATGCGCCAAAGTGCGCACTTGTTCCAAAGACGAAGCTAGGACAGCTCTAAAATCAACTCGGACACTTGACGGTCAAATACGGACAGCACCTCCGGTTAGGAACGCGAGCCTCCTCAAGGTGCTTGACCTGCACACCTGCCGAAGAACAGGTGAACTCTCTTGGTTGACGCACCAGCCGTCCAGACAGCGGCTGGGGCTTTTTCGGTGGGCCTTGGGCCTACAACACTCATGCAAGGGCGGTTTCAACTTCGCCCTTTTCAGCGCTCGTTCTGGTTCCAGGAAAGTTGAAACTCGCATTGAGATTGAGGACCATTAGGCCGGCCTGTCACGCCGGAGGTCGCGGGTTCGAGCCCCGTCTCTCGCGCCATTTTGGCAACCCCTTCATAGTCTTAGCTTGAACTCCTCGACTTCGGCCGCATCTGCGCCGGCGATTGCCTGCCGCTGGCGGGAACTCTCGGCATAGTCAGCCCGCGCCCGAATCGTCTACGTCTCAAAGGACTTAGAGGGATCCCCACGCATTCTCGGCTTTTCCAGGGATACCCTGTCATTGGACAACCGAGGAGGCCAGTCATGGCTAAAAAGGATACGGCCAAGAAGGATTCGGCGAAGAAGGCAGCTGCTCCCGCTACCATCACGCTCAAGCACCTCGCTGCCGATATCGCCGAGAGCCAGGACCTGTCGAAAAAGCACGCCGAGGCGGTCCTGACCGACATGGTCGATTTGATCGCCAAGCACCTTAGGAAGGGCGACCGGGTCCGCATCGTCGGACTCGGCATTCTCCAGGTCCGCAAGCGCGCCGCCCGAACCGGCCGCAATCCCGCCACCGGCGAGCCGATCCACATCAAGGCCAGCAAGAAGGTCACCTTCCGCCCGGTCAAGGAACTGAAAGAGGCGATCTGAGGCTACTCTTCGTTAAGCCTGATCCTACCCCCTTCCTGCCGCAACGCGGCCCGCTTTTCTGGTATACCGGCTGCTCCCCTGACCCCGGCGGTTTGACCAGAAATGTCCTCCCTCACCTTTTCGCATACCGTGACCGAGCGCTTCCTGCGCTACGTCACTATCGACACCCAGTCCGATCCGGAATCCCCTCACTCGCCCTCGACCGAGAAGCAGAAGGATCTCGGCCGCGTGCTCGCCGCGGAGCTGAAGGCCATGGGCGTTGAGGACGCGCATCTCGACGATTACGGTTACGTCTACGGAACGATCCCGGCCAACACGACGAAGAAGGTGCCGGTGATCTGCTTCTGCTCGCACATGGACACTTCGCCCGACGTCACCGGCAAGGACGTGAAGCCGCAAGTTCTGAAGAACTATCGCGGCGGCGACATCACCCTGCCGGGCGACACCAGCCAGGTGATCCGCTTCAATGAGCATCCCGCGCTGAAGAACCAGATCGGCAACGACATCATCACCACCGACGGCACGACGCTGCTGGGCGCCGACAACAAGGCGGGCGTTGCCGAGATCATGGATGCCGCGCACTTCTTCATCAACAATCCCGATGTGAAGCACGGCACCATCAAGATCCTGTTCACGCCGGACGAGGAGATCGGCCGCGGCGTCGACAATGTCGACATCAAGAAGCTGGGTGCCGATTTCGGCTACACCATGGACGGCGAAAGCGCCGGTTGCGTCGAGGACGAGACCTTCTCGGCCGACGGCGCCACCATCACCATCAACGGCGTCAGCGCCCATCCCGGCTACGCCAAGGGCAAGATGGAGCACGCGATCAAGATCGCGGCCGCCATCGTCGAGCGGCTGCCGAAGGAAGGCTGCTCGCCGGAGACGACCTCGGGCAAGCAGGGCTTTCTGCATCCGATCGGCATCGAGGGCGCGCTGGAACAGGCGAGGCTCTCTTTCATCGTCCGCGACTTCACCGAGGAAGGGCTGAAGGAGAAGGAGGTCCTGCTCGAGAGCATCGTCAAGGACGTGATGAAGGACTATCCGCGCTCGACCTACACGTTCGAGGTGCGGGAGCAGTACCGCAACATGAAGCAGGTGATCGACCGTCACCCGCACGTGCTCGAATACGCCATCGAGGCGATCCGCCGCGCCGGCCTGCGGCCGATGCGCACCGCGATCCGCGGCGGCACCGATGGCTCGCGCCTGTCCTTCATGGGCCTGCCCTGCCCCAACATCTTTGCTGGCGAGCACGCATTTCACTCGCGGCTCGAATGGGTCAGCCGGCAGGACATGGAAAAGGCCGTGCAGACCATCGTGCATCTCGCGATGATCTGGGAAGAGAAAGCCTGAGGCTTCCGTCCGTTATGGCCGGGCTTACGCCCGGCCATTTGTTTCAGAGCTTACGGCACCGGCATTGCGCGCGGATTGCGATGGAAGCGGTTTGAGCTCGCCATCCAGTTCGGCAATGGTTCGCCATCGCGATGCCGCCCACCGGCCACAGCCGCAGCCCACGCCACCGCGGCGCCGATCAGGGTCGCGGCCGCGACCGAGAACGCCACGATGATCGAGTTGCGCCGCGCGCGGTTGATGGCGGTCTTGGAGTCCGCGATCAGCGCATCTACCCGCCGTTCGGCGTCGGGGGCCTGTAGCCCCGTCAGACCAGCAACCTGCTGCACCAGATAGGCGCGGTCATCGGTGCTGATTCCGCTATGGCTGGACGACGTCATCAGAATCCGTCCCGCCTCAGCGCGTGCCTCCCTCAGATCGATGTTTGGGGCGCGACGCGGCGCACGGAACAGCTTGTCGAGCTCATAGCTGAGCAGCGGCTCGGCCGCGGACGTATTGCTTGCCGAGCTGCGCATCGGCGAACGGTCGATCGCGGCAGCGCCGAGCAGCGCGAGCAGAGCCGCGCCAGCCAGCACGGCCAGGGCCCAGGAGGTCAGCCCATGCAGGCCGTCCCGTCGTTCGCCATCGTCTTCGATCGTCGTCAGCGCGGGCGCCGGTCGCGTCGTCCGGCCGGCGATGTAGCCGCCGAACCCGAAGCTGATGATCGCCTGGATGATCAGGTACAGCCCGGACAGCAGCGCCAGCGCCGCCGAGGCATCGCGCCATGTCGGCGAGGCTGAACTGACACCCAGGCCGACCGCGACGCCAAAGCCGATCAGGATGAACGACATTGCACCGGCGGCGAGAGCGCCTGCGAACACCGAGCTCCACTGGATGGTCCGGCGGTTGTCGGACGCCGCCCCGCCGCCCTCCATCATGTCTTCCCGTACGAGCGTTTCCATTGCCGTTCTCTCAGCGCAGGCCGAAGAACGACAGGATCGCCATGATCACGACGATCAGGCCGATCAGATAAATCAGTCCGTCCATAGTCCCATCCTCCTCAACATTCCTGATCGCTAATCGGGAGGAATGAGGAACGTTCCTAATTCGGCATCGAGGTGCGGAACGAACCGGCCCGATGTGCATTGTCTGTTCAAGTCCCAAGGATGAAGATTGTGAGCACGAAGGCCTCAGCCGGTCAGCCCCGGGCTGGGGCCCTTCCTTTTGCGCTTCCTGTCCTATGTTAACGACGCCGGCTCTCCGATCATAAAGGATGCCACCGGGGCGGAACCTCCGGATCGGGGAGAGCCGCGTGGACCGCAGAACGGCGTGCCTTCATCAGGCAGATGCATTTCGGGAAAAGGCGATCGCCGATCCCGAGCAGCACGACAGATGGATCGATGAAGCCATCAAATGGCTGGAGCGGGCGATGGAAGCCGGCCGTTGCGCAATCGTCTCGGCCGAAGCCGGCGACACCGGCGATGTTCCAGAGGTGGCATGCGAAGTGGCAGCCGACCCTCAACTCGGCCTGATCACGCGTCAATGAGACGCGTTGGCGTTTGCGGCCAGGACTGCGGCAATTCTTCAAGGGACGTAACAATGTTGCGGGTCGACACTGTTCCTGCCCCCATGCTAGGCCGGGCATGGACCGCAACCAGAGTGACGTCGTGCCCACGAACCGCCAGCCCTCAGGAACTTGCCGCCGGCGCAACTGGCGCGGGCTGCTGTCTGTGCTGATCGCGGTCGTCTACCTGCTCGCGAGCGCGCTGCATGGCTCGCACGACATCGACGTCACCACGCCCGGCGGTGGCTCGGAGATCGCCGCGGTGCTTGATGGCCCCACGGGCCATAGTGACCACAAGGCCATCGGCGGACATCATTGCCATGGCTGCTTCTCGCTGACGGTGACACAGCCGGCGCCGGCAGCCGTGTCGGTCGCGCTTGCATCCGCATCGAGCCCGCAGCATGCGCCCCGGCTCGCCGGAATTACCCCCGACACCGATTCCCCGCCTCCCAAACATATTGCCTGAACGGATTGGTCGGGCGTCCGCGCCCATTAGGTTCATCCTTCACAGGTCGGTTTTATGTTTCGCAGGAGAATGGCCGCGCGCATGGCGTGCGCGGTGGCGTGTCTGATTGCAGGATCGGCGATTGCGCCGTCGCACGCCCAGACTGTGACGATGCGGAGCGCGCTGTCGCGCGCGCTGGCCGCGAGCCCGCGGCTGACGGCGGCGGAGCGCGACGTCGGCATCGCCACGGGCCAGCGCATCCAGGCGGGCGCCCTGCTTAATCCGGAACTGTCCTACGAGCAGGACGATTCATTCGGCTCCGGCAACTACCGCGGGACGCGATCGGCCGAGACCACGCTCCAGATCAGCCAGGCCTTCGAGCTGTTCGGCAAGCGCGACGCGCGGATCGCCGCTGGCGCGGCCGGGATCGAGGTCGCCGCGATCCAGCGCAAGGCTGTCAGGCTGGAAGTGCTGTCGGAGACCGCGATCGCCTTCCTCAGCGTGCTCGGCGCGCAGCGGCGCATCCAGATCCTCGACGAGCAGATTGCCGCGATCGACCGCTTGACGCCGCTCTTGCGCCGCCGCGTCGAAGCCGGCGCCTCCTCGCCGGCCGAGACCGGCCGCGCCGAAGTCGCCTCCGCCCTGGTGAAGGCCGATCGCGAGCGCTTCAAGGCAACGCTGGCCAGCGCCCGGCGCGAGCTTGCGGTGCTGATGGGCGATCCCGCAGCGAAATTCGGCGAGGTCTCCGGCCGGCTCGACACCATGGGCAAGCCGCCGACCTTCCAGTCGGTGGTCGCCGCCATCGACGCCAATCCGCAGCTGGTGCGCTGGACCGCCGTCTTTGCCCAGCGCAATGCCGAGCTGCTGCTGGCCCGGCTCAAGCCCTATCCGGACGTGCGGATCGCGGCCGGCTGGCGCCACTTCAACGAGACCAATGACGATGCGGTGCGGCTCTCCCTCTCGGTGCCGATCCCCGTGTTCGACCAGAACCAGGGCAATATCCTCTCGGCGCAGGAAAGCCTCGCCAAGACCAAGGCCGAGCGCGAGGCCAACCGCAACGCCTTGATCGTGATTGCCGGCCGCGCTTATGACTCGTTGCAAGGCTCGCTGCGCGAGCTCGCCGTGCTGCGCGAGACCGCCATTCCCAAGGCCGTCGAGGCGTCCGAGGCGATCTCGCAAGGCTACGGCCAGGGCCGCTTCACCCTGCTCGAGGTGCTCGACGCCCAGGCGAGCGTCACCCAGGCGCGCCTGCGCGAGCAGGAGGCGCTTCAGAATTTCCACGCAGGCGTTGCGACCATCGAAGGCCTCGTCGGCAATCCCTTCACGCTGGCGCGGGAGAGCGCACGATGAAGACGTCCTCCACCATTCTCGTCGCCATCGTTGCCGCCGCGCTCGGGGCTTACGGCTATTCCCTGCTCGCGCCGACCACGCCCGCACATACCGAGCACACCGAGCATTCCGAAAAGAAGCCGAACGACCATGTCGAGCAGGACGAGCACGGTGCCGACCGCATCCGCATCTCCGACGTCAAGCTGGCAGCCGCGGGCGTCACGCTCGCCGAGGCCGCGAGCGCGACCCTGACCGACACGCTCGCCTTCAATGGCATCCTGCGTGCCAATCAGGAAGCCGTGGTGCAGGTGACGCCGCGCTTTCCGGGCCTCGCCAAATTGATCCAGAAGCGCATCGGCGACAAGGTCGGCAAGGACGATCTGCTCGCCGCGATCGAGAGCAACCAGAGCCTCACCGTCTACGAGCTGAAAGCGCCCATAGCCGGAACCATCATCGAGCGACAGATCTCGCTCGGCGAATACGCCTCCGAACAGAAGCCGGCCTTCGTCGTCGCCGACCTCTCGACCATCTGGGTCGACCTGTCGATCTACCGGCAGGACCTCCGCCGTGTCCACCTCAACGACGAGGTGCTGATCGATCCCGACGATGGCCGCGGCGAGATCAAGGGCACGATCTCCTACATGGCGCCGATCGGCTCGAGCGAGACCCAGACCGCATTGGCACGCGTGGTGCTGCAAAATCCGGACGGCCGCCTGCGCCCCGGCCTGTTCGTCACGGCACGGCTGATCCTCGCCGCACGCAACGTCGCGGTCGCCGTACGCCGCAGCGCGATCCAGACGCTGGAGAACCGGACCATCGTGTTCGTGCGCGAGGACGGCGACAAGATCGAGGCACGCCCGGTCGAGCTTGGTGATTCCGATCCGCGCCATGTCGAGATCAAGGCCGGCCTGTCGGCCGGCGAGCACTACGTTGCCGAGAACAGCTTCGTCGTGAAGGCGGAGATGGGCAAGGGCGAGGCCGAACATGATTGAGCGCCTGATCGCCGCTTCGCTGCATCAGCGCTGGCTGATCCTCCTGCTCGCGCTCGGCGCCATCGCTTTCGGGGCCTGGAATTTCCAGCGCCTTCCGATCGACGCGGTGCCTGACATCACCAATATCCAGGTCCAGATCAACACCCGCGCCCCCGGTTATTCGCCGCTCGAGACCGAGCAGCGCATCACCTTCCCCGTCGAGACCGCGATGGGCGGACTGCCCAAGCTCGACTATACCCGCTCGCTGTCGCGCTACGGCCTCAGCCAGGTGACGGTTGTCTTCAAGGACGGCACCGACATCTTCTTCGCCCGCCAGCTCGTCGGCGAACGCATCCAGCAGGTGAAGGACCAGCTTCCGGCTGGCGTCGAGGTCGCGATGGGTCCGGTCTCGACCGGGCTCGGCGAGATCTTCATGTACACCGTCGAAGCCAAGACGGGCGCGAAGACGCAGGGCGGTCACGACTATTCGCTGACCGATTTGCGCACGGTGCAGGACTGGATCATCAAGCCGCAGCTTCGCAACGTGCCAGGGGTGATCGAGGTCAACACCATCGGCGGCTTCGAGCGGCAATTCCACGTGCTGCCGGACCCGGGCAAACTGATGGCCTACCGGCTCGGCTTTCGCGACGTCATGACGGCGCTCGCCGCCAACAACGCCAATGTCGGCGCCGGCTATATCGAGCGCAACGGCGAGCAATATCTGGTTCGCTCGCCGGGCCAGGTCGGCAATATCAGCGAGATCCAGGACATCGTCATCGGCTCGCGCGGCGGCAATCCTGTCCGGATCAGGGACGTCGCGACCGTCACGGTAGGCCGCGATCTGCGCACGGGCGCCGCGACGCGCGATGGCGAGGAGACCGTGCTCGGCACCGCCATGCTGCTGATCGGCGAGAACAGCCGCACGGTGGCCCGCCGCGTCGCAGCCCGGCTCGAGGACATCGCCAAATCGCTGCCCGACGGCGTCGTGACGCGAACCGTCTACGACCGCACCGATCTGGTCGAAGCCACCATCCGCACGGTCAGGAACAACCTCCTCGAAGGGGCCGCCCTGGTGGTGGCCGTGCTGTTCCTGATCCTCGGCAACATCCGCGCCGCCCTCGTGGTGGCCTGCGTCATTCCGCTGTCCATGGCGATGACGATCACCGGCATGGTCGAGACGAAAGTCAGCGCTAACCTGATGAGCCTCGGCGCGATCGACTTCGGCATCATCGTCGACGGTGCCGTAATCATCGTCGAGAATTGCCTGCGCATGCTGGCCGCGGCCCAGCGCGAGAAAGGCGGCCTGCTCACGACCTCTGAGCGGCTGCGCGCGATCCTGCGCGGGTCGAGCGAGGTGATCAAGCCGAGCCTGTTCGGAACGCTGATCATTGCCGTGGTCTATCTGCCCGTGCTGACGCTGACGGGCGTCGAGGGCAAGATGTTCACGCCGATGGCGCTGACCGTGCTGATGGCGCTGGGCGCCGCCGTGCTGTTCTCCATCACCTTCGTGCCGGCGGCCGTCGCCATCTTCGTCACCGGCAAGGTGTCCGAGCACGAAAACCTGTTCATGCGCATGGCCAAGCGCGCCTACGTCCCCCTGCTCCGCTTTGCCATCGACAACCGGCTCGCAGTCGCCGTCATGGCTGCATTCATCGTGGTCGCAAGCGGCGTCGCCGCTTCGCGGATGGGCGGCGAGTTCATTCCGAGCCTGGACGAAGGCGACGTCGCGCTGGCCTCGATCCGGATTCCCGGCACCAGTCTGACGCAATCCCTCGACCTGCAGAAGGCGCTGGAAAAGCGCATCACGCAGATTCCGGAAGTGAAGGAGTTCTTCACCCGCATCGGCACCGCCGAGATCGCGACCGATCCGATGTCGCCGGCGCAGACCGACGGCTACATCATGCTGAAGCCGCGCTCCGAATGGCCCGACCCGGGCAAATCGAAATCGGAGGTGATCGAAGCGATCGACAAGGCCGCCGACGACATTCCCGGCAGCGCCTACGAGATCTCCCAGCCGATCCAGTTCCGCGTCAACGAGCTGATCTCGGGGGTGCGCAGCGACGTCGGAGTCAAGATCTTCGGCGATGACCTCGACATCCTGCAAGGCGCGGCCAAGCAGGTCGAGGCCGCGATCCGCGGCATCCGCGGCGCCAGCGACGTCAAGATCGAGCAGGTCGCAGGGCTTCCGATCCTCACCGTCCGCCTCGATCGCCAGGCGCTCGCCCGCTACGGCCTCAGCGTCGGTGAGGTGCAGGGCATCGTCGAGATCGCGGTCGGCGGCAAGTCGGCCGGCAAGCTGTTCGAGGGTGATCGCCGCTTCGACATCGTGGTTCGCCTGCCGGAGCATTTGCGCGGCAATCTCGAGGCGATCCGGGCGATCCCGATCCCGCTGCCGCCCGGCGAGGAAGCCGGCTCCGGCACGGCCGTTCGCACCGCGCTGTCCGCCTCCCCGCTCACCCAGATGCGCTATGTGCCGCTGTCGTCGGTCGCAACCGTCGACGCGACGCCCGGCCCGAACCAGATCAGCCGCGAGAACGGCAAGCGGCGCATCGTCGTCACCGCCAACGTCCGCGCGCGCGACCTCGGCTCCTTCGTGGCCGAAGCCGAGACGGCGGTAGCGGAGAAGGTCAAGCTGCCACCCGGCTACTGGATCGGCTGGGGCGGACAGTTCGAGCAGTTGGTCTCCGCGACAAAACGGCTGATGATCGTGGTGCCGGTGGCGCTTCTGCTGGTGTTCCTGCTGCTGTTCATGGGCATGGGATCGGCGGCGGACGCGGCGCTGGTATTTTCCGGCGTGCCGCTGGCGCTGACCGGCGGCGTCGCCGCGCTCTTGCTGCGCGGCATTCCCTTGTCGATCAGCGCCGGCGTGGGCTTCATCGCGCTCTCCGGCGTCGCCGTGCTCAACGGCCTCGTCATCATCGCCTTCATCGAGCGGCTGCGCAGCGAGGGGCGGCCCATCGCGGACGCCGTGCGCGAGGGCGCGCTGACGCGGCTGCGCCCGGTGCTGATGACGGCGCTGGTCGCCTCGCTCGGCTTCGTGCCGATGGCGCTCGCGACCGGTGCCGGTGCAGAAGTTCAGCGGCCGCTGGCGACCGTGGTGATCGGCGGCATCATCTCCTCGACGGTGCTGACATTGCTGGTGCTGCCGGCGCTCTACGTGCTGTTCCGCCGTGACGTCGCAAACGAAACGCCTACAATGGCGCCTGATTTGGCGGCTTCCGGGGAGCGCTAGGATTGGGCAGCCACGACCATCACGGTCATCACCACCATGATCATGGCGACCATGGACATGGTCACGACCACGGTCACGGCCATGTCCATGCGCCCGTCAATTTCGGCAAGGCGTTCGCGATCGGCATTTCGCTCAACACCGCGCTGGTGGTGGCCGAGGCGGTCTACGGCTATCTCGGCAACTCCACCGCCCTGCTCGCGGACGCCGGTCATAATCTGTCCGACGTGCTCGGTCTGGTCGTGGCCTGGGGCGCCTCGATCGCGGCACGGCGGGCGCCTAGCGGCCGCTTCACCTACGGTTTTCGCGCCTCCACCATTCTGGCGGCGCTGGCCAATGCGGTGTTCCTGCTGGTCGCGACCGGCGCAATCGGCTGGGAGGCGATCCTGCGGCTGCGCGAGCCGGAGCCGGTCGCGGGCGTCACCGTGATGGTGGTCGCCGGCATCGGCATCCTCATCAACGGTTTTACCGCCATGCTGTTTGCGAGCGGCCGCAAGGACGACATCAACATCGAAGGCGCCTATCTGCACATGGCCGCCGACGCTGCGGTCTCGCTCGGCGTCGTGGTGTCGGCGGCGCTGATCATCTGGACCGGCTGGCTCTGGCTCGACCCCCTCACCAGCCTCGTCATCTGCGCCACTATCCTCTGGAGCACGACCAGCCTGTTGCGCGGCTCCGTCGACATGTCGATGGCGGCAGCGCCCAGAGGCACTGATCTTGCCGCGATCAGGTCGTTCTTGCTCGCGCGTCCCGGCGTCACGGCGATCCACGATCTCCATGTCTGGCCGATCTCGACCACCGAGACGGCGCTGACCTGCCACCTCGTCATGCCCACTGGGGCTGGCGATGCCTTCCTGATGGAGACGGCGCAGCTGCTAAAGACGACCCATCGCATCGGCCACACCACGCTTCAGGTCGAGACCCAACCGGACAATGGTTGCGCGCTGGCGCCGGATGATGTGGTGTGACCGCGTCTATGCCTCGACGCGCTCGGCCCGGTCGGACTTGGCCCTGGCCCTGAGCCAATCACACAGCACGCTCCCCAGGATCGCACTCGAGCCGGCGAGGAAGGGAATGACGTAATACGCGTAGCGATTGAGCCCATAAACGAGGAAGGTCGGAAATGCGGCGCTGGCCAACGCCAGCAGGATCATCAAGCTGCCTCCGGCAACGAGGCGGCCGGTCGGCCACCGCACCAAACCCGCATGGCTCGCAGGGACGCCAATCAGAAGCACGAGAGCGAGGCCGAGTGTCGCCGAGGATAGCCACCAGATCGGACCCGGGAAATCGTCGTATTCGGTCGAAACCTGCAACCCGCAGCACAGCGCGACCAGTTCCGAGTTCGGCGCGTAGCCACGCGCAAAAAGGCGATTCAGGGTGAGCTGAAGCCGATCCGCGGAGAGCAGCCGCGACAGTGGCCACCAGGGTTTGTAGTAGTCGTGAACCAACTGTCCGGGTTTGAGCCCGGTCGGGCTGTCAAAGAACGGGAACCTGTCGCGGTCCATGAAATATTCGTAGCCCTGCGGATTGGGAGTCCGCCGCGCCACCGAATTTGCGTCGAACAGCAGGAAGTACATTTCCCGGAGAAAGTGCTTCGTGAGGTGTCGATAGAGCGTCGACGGCGTCGTCAGCGTTTCCACGAAGATGTCACGCACGACCCGCTCGAGATCCACTTCGCTGTCGCCGGGCTTCGCCAGCCGGTGTATCGCGCCGAACGGCCACTGATAGACACCGGTGTCGAGCCATCCCTGAGCAGTGTCCGCAGCCCGCATCTGCTCGACGTATCCCCGCGCCTGCGCCTTCCGGTCGAGATGAACGCCGTGCTCGAAATCGCCGGAATAGCCGACCACGAAGGCCATCGCGGCCACGATCTCGTTGCCGGCGGGGCGTTTGCCGATCGCCAAGTTGATCGCTGCCGGCGTCAGGTAGACGACCGAGGCGAAAAAGCCTGCCAGTGCAAGTACGCCAAGCCGACGCAGGAGCCCTGCGTCCAGCACCACCACCAGCCACAACAGAATGACCGCGGCCTGTCCTATCGCCGCCGACCGGCATGTTATCACGGTGCCGAGCGTCAAGCCCACGGCCGCTGCGGCCGGCAACGCCGGCCATTTCCTCAAGGCGGCGCCCGCGGCGATGAAAGCCGCAAGACTGACCAGGAAGTTGGAGATCGTCTCCGCACCGATCGTGTTATCGTAGTGGACGATGCGGCCGTGCAACGCGGCCAGACAAAAGGCCACGAGCGCGAAGAAACGCGGCGCGCCGGCAAAACGCACGATCCCTGCAACGAAAAGCGCAGTGCCGACGCTCATCAGGTGCTGCGCGATGACGAAGACGAGGATGTGCGGGCCGAACAGTTTTGACAGCAGCACAAGGAAGGCGGCCACGCCGTACGGCCGCTTCATCATATCCTCGAGATATTGTCCTCTCAGGATGGATTCGGCCTGGATGATATAGGCCGCGCTGTCCTCATGGATGAAGTGATCCGGCCAGTTCATCAGGAAAGCAAGATGAACCATCAAGACCAGGCCGATCGCGCAAAACCAGACCCAGAACCACGCGATGGAGTTCACCCACCGGGGCAAGGCGGACCAAAGACCAGTGCGCTGGTTCAGTGCTGGATTCATCTTCAATGCTCGCAACCGGGAGTTCGGGGGCGACTACGTCGCCTTCGCGGTCACGATCAAGATCGCGCCCTGCAACGCGACGCTCTGCCCCTTCTGGAACGGCGCGAGCATCTCACGGATCGAGGCTTTTGCGGCCGCATACGTCTCCGGCGGGTGTCCCTGCAGCGCGCGGCTGGCGGGGCCGATCTGCAAGGCGCCATCAACCGCGGCATCGAGGCCGCCGCCGATCGCCACATCCATCGCCAGATTGCGCGGCTCCATCGCCATGTCGACGAAACCCGCTCCCTTCAGGATGCGCATCACACGCCCCTCCGAGGCGAACGCGAACGGGCCCGGCTCCTCCGGCCCGACCGGCGGCATCTTCGGCACGTGCTTGTAGACCGCCATCAGCGGCGCCATCATCCACGGATTTTCCTTCGGCTCGCGCCAGCAGGCAAAGGCAAGACGCCCGGTCGGCTTCAGCGCGCGCCGCAAGTTGGTGAAGGAGGCAACGGGATCGGCGAAGAACATCACGCCGAAGCGCGAGGCCAGCAGATCGAAGCTCGCCGGCTCGAACGGATGCACCGTCGCATCCGCCAGCACGAAATCGAGCGGCAGGCCTTTGGGCGCGAATGCGCGCGCCTGCGACAGCATCGGCTCGGACACATCGAGGCCGAGCGCGAATCCACCGGGCGCCACCGCCTTGGCGAACGCGAACGTCGTCGCGCCGGAGCCGCAGCCGACATCGAGGACGCGCTCCCCGGGCCTCGGCTTGGCGCGGTCGATCAGCGCGTCGGCAATCGGTCTGAGCAGGCTCTCCTGCGCCGCATGGCGATCGGCCCAGCGCTGGCCGCTCGGGCCGTTCCAATAGGCGATCTGGTCGGCGTTTTGCTCGTGGCCGCTTGGCTGCTGCATGGTGTTCCCGGTCATTCCCATTCGCGATGCCCATCCCGTCGCGGTTTTGCAACCGCACAGGGGCGATACCACGTCGGGATGGCGGGCGCACCCTTCAAGGAGTCAAGGCGGGTCGCACGCCGGGCCCGGAACTACGAGATTGCGATGGTCGAACGGCCTCGGCTCATGCGACGCGCTTCGCGCAGGCACGCCCGGCAGCAATAGCGATAAATGAAATCAAGCAGCGCGCACATTGGACCAACCCTCCGTTGTGACTTGCAAGTCGATCATGGCGCGGGCTGGCCCGGATGCCTGTGACGTTGGTCACATAGGGGGCTTTGCCTTGATGGCATGCTCTGGACTATTCTGGTCACATTGCGATTTGGGGCTGCAATGGGCGTGTTTCGGTTTTTTCTATTTTTATTGACGGTCTTGTGCCTCGGCTGCGGCCCGGCGCACGCGGAAAAGCGCGTCGCCCTGGTGATGGGCAATTCCGCCTACAAGAGCGCGCCTCGGCTGACCAACCCGGTGAACGACGCCTCGGCGGTCGGCGGCATGTTGAAGAAGGCCGGGTTCGACCTCGTCGACATCAAGCTCGATCTCAATGCCGCCGAGATGCGGCGGGCGCTGCGCGACTTCGGTGGCAAAGCGCGTGAGGCCGACGTCGCCGTCGTCTATTATGCCGGCCACGGCATCGAGCTTGACGGCACCAACTATCTGATCCCCACCGACGCAACGCTCGAGACCGACAGCGACGTCCTCGACGAGACGCTGCCGCTGGACCGCGCTTTGTTCGCGGTCGAGCCGGCCAAGCAGCTCCGCCTCGTCATCCTCGATGCCTGCCGCGACAATCCCTTTGCCAAGACCATGAAACGCACGATCGCCGCGCGCGCCATCGGCCGCGGTCTCGCTAAGGTCGAGCCGACCAGCCCGAACACCATGGTCGCCTTCGCGGCGAAGGCGGGCTCGACGGCCTCAGACGGCAACTCCAAAAACAGCCCGTTTGCCGCAGCGCTGGTCGAACGCCTGCCGACGCCGGGGCTCGACCTGCGCAAGGCCTTCGGTTTCGTTCGCGACGATGTCCTCAAGAACACCGGCTACAAGCAGGAGCCTTATGTCTATGGCTCGCTGGGCGGCGACGACGTGCCGCTGGTTGCGACGAAACCGGTCGTCGCCGGCCCCCAGGCCAACCCCGACAGTGAGATCCGGCGCGACTACGAACTGGCGCTTCAGCTTGGGACGCGCGACGGATGGACCGCCTTCCTCAACCGCTTTCCGAGCGGCTTCTATACCGATCTCGCCAAAGGCCAGTTGAACAAGATCGCCGCCGAGGAAACCCGCGCGACCACGGCGGACAAGGCCCGGCAGGCGGAAGAGGAGAAGGCCCGGCTCGCAGCCGAGCGCGCCACCAAGACCGAGCAGGAGAAGGCGGCGGCCGCGGCCAAGGCGGCCGAGGACAAGCGTCTCGCCGCCGAGAAGGCCAAGCAGGTCGAGGAAGCCAAGGCGGCCGCAGCCGAGCAACGCCGGAAAGAAGCCGAGGCGGCAGTCGCGAAGGCAATCGCCGAGAAGCAGGCTGCCGAGAAGGCGCTGGCCGAGAAACTCGCGAGCGACAAGGCCGCAGCTGAGCTCGCCGCCAAGCAGGCCGCCGAGAAACAGGCCTCCGCCAACACGGAGCAGAAAGTGGCAGCGGTTGCGCCCTCTTCGACTCTGCCGGCGATGTCGCCGCAGGAAACGACAAAGCTGGTGCAGTCGGAGCTCCGCCGTGTCGGCTGTCTGACAGCTTCCGCAGACGGCGATTGGAATGCCTCGTCACAACGTTCGCTGGCGCTGTTCAACAAATATGCCGGCACCAAATTCGATGCAAAGCTCGCGAGCTTCGATGCGCTGGACGCGATCAAGGCCAAGCCCGGCCGCGTCTGCCCGCTGATCTGCGATCGCGGCTTCAAGGCAGACGGCGACACATGCACCAAGATCGCCTGCCGCGCCGGCTACCGCGTCAATGACGACAATGAATGCGAGAAGGTGCAGGACAAGAAACCGGTTGCGACGCGCGAGGACGCCAAGAAGCGGGATACTGAGCGCAAGCAAACGGAAGCCAAACCATCCAAGCCTCAGGCAAGCGGGCAGCTTATATGCGGCAGCGGAGGCTGTCGTCCGGTCAAATCGGGATGCCGGGTCGAGAGTGGGAGCTCGTCGGGTGCGGGATCGGTCGGATACAGGGAAGTGTGTCCCTAACTCTTCGGCAGCTTCAGGAGTTTAGCCGGGTCGAATTTTGGTGCCGGCCCGTCCGGCCCCAGAGTTGGCTGTTCTTCACTTTCCTGGTGCCAGCATTCCGCTCCCTCTCTAATCGTTGCCGATCTCGCTCAAGGCCGCCCCCCGCGTGCATTTCATTGGGCCACCGCCTGTTGCGCAGGTGGATATGCCTGCGGTGCACGTCGCTCCCGGTCGCATCGTGCCTGTCGAAGTGAACGCCGCGGGCGCAGCGCGGCGAAGGCGAGTCTTGCAAACTGGAACACCTGTCCTCGTCGAGTGGTTTGATTGCTGTTCGACCTTTTGGCGTCGACGTTGAAATGTTGCCTCGCTTTCGAGCGGGTGGGCGGTCACGGATTCGAACCGCGGACCCTCTCGGTGTAAACGAGATGTCCTAACCAATTAAGCTACCCCCTTGCCGTAGACATCACCGAAGCCCGCGCAGCCGGTCTCACCTGTGCGCATTGCGGCCGCATTGGTTTCACCGAACGGCCACATCGGAATCAGATGCCAACCAGATTTCGTCGATAGGTTTCGCCGTTCCTCAAACTGGAAAAGGCATGCCCATGCGCAGATTCACCGCATCCGTCATCGTTGCGGCTCTCTCCCTCGGAACACCGGCTCTCGTGCAGGCACAGGGCGCATCGTCACAACCCGGCGCGGAACAGCCATCCACTCAGTCCAGCACGGAGATCCGCAGCATCCAGGTCGTCGACGTCAAGGAATTGCAGCCGGCGGTGCGCGCGAAGGTCGATGAACTCGTGGCGCACACAAGCGACAAGGACATCCAGTCGCTCCGGCAGTCCATCGACGCCACACCGCAGGCGGCCTCCGTGCTCAAGGCCAAGGGCTTGAGCTCGTCGCAAGTCGTCGCGATCAATATCGCCGACGGTGTCCTGACGATGTTCACCAAGACAGCCTGACATCAGGCGGGGTTCCGGGCCGAGGCGTTGCACAGCGGCGGCGAGCACGATCGCCGCCTCCTCGGGCGCGCTCGGCCCTTGCTCCGACACCCGCCGAGGCGCTAAAGAGGCGCCGTGGGGCGGTTAGCTCAGCTGGTTAGAGCATCTCGTTTACACCGAGAGGGTCCGCGGTTCGAATCCGTGACCGCCCACCAGCCTTCGCTCGCTTCGCGAGCTACGGCTCGGCAAGCCAGCAACTCGGCAAGCCAGCGTTAGTGCTCGTGGCGCGAAGCGAGCGCAGGCCGCCGCCGAAAGCCCAACGGGCGAAGCCGGGCCTGTCGCAAACCAACCTCAATCCTGCGGCCTCCCCGGCAGCAGCGGCACCGCGTCGATCCACACCGCCGCCGACTGGCACCAGATCTGCCTGACGGGGCGCAATTTGTCGCGCTGGCGGATAGAGCCCCAGCGGATGCCCCAATCGTCGGCCTGGTCGCCCTCGCCGCTGGTGAACAGCGGGGAACCGCAATCGGCGCAGAAGTGCTGGAAGCGCATCCGGCCGTTGTCACCGCGCTTGCCGTAGATTTTGGGCGTACCGCCGGTCAGGCGGACATCAGCACCGGCACAGACGGCCGTCACCCGGAACGGCGAGCCGGTCAGCGTCTGGCAATCGGTACAGTGACAGACCGAGACCTCCTCCGGATCGACCTCGGCCTCGAAGGTGATTGTCCCGCAATGGCAATGCCCGTCGATCTGCATCGGCCTCCTCCCCCTGCCCGCAAAACAAAAACGGCGCCCGAAGGCGCCGTTCTATCATCTTTTCGCTGAGCCTCAGTGAGCGGTCAGACCGCCGGCAGCTTCATCGCCGTCCGGCTTCACCGTCACCTTGGTGTCCTCTTCCCAGACGATCGGCACAGGCTTCTTCACCAGCGCCTTGGCGACGACGTCGTCGAGGCGCGAGACCGGGATGATCTCCATGCCGCCCTTGATCGCATCGGAAATCTCCGTGAGATCCTTGGCGTTGTCCTCGGGGATCAGCACCGTCTTGATGCCGCCGCGGGCCGCAGCCAGCAGCTTCTCCTTCAGGCCGCCGATCGGCAGCACGCGGCCGCGCAGCGTGATCTCGCCGGTCATCGCGACATCGTGGCGGACCGGGATGCCGGTCATGACCGAGATGATCGCGGTGGCCATGGCGACGCCCGCGGACGGGCCGTCCTTCGGCGTCGCGCCCTCAGGCACGTGCACGTGGATGTCGCGGCGGTCGAACATCGGCGGCTCGATGCCGTAGTTGATCGCACGCGAGCGGACGTAGGACGCCGCCGCCGAGATCGACTCCTTCATCACGTCACGCAGATTGCCCGTGACCGTCATCTTGCCCTTGCCGGGCATCATGACGCCTTCGATGGTGAGCAGCTCACCGCCGACATCGGTCCAGGCAAGGCCGGTGACGATGCCGACCTGCGGCTCGCTCTCGATCTCGCCGAAGCGGTACTTCGGCACGCCGAGCAGCTCTTCCAGAGTCTTCTCGGTGACCTTGACCGACTTCTTCTTGGAGATCATCAGCTCCTTCACCGCCTTGCGGGCGAGTGTGGAGAGCTCACGCTCCAGATTACGCACGCCCGCTTCGCGGGTGTAGCGGCGGATCAAAAGCAGAAGCGCGTCGTCGTCGATCGAGAACTCCTTGGAGTCCAGGCCGTGCTTGGACACCGCGTTCGGGATCAGATGCTTGCGCGCGATCTCGACCTTCTCGTTCTCGGTGTAGCCCGCGATCCGGATGATCTCCATGCGGTCCATCAGCGGCCCGGGAATATTGAGCGTATTCGCGGTCGTGATGAACATCACGTTGGACAGATCGTAGTCGACCTCGAGATAGTGGTCGTTGAAGGTCCCGTTCTGCTCGGGGTCGAGGACCTCGAGCAGAGCCGAGGACGGATCGCCGCGGAAATCGGCGCCCATCTTGTCGATCTCGTCCAGCAGGAACAGCGGATTCGACGACTTCGCCTTCCGCATCGACTGGATGATCTTGCCGGGCATCGAGCCGATATAGGTGCGGCGATGACCGCGGATCTCGGCCTCGTCGCGCACGCCGCCGAGCGAGACGCGCACGAATTCACGCCCCGTCGCCTTCGCGATCGACTTGCCGAGCGAGGTCTTGCCGACGCCGGGAGGACCGACCAGGCACAGGATCGGGCCCGTGAGCTTGTTGGCGCGTGACTGCACCGCGAGATACTCGACGATGCGTTCCTTGACCTTCTCCAGCCCGTAGTGATCGGAGTCCAGGATGGCTTGCGCCGCTTCCAGGTCCTTCTTCACCTTGGACTTCTTGTTCCACGGGATCGACAGCAGCCAATCCAGATAGTTGCGCACGACGGTCGCTTCCGCGGACATCGGCGACATCTGGCGCAGCTTCTTCAACTCATGCTGCGCCTTCTCGCGCGCTTCCTTGGAGAGCTTGGTCTTGGCGATCTTCTCTTCGAGATCGGCGAGCTCGTCGCGACCGTCGTCGTCGCCGAGTTCCTTCTGGATCGCCTTCATCTGCTCGTTGAGATAATACTCGCGCTGGGTCTTCTCCATCTGGCGCTTGACGCGTGAGCGGATGCGCTTCTCGACCTGCAGCACCGAGATCTCGCTCTCCATCAGGCCCAGCACCTTCTCCAGGCGCGTGGTGACGGACAGCGTCTCCAGGATACCCTGGCGATCCGCGATCTTGACGGCGAGATGCGAGGCAACGGTATCGGCGAGCTTGGCGAAATCGGTG
The DNA here is from genome assembly GCF_054863005.1 of Bradyrhizobium sp. 25ACV. Classification (NCBI taxonomy): domain Bacteria; kingdom Pseudomonadati; phylum Pseudomonadota; class Alphaproteobacteria; order Hyphomicrobiales; family Nitrobacteraceae; genus Bradyrhizobium; species Bradyrhizobium sp. 25ACV. Next base: position 225,657 of record NZ_JAVAYO010000006.1, read on the forward strand.
ATCGCCTGCACGACGCCGACGACCTCGGCCGAGATCTTCTTGTTGAGCTTCACATAGCTCTCGAAGTCGGACACGACCGAGCGCGACAGCGCTTCCGCTTCGACCGACTTCGCATCGGTGTCGGCCAGCGCAATGGCGGTCGCTTCGTAATAGTCGGCGCGATCGGTGTATTTCTGCACGCGCGCACGCTCGAGCCCTTCGACCAGCACCTTCACGGTGCCGTCGGGAAGCTTCAAGAGCTGCAGCACGCTGGCAAGCGTACCGGTCTCGTAAATGGAGTCGGGCGCCGGATCATCGTCGGACGCGTTCTTCTGCGTCGCGAGCATGATCAGCGCGTCGTTCTTCATCACCTCTTCGAGCGCGCGGATCGACTTCTCGCGACCGACGAAGAGCGGAACGATCATGTGCGGGAAGACGACGATGTCGCGCAGCGGCAGCACGGGATAGGCGTGCGTTTCGCCATGAACGATGGTTGGCCTGGGTTTTGGATTAGTCATGGCCTTTTCCTTTTGCTTTGCCCCCTTGCACGCAGCCCGCCATGCTCATGCGCAACCGCCACAAGGTGCCGAGGTGATCCGCAAAACCGATCGGTCCGTTTTTTCGCGTTGGACCGGCTCGCCGGATCGGAACTGAGGCGAATCTGGAAGAGAATTTTCGCTCGCCGCCGACATTAGGTGGCTATCGACCCGGGGGGTGTCAAGTCATTGAAAAACGCGCGCCATCAGGCGCTTACGCAACGCGGTAAGCGACGCAACACCGGCTGCGGAGATACACTTCCGCAGCCCACTTTGAGGATACAATTGGAGCGTTCCAGCGCCGAAAGATCAGGCGCTGGCGTTCTCGACGGCGCGATCGGACCGATCGGCGTAGATGTAGAGCGGACGCGCCGTTCCTTCCACGACTTCGCGCGAAATCACGACCTCTTCCACACCTTCCAGGCCCGGCAGATCGAACATGGTCTCGAGCAGGATCGCCTCGAGGATCGAACGCAATCCGCGCGCACCGGTCTTGCGCTCGATCGCCTTGCGGGCAACCGCGCCAAGCGCCTCGTCGGCGAAGGTCAGCTCGATGTTCTCCATCTCGAACAGCCGCTGGTACTGTTTCACCAGCGCGTTCTTCGGCTCGGTGAGGATCTTCTTCAGCGAGGTCTCATCGAGGTCCTCGAGCGTCGCCACGACCGGCAGACGGCCGACGAACTCGGGGATGAGGCCGTACTTCAGGAGGTCCTCAGGCTCGACGTGACGGAAGATCTCACCGGTCCGGCGGTCTTCCGGCGCCATCACCTGGGCTGCGAAGCCGATCGAGGTCGACCGTCCGCGCGCCGAGATGATCTTCTCAAGGCCGGCGAAGGCGCCGCCGCAGATGAACAGGATGTTGGTGGTATCCACCTGCAGGAACTCCTGCTGCGGATGCTTGCGACCGCCCTGCGGCGGGACCGAAGCCACCGTGCCTTCCATGATCTTGAGCAGCGCCTGCTGCACGCCCTCACCCGACACGTCGCGCGTGATCGAGGGGTTGTCGGACTTGCGGCTGATCTTGTCGATTTCGTCGATGTAGACGATGCCGCGCTGGGCGCGCTCGACATTGTAGTCGGCGGCCTGGAGCAGCTTCAGGATGATGTTCTCGACGTCCTCGCCGACATAGCCGGCCTCGGTCAGCGTCGTCGCATCGGCCATGGTGAACGGCACGTCCAGGATGCGGGCGAGCGTCTGCGCGAGCAGCGTCTTGCCCGAGCCGGTCGGACCGATCAGCAGGATGTTCGACTTCGCGAGCTCGACGTCGTTGTGCTTGGTCTGGTGGTTGAGGCGCTTGTAGTGATTGTGCACCGCGACCGACAGGACCTTCTTCGCATGGCTCTGGCCGATCACGTAGTCGTCCAGGACCTTGCAGATTTCCTTCGGCGTCGGAATGCCGTCGCGCGACTTGACCAGCGAGGATTTGTTTTCCTCGCGGATGATGTCCATGCAGAGCTCGACGCACTCGTCGCAAATGAAGACCGTGGGACCCGCGATCAGTTTGCGGACTTCGTGCTGGCTCTTGCCGCAGAACGAGCAATATAGCGTGTTCTTGGAGTCGCTCGTGCCGACCTTACTCATTCATGTCTCCGTCCGCGGTTCGATCCCGTTCCGCTCGATCGCTCCATTCCGACACGATGGTCGGCATGAAGCTTAAGTAGAGCAAATTCCGTACCAAAAAAGACCCTACGCGTTACATCCCGTGCGAATCACGGTCACTCGATTCTCCGCGATCATAGCCGATCATTCGTAGCCAACCATGCTGTCACCCGACTATCAAGAATTCGCTAATCGGGGCTCGCCGGCTACCCGTGACAATACCGTGATTTCCGGTCTTGGCACGGGCGAAGTGATCGAAATCACCCCGGCGTTGCTGGATTGCCACGAAAAACAAGCACGAAAGCGGAACTTTCTGCTTGTCGCAGGGCGCAAACCACCGTTTTGCGACGCGCGCACGCGTCCATAGCGTGAACGCCACCTGATGGTAACAGGCGATCCCAAGGAGCTGCCCAAGGAGTTGCCCAAGGGCCTAACAAGGGATCGCCGCAGCCCCAGTAGTGCTACGGGGTCTTCGCCGCCGCCGGTTCCTCGGCGCGCTTGTCGATGACCTTGTCGACCAGGCCAAACTCCTTGGCGTCGTTCGCGGTCAGGAACTTGTCGCGCTCCAGCGCGTCCTCGATCGACTTGTAAGTCTGGCCGGTGTGCTTGACGTAGATCTCGTTGAGCCGCTTCTTCAGGTTCAGGATTTCCTGCGCGTGCAGCATGATGTCGGTGGCCTGGCCCTGGAAGCCGCCGGAGGGTTGATGCACCATGATGCGCGCGTTCGGCAGCGAGAAGCGCATGTCCTTCTCGCCGGCGGCGAGCAGCAGCGAGCCCATCGAGGCCGCCTGCCCCGTGCAAAGCGTCGAGACCGGCGGGCGGATGAACTGCATGGTGTCGTAGATCGCAAGGCCCGACGTCACCACGCCGCCCGGCGAGTTGATGTACATCGAGATTTCCTTCTTCGGATTTTCCGCCTCGAGGAACAACAACTGTGCGACGACCAGCGTCGACATGCCGTCCTCGACCGGGCCGGTCAGGAAGATGATGCGCTCCTTCAAGAGGCGCGAGAAGATGTCGTAGGCGCGCTCGCCACGGTTGGTCTGCTCGACCACCATGGGCACGAGGTTCATGTAGGTTTCAACCGGATCGCGCATGAGTCACCTAGGGTTTTTAAGAGGCGGACATCGCCAGTCTTGACTGCCAGTTTGGGCTGGATCTGTTGAAGGCCGACGGACGTCCTGTGATGCAGGAACTTGGTAGAGATAGAAAGGCGTACCGACAGATATAGCCCAATTCGCTTCTGACAAGTGCGGAGCGCATTAAGGCTTAATCCGTCGGGCAGTTGAAGCTGATTCGCACAAAGAGGCCCAGCCGGCCATCTGGCTAGCTGGGCCTCTTCGCTGATCATCCTTAATAGATGACTGCCTCAAGCTCTTCAGGCAGCGGTCTTTTCGGCTTCGTCGTCCTTGTAGAGGTCCTCGCGCGAGACCTTCTTCTCGGTCACGTTGGCGAGCTCGAGGATGAAGTCGACGACCTTGTCCTCATAGATCGGTGCACGGAGCTGGGCCAACGCCTGGGCGTTGCTGCGGTAATAGTCCCAGACTTCCTTCTCGCGGCCGGGCATCGAGCGGGCGCGCTCGATCACGGCGCGGCCGACCTCGTCGTCGGTCACGGTGATCTTGTTCTTCTCGCCGATCTCGGAGAGCACGAGACCGAGCCGCACGCGGCGGTCGGCGATCTTGCGGTACTCTTCCTTGGCGGCGTCCTCAGTGGTGTCCTCGTCGGCAAAGGTCTTGCCGGCGGAGTCCATCTCGGCCTTGACCGAGTTCCACATCAGATTGAACTCCTCGTCGACCAGCGAGGGCGGCGCCTCGAAGCGATGGGCTTCGTCGAGGCGGTCGAGCAGCGCGCGCTTGACGCGCTGGCGCGTCGCGCCGGCGAATTCGACGTTCAGACGCTCGCGCGCGGCTTCCTTGAGCTTGTCCAGCGATTCCAGGCCAAGCGTCTTGGCGAACTCGTCGTCGATCGCAATGTCCTGCGGCGCCTCGATCGAGGTCGCGGTGGTCTCGAACTCGGCCGGCTGGCCGGCGAGCTTGTCGTTCATGTAGTTCTTCGGGAACGACACTTTCAGCGTGCGGGTCTCGCCCGCGCCGATGCCGGTCAGCTGCTCCTCGAAGCCGGGAATGAAGGTGTTGGAGCCGATCACGACCTGGATGCCTTCGCCGGTGCCGCCCTCGAAGACTTCGCCGTTGATGGAGCCCTTGAAGTTGATGGTGACGCGGTCGCCGGACTCGGCCTTGGCGCCCTCCGCCTTCGCGGCATAGCCGCGGTTGGTATCGGCAATGCGCTTGATCGCCTCGTCGACGTCGGAATCGGTGACGTCGGCCACGGGCTTCTCGACCTGGAAGGTTTTGAAGTCGGCGAGCGCGATCGCCGGCACCACCTCGATCGCGACCGTGTAGGTCAGATCGGTCTTGCCGCTCAGCAGCTCCTCGACCTCGGCCTGCTCGCTCGGCATGGTGATCTTCGGCTCGGTCGCAAGGCGGAAGCCGCGCTCGGAGAACAGCTGCGTGTTGGTGTCGCGGATGGTCTGGTCGATGGTCTCGGCCATCACCGAGCGGCCGTACACCTTCTTCAGGTGAGTGACCGGCACCTTGCCGGGGCGAAAGCCGTTGATGCGGACCTTGTCCTTGAGGTCGACGAGCTTGGCGCCGGCCTTGGCGTCGAGATCAGACGCGGGAACGCTGATCTTGAACTCGTGCTTCAAACCTTCCGAGAGGGTTTCTGTGACCTGCATGGCGTCCAATCTTCTTCCCGTTCGGTCCCGGCGCGCATGCGTCGGGACGCTGTCATTAATCGATCCGGCGCGAGGCAAACGCCTCAACGCCGGTGCTTCATCAAACCGGCTCCCGGCGGACAAACATCCGCGCGAAAGCAGGTCTCGTAATCCGTGCAAACGCGATAAGCGCTTGGTGCGGGCGGAGGGACTCGAACCCCCACAACTTTCGTCACTGGAACCTAAATCCAGCGCGTCTACCAGTTCCGCCACGCCCGCGTAAATTTGCATCAAGACCGGCCGCGATGCCGCGGGCGGCCGGGCTTATAGCATGTGCCTGACTGTTCGCAGCAAAAAAATGGCCCGATGGAGGCAGGCTTTACGTAGGCACGACGGCTGGACTTATCCAGCGCGGCGTGGTCGGGATCGGCCCATGAAAACGCGGTTCTTCGACCCGACCCGACGTGAGCTTTTGGCCGGCCTTGCCGCCGGGCTTGGCACCTCGGCGGCCGGGTTGGTCGCCAGCAGTGCCGCGCCGGGCCTGACCACCCAGCTTTCCCTTCAGGCGAGGCCCCAAACCCTGGCTCTGAGGCCGGGTCAACCACCTACACCAATCTGGGAGCTGGCCGCCGTAAGCCACCTCGGGAACGTCCGTCTCAAGCGCGGCGATCGCTGTGAGGTGGTGTTTCGCAACGACTTGCCTGTCCCACTTGCCCCAGCCTGGTACGGCCTCAATGGCCCGGCCGCGGCCGACCCACTGCGCGGGCGCGCGCCCGCTCCGCCGGGCGCGACCGAAACCTCAATTATTTCAGTACCAAGCGCGGGAACCCTGCTGGCGGACTTCCGCCTCTTCGAGGACGTCCTAACGCGGCCCGCGCGCCCGCTTCCGGTCATCGCGCAGGAGGCAAACGCTGGCGCGGTCGATCGCGACGAGGTCCTGCTGATCGAGGAGTGGCGGCTGCGGCCGGACGGCACCGCTCTCCCCCCGGGACGGGCCCCAAAGGACGCGACGCCGCTCTATACGCTTAACGGACAGACTTCATTTGAACTCTCAGCTGCAGCTGGTGAGCGTTTGCGGCTGCGCTTTATCAACGGCTCCCAACGCACTGTTCTGGCAATCAAATTGGAAAACCACGACGTCCGGGTGATGGCCCTGGACGGACAACCAGCCGAACCGTTCCCGGCGCGCAATGGCGCTCTGGTCCTGGCCCCGGGCGGGCGTGCCGATGCCATTGTGGATGTGGCCAGCTCGGCCCCGATTCTGCTCCATGACGGCAAGGAGGCGTACCAGGTCGGCTCGCTTGCGGTCTCCGGCAGACTGGAGCGCCGCGCGCCGCTGTTGCCGCCGCAGCCGCTCCCTTCCAACGACCTGCCCGACAAGCTCGATCTCCGAGGCGCCCTGCGGTTCGATGTCGCGCTCGGCGCAGCCGACGCTGGATGGGCACGGTGTGCCGACTTCTCCAGATCCTCCGCCCCGGCCTTCCGCGCCAAGCCCGGCCGCACCGTCGTGCTGGCCCTCAAGAACCCCGACCCGGTCGCGACCGTCTTCCATCTCCACGGCCACCACTTCCGCCTGCTCGACAAGCTCGACGACGGCTGGAAGCCCTACTGGCTCGACACGCTCGCGATCGAGCCCGGCCAGATCCAGCGCATCGCTTTCGCGGCGACCGCATCCGGACAATGGCTGATCGAATCCGTCGCGACCGACTGGGCCGCCCCGCGGCTGGTGCGCTGGTATGGGGTGGAGTGAGGTTGCGGCTACGCGTGCGGTTTGGCCGTCAGTTCGATGCCGAGCGCCTTCATCACTGCGATCGTCGTTTTGAGCGTCGGATTGCCGTCGGTGCTGAACGAGCGATAGAGCTGCTCGCGAGAAAGACCGGTCTCCTTGGCAATCTGCGCCATTCCCTTCGCACGGGCGACGACGCCAAGCGCGTGCGCGATATAGGCGGCGTCCTCGGTTTTGAAGGCCTCTTCCATGAACACGGCAATGGCTTCATCGGATTGAAGGTCCTCGGCCGGATCGTAAGTCGTCAGCTTCTCGCCCATCTTTATTCGCTCCACATCTTGGCAAGGCGCTTGGCCTCCTTGATGTCTTTCGCCTGCGTGGCCTTGTCGCCCCCACACAGCAAAATGATGATCGTCTTGCCCCGCTGCTGAAAATAGATCCGATAGCCGGGGCCGTGGTGGATACGCAGTTCGCTCACCCCATCGCCGACCGGCTCAACGTCGCCTGCGTGGCCTCGAGCTAGCCGATCCAAGCGCGACGCAATCAACGCTCTGGCGCGCTCATCCCGCAGACGCGATCGCCACTTCCGGAACGTCTCAGTCTGCTTGAGTTCGACCACCTGTAGTTTTTAGACTACAATCGATCTCCGATCAAGTGGTCTGCGCGCCCAGAGGTAGCGAGCATCGGGCTCCCTCTCCTCGTTCCTCGAACCGTCGGATTCATCGACCAACTCGAATCCACGCGCCTCATAGAAGCGCCGCGCCGGCGCATTACGCTGGAAGGTCCAGAGTTCGAGCCGGTCGTAAGCACCTTTGGCGACGTCGAGGAGCTCACTGCCGGCGCTGCGGCCCTGGGCCACGGGGAGCACGTAGAGCTGCTCGATCCAGCCCTCGCGGAACGCGATGATCCCGCTCAGCAGGTCATCGTCGAAGCGGCCCCACACCCGGCACGTCGGAAAGACACACTCGCGGTAGAACCAGCGGTCCTCGTCCGGCGTGTGCAGCCCGGCGAGCCACGGCATCGCCTGGTCGAACGCGATCCGATGGACTTGCGCCGCTGCGCCCATGTCGGCGAGCGCGAGCTGTCTGAGCACTAGTACTCCACCCCGAGCGCATCATAAATCCGCCGGTGCACGGCCGGCAGCGTCTCGGTGAGATCCTCCGCGATCAGGCCTGGCCCGGCTTCGCGCCCCGCCTCGCCGTGCATCCACACGCCGATGCTGGCGGCCTCGAACGCCGGCACACCTTGGGCCAGCAGCCCTGCGATGATGCCGGCGAGCACGTCGCCGGCGCCGGCGGTGGCGAGCCAGGGCGGCGCGTTGGCGGCGATGATGGCGCGGCCGTCGGGGGCGGCGATGGTGGTGTCCGGGCCCTTCAGGAGCACGACGGCGCCGGAGCGCTCGGCGGCATCGCGCACGCGCTCCAGCTTGGAGCGGCCCGGAAATTTGTTGCTGAGATCGGAGAACAGACGCGGAAACTCGCCCTCGTGCGGGGTCAGCACCACCGCATTGTCCTGGGAGGCCTTGATCGATTCGAACAGGCGCTCGGGGGTTGCGGCAAAGCTCGTCAGGGCATCGGCATCGAGCACCAGACGACGCTGCGCACTGAGCGCGGTGTGAACGAGATCGCAGGTGCGCTCTCCGATACCCGCGCCGGGACCGATCATGCAAGTGTTGTAGCGCTTGTCGCCGAGCAGCTCGCCGAACTCGACGACGGTATCGACGGGACGAACCATCACCGCCGTGAGCGCGGCCGCGTTGATCGCGAGCGCATCGCGCGGGCTCGCCAATGTCACGAGGCCCGCCCCGGCGCGCAGCGCCCCGCGCGCGGCGAGCCGCGCAGCGCCGGTTGCCGCTGCATCGCCGGAGACCGCCAGCACATGCCCCCGCGCGTATTTGTGGCCGTCGATACGCGGCACCGGAAAAGCGGCGCCCCAGACATCCGGATCGTCCTCGAACGTCTGCGGCGCGATCTCGTCCAGCACCTGCGCGTCGATGCCGATGTCGGCGACGCGCACCCGGCCGCAATGCATCCGGCCGGGCAGCAAGAGATGCGCCGGCTTCTTGCGGAAGAAGGTGACGGTCTCGGTGGCGTTCACCGCCGCGCCCATCACCGCCGCGCTGGTGCCGTTGATGCCGCTCGGCAGGTCGACCGCGAGCACCGGGGCGCCGTTGGCGTTGATCGCCTCGATCATCGCGCGCGCCTCGCCATCGACGGGGCGGCTGAGGCCTGCGCCGAACAGCGCATCGATGATCAGCGCAGGCCGACCGATCGCCTGCGGATTGAACGGGAGCACCGGGTGCTTCCAGCCGCGCGCCGCGGAGGCGGCGTCGCCCTGGAGCTGATCGCGCTCGCACATCAGGATGACCGAGACCTCACGCCCCTGGGCGGCGAGCTCGACGGCCGCGACAAAACCGTCACCGCCATTGTTGCCGGGGCCGGCCACGATCAGGATTGGCCCCTCCTCCACCAGCGCCTGGGCGGCCTCGGTGACCGCCTGGCCCGCGCTCAGCATCAGCTTGAATCCGGGCGTGCCGGCCGCGATGGTGAGCTGGTCGGCGCGCTGCATTTCAGCGGTGGTCAGAACTTCCATGCCACTTCCCTGGTCCAAACGCCTTTTCAACAGGCACGTTCCGTGCCGCCCCACCCTGGGGAACGTCGATCTGCACACATATTGAACCGTTTGCCTATTTCGTAGTCTTAGGTATTTTGTGCAGGTCGGCACCACTACTCAGAGATGCTCGTTAAAAGGCTGATAACGCTCCAATAATCAGGGCATTTGCAACTTGGCATAGACCCTGCTTTCGAGGAAGCCGCTTCGGTTCGTCGTGCTCACTGGCATTTATCAGAGTGTGGCCGGCCGTTGTTGCCGGACTGGTCAGGGATCCCGGCATAGCGAAGACAAGATCGTGCGTTAAGAAAAGCGCATCCTGACGAAGACGTTGCTATTTGATCGAAAGGCCGGGAGGCGCGCAGTGAAGAAAATCGAAGCCATCATCAAGCCATTCAAGCTCGACGAGGTGAAGGAAGCGCTTCAGGAAGTCGGCCTTCAGGGCATCACCGTCACCGAAGCCAAGGGCTTTGGCCGGCAGAAGGGGCACGCCGAGCTCTACCGCGGCGCAGAATACATCGTCGACTTCCTGCCCAAGGTGAAGATCGAGATCGTGATCGGCGACGATCTGGTCGAGCGCGCCATCGACGCGATCCGCCGCGCCGCGCAAACCGGTCGCATTGGCGATGGTAAGATCTTCGTCTCCAACATCGAAGAGGCGATCCGCATCCGAACCGGCGAATCCGGGCTGGACGCTATCTGAGCCGGGTGCTATCCCGAATTTTGCGACACTCCGACTAGAAAGAAGGCTGCTTCGGCGGCCTGATTTCGTTTGTGCGGTCGCGCAAAACTCGCCCGAGCGAGAATAATTTTGCTCATCTGGAAACCGACCCGCAGAGCCAAAAGGGGTATGCATGAAGACCGCCAAAGACGTCCTGAAATCGATCAAGGACAACGACGTCAAGTACGTCGACCTGCGCTTCACCGATCCGCGCGGCAAGTGGCAGCATGTGACGTTCGACGTCAGCATGATCGACGATGACATCTTCGCCGAAGGAACGATGTTCGACGGCTCCTCGATCGCCGGCTGGAAGGCGATCAACGAGTCCGACATGTGCCTGATGCCCGATCCGGTCACCGCGACGATCGACCCGTTCTTCGCCGAGACCACGATGGTCATCACCTGCGACGTGCTCGAGCCGACCACCGGCGAGCCCTACAACCGCGACCCCCGCGGCATCGCCAAGAAGGCGGAAGCCATGGTGAAGTCGATGGGCGTGGGCGACAGCGTGTTCGTCGGTCCCGAGGCCGAGTTCTTCGTGTTCGACGACGTGCGCTATTCGGCAGAGCCCTACAAGACCGGTTTCCGCCTCGACTCCTCCGAGCTGCCGACCAACTCCGACACCGAATATGAAGGCGGCAATCTCGGCCACCGCATCCGCACCAAGGGCGGCTACTTCCCCGTCCCGCCGCAGGACTCGGTGCAGGACATGCGCTCGGAGATGCTGGGCGCCATGGCCAAGATGGGCGTCAAGGTCGAGAAGCATCACCACGAGGTCGCTTCCGCCCAGCACGAGCTCGGCATGAAGTTCGACACGCTGACGCTGATGGCCGACCACATGCAGATCTACAAGTACTGCATCCACCAGGTCGCGCACATCTACGGTAAGACCGCCACCTTCATGCCGAAGCCGATCTTCGGCGACAACGGCTCGGGCATGCACGTGCACCAGTCGATCTGGAAGGACGGCAAGCCGGTGTTCGCCGGCAACAAATACGCCGACCTCTCGGAGACCTGCCTGCATTACATCGGCGGCATCATCAAGCACGCCAAGGCGATCAACGCCTTCACCAATCCGTCGACCAACTCCTACAAGCGTCTGGTCCCGGGCTATGAGGCCCCGGTGCTGCTCGCCTACTCCGCGCGCAACCGCTCGGCCTCCTGCCGCATCCCCTACACCGCTTCGCCGAAGGCCAAGCGCGTCGAGGTGCGCTTCCCCGATCCGATGGCCAACCCCTATCTCGGCTTCGCCGCGATGCTGATGGCCGGCCTCGACGGCATCAAGAACAAGATCGATCCGGGTCCGGCGATGGACAAGGACCTCTACGACCTGCCGAAGGAAGAGCTGAAGCAGATCCCGACCGTCTGCGGCTCGCTCCGCGAGGCGCTGGAAAACCTCGACAAGGATCGCGGCTTCCTCAAGGCCGGCGGCGTGTTCGACGACGACTTCATCGACGCCTATATCGAGCTGAAGATGACCGAAGTCGCCCGCTTCGAAATGACCCCGCACCCGGTCGAGTTCGAGATGTACTATTCGGGCTAAGCCGCCCGGACGTCTGCGACAAGCAAAAGGCGCTCCGCAAGGAGCGCCTTTTCGTTTGAATCGGAGCGTGTACGACCCTGCCCGCTACCACGTCGCCGTAAAGGCCTTCTGCAGCTCTGCCGGCGCGGTCACGCCGCCCGCGATCAGCAATTGCGTGAGCACCCGCGCCTTCTGCGGATTAAGGTCTTCGGACACGACGAACCCGTTCTTGTCGTCGTCGACCTCGACGTTCCGCGTCACGAAGCCCGATCGAACCCGCGTCGAGCGAACCACGATGACGCCCTTCTTCGCCGCCGCTTCGAGCGCATCGAGCGCCGCCTTCGAGGTGTTGCCGTCGCCGACGCCGGCCAGCACGATGCCCTTTGCGCCGTGCGAGATGGCGTCCTCGATCGGAACGGCGTCCATGTTGGCGTGCGAGTACACGATCGCGACGCGCGGCAATTGCTCGCCAGCTGGAAGCTGATAGGTCGCGCGCTTGAGACTTTGAGCCTGCGCCATGAAGCGAATGCCGCCGGCGGTGTCGACATAGCCGATCGGCCCGTCATTGGCCGAGCTGAACGTCTCGATGCTGGTGGTGTTGGTCTTGGTGACCGAGCGCGCGCCCTGAATCTTGTCGTTCAGCACCGCCAGCACGCCGCGCCCGCGCGAGCGCGGGTCGGCCGCCACCTGCACCGCTTCGTAGAGATTGCCGGGGCCGTCGGCGCTGACGGCCGTCGCCGGCCGCATCGAGCCGACGATCACCACCGGCTTGTCGCCGCGCACCACGTTGTCGAGGAAGAACGCGGTCTCCTCCAGCGTATCGGTGCCGTGGGTGATGACGACCGCATCAGCCTCGTTCTTGTCGAAGGCGTCCTGGATGCGGCGGGCCAGCGCAAACCAGACCTTGTCGTTCATGTCCTGGGATCCGATCGACGAAATCTGCTCGGCATTCAGCTTTGCGAGCTTGTCCAGGCCCGGCACCGACTGCATCAGCTGCTCGCCCGTGATCTGGCCGGATTTGTAGGCGCCGGTCGCACGCGCGTCGGCCTGACCTGCGATGGTGCCGCCGGTCGCAAGCACGAGAATGCGCGGCAAGCCGGCAGCCATCGCGTCCTTGCCCGATTCCGCGGCCTGCGCCGCGGCGATCCCCCACGACCAAAGTGCGAGGGCGATCAGCGGAACGGCAAGGATCGACGGCCGATTTCGGCGGTGGATTGCGGGTCTGGCGGCATGCTTCGTCATCGAATTCTCCTCCCGTTCAAGTTGGGATCGACATTCGATACGCCCATTGAGGCCGAAGATGGTCCTCCCAATGCTTATGGCTAAGGATTGTCCCGCCGCGGCATAAAATGGTCGAGCAAGCCCGTCGGCAGCGGAAAGACGACAGTCGATGACCGTTCGCCCGCGATATCGTGCAGGGCTGCGAAGTAACGCAGCTGCATCGCCTGAGGCTCCTGCGCGAGAATCCGGCCGGCCTCGACGAGCTTTTCGGCAGCCTGCTGCTCGCCCATCGCATTGATCACCTTGGCGCGACGCAACCGTTCCGCCTCGGCCTGTTTGGCAATCGCGCGCACCATGGTTTCGTTGATATCGACGTCCTTGATCTCGATGCCGGTCACCTTGATGCCCCAGACGTCGGTCTGCTTGTCGAGGATCTCCTGGATATCGGCGTTCAACCTGTCGCGCTCGGCCAGCATCTCGTCGAGCTCGTGCTTGCCGAGCACCGAGCGCAACGTCGTCTGCGCGAGCTGGCTAGTGGCGGCCATGTAATCGCCGACCTTGATGATGGCACGTTCGGGGTCGACGATGCGGAAGTACAGAACGGCGTTGACCTTGACGGACACGTTGTCCCGCGAAATCACGTCCTGCGGCGGCACGACCTGCACCATCACCCGGAGGTCGACCTTGACGAGTTGCTGCACGACCGGAATGAGGATGATGAGGCCCGGGCCCTTCACGCCGGTAAAACGGCCGAGCGTGAAGATGACGCCACGCTCGTATTCGCGCAGGATTCGAATGGCCTGGGATAGAAACATGATGACAAGCAGCAGAAGCGCCGCATAAGTCAGATATTCCAGCATCATGATGTACCTCCCTCACCGGTCCTGGCCGGTGCGCGCCGTATCAGCAGCGTCAGGTCGACGACGTTCGCGACTTCGACCGTCTCTCCGGGCTTGAACGTTTCGGCGCCACGCGCCTGCCAGCGCTCGCCATGGGCGAAGACGTGACCTTCGCTCCCGCTCCAGTCGAGAACCTCGGCGGGCAAGCCTCGCATCGCCTGCGCGCCGACCCGTTCCGGAGCCCGGGCGGCACGCCGAAGCGAACCAAGCACGACCAGAGCAAAGCCGGCGAACACGGCTGCCGTGACGCCGATCACCCACCACGACAGGTGGTAGCCGGGCGCCTCGACCCTGAAGAGCATCAGCGCTCCCAGCACGAAAGCGATGATCCCCCCGAGACCGATCACCACGGTCGGATTGAAGGCTTCGACGGTGAGAAGCACGATGCCGACCAGCATCAGGGCAAGGCCGGCATAGTTGATCGGCAGCAAATTGAGCGCATAGAGACCGATCAGCAGGCAGATCGCGCCGACCACGCCGGGAGCGACGGCTCCGGGAGACATGAACTCGAAGATCAGGCCGTAGATGCCGACCATCAGGAGAATGAACGCCACATTCGGATCGGTGATGACCGCCAGGAAGCGGGATATCCATCCGGGGTCGATGGCTTCGACGACGGCATCCTTGGTCGCGAGACGCTGCGTCTTGCCGCCTGCAACCTCGACCTCGCGGCCATCGAGCTGCCTCAGCAACTCAGCCTGATCGCGCGCGACGAGTTCGATGGCATGGGACTGCAGCGCGCCGTTGGCAGAGAGAGTGGCAGCCTCACGGACCGCCTTCTCCGCCCAGTCCGCATTGCGGCCACGCAGCTCCGCAAGGCTGCGGATGAAGGCAACCGCGTCATTGGTCACCTTTGCCGTCATCGCATCCTTGAACTGATCCTTGGACTGATCCTTGGGCTCGCTCTGCTGGCCGCCGTCCTTCTTGTCCTTGCTGCCCTTGTCCGGTGTACCGCTCGGCAGCCCCGGCAGCGGTCCGCCAATCTGCACCGGCGTTGCCGCACCGATATTGGTGCCCGGCGCCATCGCCGCGATGTGGGTCGCATAAAGGATATAGGTCCCCGCGCTCGCCGCGTGGGCGCCGGAGGGAGCGACGTAACCGACGACAGGAACGGGCGAGGCCAGCACATCCGCAATGATCTCGCGCATGCTGGAATTGAGACCGCCGGGCGTGTTGATTCTCAGAAGCACGACCTCGGCGCGCCGTTCGCTTGCCTTGGCCAAGGCCTCCTTCACGTAACTGGCCGACGCAGGGCCAATGGCCCCTTCGATCGACACAATCAGTGCAAGGCGGCCGTTCTCCTCCGCTGAGCTGGGAAGGAGGCAGCAGATCAAAGCAACGACGCCAATCGCCGCAACGAGGGCCGCCTTCATGGTCTGCACGGCAGGGCTCCCTTGCAGAGCATATGGTGTTCGCCTCTCGAACCTCAATGCAGCCGTGTGCTGGTGCAGGCCCCCGTCCTGATTGTGCGATGCAATGGAAACCGCCCCGTAGATCGGTTGAGCACGGGGCGGTGGCGGGCGGGCCATGCCTTGAGCTGATCCGCCCACGCATTCCGTGCTGCTAGCGCCGCGCGATCCGCACCCCGTCCGTCCCGATCGCGCCGAACGTGCTCGCGATGATCTCAGCTGTCGGCTGCATGCCGCCGAGCGACCAGTGTGTGGGCTCCTGCTCCTCGATCCTGACCCAGACGTTGCGGCGGAAATCCGGGCTGCCCTGCCCTTCGACCTCGACCAGGAGGTCGGTGACGCGTTCGAGCAGCGTCTTCTTCTGCGCGGCATCCAGAATGCCGCGGACGGTGGAAATGGTGACGTAAGGCATGTCTCTCTCCAATCATGTCGGGTGACGACGGCGGCAGATTGGACCGGACACGCTCCGCAAGGCAGTGGCGGATAAGACAGAGATCAGGCAATTTCCGCCACGCGCCCGCGGACCCGATCGGATAGGATCGCGGCATCAACACCGGGTGATCTCATGAAGCTCGCAATTCTGGCACTGGAAGGCTGCATGCATTCGGCGATCGCCGGCGTCGCCGACATCCTGTCGCTCGCCAATCACGTCATGCAGCAGAGCGGCGCAAAATCCAGCTTCAGCTGGCAGACGTTTTCGCTCGACGGCAAGCCCGTGTGCGCCGGCGGCGGCCGGATGGTCGCGGTCGATGGCGGGATCGGGCAACGCACTCGCTTCGACGCGATCCTCGTCCCCGGCAATCTCGTCGATCATGTCACCGCCCAGCGCCTGCAGCCGCAATATGACCGCGCCGGCGCCTGGCTCCGGCAGCAGCACGCGAACGGCCGCCTGATTGGCGCGTTCTGCAGCGGCGTGTTCCTGCTGGCCGGCGCCGGTCTGCTCGACAACCGCCGCGCCACCATCACCTGGTGGCTGCAGGGCGAGCTGCGGCAGCGTCATCCCTGCATCGACCTTGCCCCGGATGCCGTCGTCACCGTGGCGGACCGCATCGTCTGCGCAGCCGGCCCGATGTCATGGGTCGACCTCCTGCTCAGGCTGATCGAGATGGTCGAGGGCAAGGAGACCGCAAGATTATGCGCGGACTACGCCGTCATCGATACCGCGCAGCGCACCCAGTCGATCTTCATGCCGGTCGGCTATCTGCTCTCGCAGGACCCGCTGCTGACCAGGGCCGAACTCCTGGTTCGCCGCACGGGCAAGGCCCCGATGACGGTCAAGCGCCTTGCCGGCGCACTCGGTCTCAGCGAGCGCACACTGAACCGGAAATTTCAGGAGCTCACGCACGAGCCGCCGCAGGCCTTCATCATGCGCCGCCGCGTCGAGCGCGCACGCACGCTGCTGGAGACGACGACGCAGCCGATCAAGGCGATCGCACGCACAACCGGCTATGAGGACGAGAGCAGCTTTCGCAAGGCGTTCCGCAAGCTCACCTTGATGTCACCGCAGGCCTATCGCGCGCGACGGATGGAGCGGACGATGTGAGGCGCCTTCGAGCCATCCGCTTTCGTTCCGCATCCGACTCCACTTTGTTCTCAAAGAACAAATCAGAGCCGCAAAAATCAGGGCGGACCAATTCCTACTGATTGGTTTATCTCTTCCGAATTTTTGAATGCGCCTCGAATGCGTGGCGCCAGTCCTCGTGGGGCGGATTAGCCGAAGGCGTAATCCGCCGACTGCTGGCGACGCTCACGCGCGTTCGCCAAAGTCACCGTCCGTGCTGCTATCTCCTGCCCGATCCTCAGGAAACAGGCCCGCCTCGACATCTCGGTGGAACGACGAATGCGGCCAGTCCAACACGCGGGTCACATAACCATGCTTCACGGGATTGATGTAACAATACTCGACATGGCGTGCGTAGTCGGTTTCGTCGCGGATGAGGTGCTCCCAGAATCGGTTCTGCCATATGCCACGCTCCCGTCCGGCGATCTGTACCGCGGTCAAAGGCTCCGTCTTCGGCAAGGTCTTCGCGAAGCGCGTCTTGATCAATCTCCACCGCATGGAAAAATCGGCATCGCCTTCCGGAAGCGTCCAGACTGCATGAAGGTGGTCCGGAAGAACGACAAACGAATCGATCGCGAAAGCATAGTCCCGACGCGTCGCTGCAACAGCCGCGCGCAGCGCTGCGACGTGCTCGACGAGCAGCCTCTGCTTCCGGTCGAGAAGATTGACCGTGAAAAACCAGCAACCACCCGGAACAAATGCACGGCGATAGTTTGGCATTGAAGCTGCCCAATCAAGACAAGATGGCGGATTACGCCTTCGGCTAATCCGCCCTACGCGCGCTCTGGGCGAATGCGGAGGATGCGAGCAGGAGATGGACCGTGACGGTGGCGCTACGCTCCATCGCGAGGCCATTCCGTCGCGGGAGAGATTCGGCCATTGAGCTGCCCTTAGCGAACAACGCCAGCCGCGTCGTCCGCGCTCGGGATCAGCCAATCGAGCCCGATCAGGCACACTTCGAGGATAACGAACGCGACAATGCCGCCGATCCAGCCGAAGAAGACGATGGAAAAGGTCCCGAGCAAGATTGCGCAAAACAGGTCGGCAAGCACCTTGCAGACGCGGAAGTCTCGGTCTTGTCCAGATGGGAAATACGGCATCGGGCTCCCCTTTCGCTACTCTGGGCCTGGACTTAGCCACAGCGCGAGGCGACCGTCTACTCCGCCAGCCTGCCGATCGGTTGCGACGTCGCAATCAAGGTCCGCGGCTCCCTGCGCAAGGGCAGCGTTGGCAGGTCACCGCCCTCCAATATTTGGATCAATCCCCGGGCAGAGATGTTTCCTCAATTCTTGGGCTGGCCGAAATCGAGCGGCGGCGGCAGCTCGATGTCGGGAATTTCGATCTTGATCTTGTCCAGATCCACCTTGACGGGAGCGTCCAGCAGCCCGGTGACCGTGATCGGGAATGCGATGACGACCGCAACCATGATCGCCTGCAGGCCGATCCAGGGCATCGCGCCCCAATAGATGTCCGAACTCTTGACCTCCTTCGGCGCCACGCCTCGCAGGTAGAACAAGGCAAAGCCGAAGGGCGGATGCAGGAAGGAGGTCTGCATGTTGACGCAGAGCATGACACCGAACCAGATCAAGGCGGCATCCGCCCCCACCACGGGGGTGAGCAGCTTCTGCGCGATCGGCGCGATCATCGGGATGATGATGAAGGCGATCTCGAAGAAGTCGAGGAAGAAGGCGATGAAGAAGATGAACAGGTTCATGAAGATCAGGAAGCCCCAGACCCCGCCCGGCAGCGATGTCAGCATGTGCTCCAGCCAGACACCCCCGTTGCAACCGAGAAAGACGATCGAGAAGCAGGTCGATCCGATCAGGATGAACGTCACCATGCAGGTGATGCGCATCGTGGTCTCGTAGCCCTGCTTGACCAGCAAGCGCAGGTCCGGAATCCTGATCGCCTCGATGCAAACCCAGGCGACGGCGAGATAGGCAATCGCAAAGGCGATCTTGAACGGCAGATTCGGCGTGAAGTAGATGCCGATAATCGTGCCGACACCCGCGGCCGCAACGCCGACGAGCAGCACCTTGTGCCCGGCCGAGCTGAAATCCTTGTGATGGATGACGGCAAGGACGATCGCGCCGACGGCGCCCATCGCGCCTGCTTCGGTCGGGGTGGCAAGACCAAGCATCATCGTGCCGAGCACCACGAAAATCAGAACAGCGGACGGGATGATCCCCAAAAGGCATTTGCGCCAGAGCGCCCAGCCCGTGAGCGTCCTTGCTTCCTTGGGCACTGCCGGAACGTGGCCCGGCTTGATCACGCTCAGCGCAAACGTGTAGCCGGCGAAGAGTGCGATCTGGAGGATCGATGGGCCCCACGCGCCCAGATACATATCGCCGACCGACTTCCCGAGCTGGTCCGCGAGCACGATCAGAACCAGCGAGGGAGGCACCAGCTGGGTAATGGTGCCGGAGGCTGCGAGCACGCCGGTGATGTAGCGCATGTTGTAGCCGTAGCGGATCATCACCGGCATCGAGATCAGCGCCATCGCAATGACCTGCGCCGCCACGGTGCCTGTAATGGCACCGAGGATGAAGCCGACGATGATCACGGAATAGCCGAGACCGCCGCGAACGGGGCCGAACAACTGCCCCATCGAATCCAGCATATCCTCGGCGAGGCCGCATCGTTCGAGGATCGCGCCCATGAACGTGAAGAATGGAATTGCCAGCAGCAGCTCGTTCGCCAGAACGCTGCCATAGATGCGCTCCGGAATGGCCTGGAGGAAGCTGAACCCGAAGAAGCCCTCGTGGATCGCGAGGAATCCGAACGAAAGCCCGAGAGCGGCCAGCGTGAAGGCGACCGGAAATCCGATCAGCATGGCCAGAACCAGCCCGCCGAACATCAGCGGCGGCATCATCTCAATCGTGATCATTGGGTCGGCCGCTCATATTTCGCATCGATCGTGACTTCACCGCGCAAGGCGGCGGCGCGTTTGATGGCCTCCGAGACGCCCTGCAGAGCGACCATGAAGAATCCGGCCGGCAGCACGAACTTGATCGGCCACCGCAGGAGGCCGCCCGCGTTGTTGGACATCTCGCCGATGATGAACGAGTTGTAGAACATCGCCCATGAGAGGTAGCTGAGGAGCAGGCACGCCGGGACGAGGAAGACCAATGTCCCGATCAGGTCGAGCCACAGCTGGCCGCGTTCGGACAGCATGAGATAGAGGATTTCGACGCGCACATGCTCGTTGCGCTTGAAAGTATAGGACGAGCCGAACATCACGACGACGGCGAACATATACCACTGCGTCTCGAGCCAGCTGTTGGAGCTGTAGCTGAAGGCATACCGGATCATCGCATTTGCAGCGCTGACCACGCAGGCCGCGAGCACCAGAATATTGCAGACGTTACCGACCTTTTCGTTCAGCCAGTCGATAGCCGTACTCACCTCCAACAATGGGCGCATCGATGCCTTTTCCCCCTCGCCGAGTGCTACCCCCGAACGCGCAGTACCATGGCGCGCTGTATCAGCGACCGTCCAGGTCTGCGCGGGAGCTAGTTCACCCTCCTGATGCTTCCGCTCGTTCTTGTTGTCGGTTTTCGCCGAGACGTGTTCGGGTCTCGGCCGCGCGTGAAGCACGGCACCTTTACCGTCAGCAATTTCGTGGTCAACAGGAAAATGGACAGTTTGCCGCAGTGATCTCAAAAATGGATCACTGTGCCTAATTTGGTCGATGCAGGGGCAGCGGCAATCCGGCTCTCGGACGAGCCTAACCCTCGACGTCGTACTGCTTGCAGAGGTGATCGCCGATCTGGACAAGCATGGCGACGCATTCAGGGTAGCCGGGCCGATCCGAGGTGGCCCGGTCTGCGCTGGCCCGAAACTCCCAGGAATTGCCATCGCGGAGGATCGAAATCGTCATTCCATCGGGACAGTCGGCATGAACCTTCAACTCGGCCTTGGCCATGGCGATCAGTTCGCTTTCAGTCTTCACAGGTCTGCTCATGAAAGTCATCCTCCGTCCTGGGACAAAACTTAAGGTGTATCTGCCAAATCCACCAAGCAAGTCTTCCCGATAAAGCGGCTCCCGGCATTGGGATAACGCAATAAGCCCCTGCCAGGGTCACTCCCGAGAGGCGTCGGGCAAAACACCCGGTCAAGCCCTCCCCTCAAAAATATTCCACTTTCCCGAATTTCGGATTTGTGGCATAGACGCGCTATCCCGGCCCTGCCAAAGGGGCGCTTCGCGATCGTCACGAGATGCGGGCCGGGTGGCGGTGGACGCGGTAGCGCCGGCGCGGCTCGGCATGATGACAGGGCGGGCAACCGTGAGTCCTCAGGCGACGCGATACGACACGGCGCGGTCACAGCGGTTTCGTCGATGCCTGGGGGCGAGCACACGCAAGCCTACGGGTATCCCGGCGGGACCGTCCGCGGACGGAGAAGTCGTGTGGTCCTGACGCCCGGGGTCTGTGCGTCAAGGCTTGCGGTGATGTAGCGGCCCGACCGGGCACGCGCATCGATCATCCGCGAGGCGACGGGGGCAATAGTGCATCGCTCCCCGGGGAGAGCACGAAGGACACCGTTAAAACCAGCCGCGCAGGGAAGGCCGGGCGACCGGCATCACCTGTGGTCCACCCCGTGTGCATCTTCGTCGCGCACGGACTTGCGGGTGCCGCCGGCGCCCGGCCTTCCCTGCGCCCTTTGGTCTTCATGGGGTGCGAACGACAGCAAGCCTCGGGCGAAACGCGCCGCGAGAATGGGAAGGCGTGTGTGCGAGTTCCGCTGAGAGCGTGGCGATGCCGACGATGCACCTTGCTCCGTCATTGCGAGGAGCTCTTGCGACCAAGCAATCCAAACTGCCTCCGCGGAGAGATTCTGGATTGCTTTGCTACGCTCGCAATGACGGGTTTGATGCAGCTGTGCACCAGATTTCCGCTCTCGTGCCCCGGACGCAGCGCAGCGCTTCTTCAGCGGTGCGCTGCAGAGCCGGGGCCCATGCCGCAACGGACTCCAGGGTGCTGGGTCCCGGCTCTGCGCAGAAGCGTAAGAACGCGGCAGCGCGTCCGGGACACGCGTGTGCCCTACGCCGCCGCGCGCTGCCGCGCGACCAGCGCTTCGCCGAAGGCTTCGAACAGCTTGCGGTTGACCGGATTGCGCTGGGGATCGTATTCGGCGTGCCATTGCACGCCGAGCGCGAACGTCGGGGCTTCCGCGATCCGGATCGCCTCGATGGTGCCGTCCTCGGCGACGCCCTCGACCAGCACGCGCTTGCCGGGATCGAGGATGCCCTGGCCGTGCAGTGAATTGACCCTGATCTTCTCGCAGCCGAGCAATTTTGCGAACGCCCCGCCCGGCGTCAGCTCGACGTCGTGACGGTCGGCGAACACCACGGTCGGATCGGGGTGAATCTCGCCGTTCTCGAGCCGGGGCATGCGATGGTTCATGCGGCCGGGAATTTCGCGGATCTCGGGATGCAGCGAGCCGCCGAAGGCGACGTTCATCTCCTGGAGGCCGCGGCAGATGCCGAACAGCGGCACGCCGCGGGCGACGCAGGCGACCGAAAGCGCCAGCGCCACCTCGTCGCGATGGATATCGTACGGCTCGTGCCGCTCACACGGATCGACATTGAAGCGGGTCGGATGGACGTTGGCGCGGGCGCCGGTGAGCACGATCCCGTCGACCACGTCGAGCAGCGCACCGATATCGGTGATATCGGGCGCGCCCGCGAACATCATCGGCAGGCCACCGGAAACCTCGGCCACGGCGCGCAAATTGCGCTCGCCGACCATCTGGACCTGAAATCGATTTTCGACGCGATGGGCATTCCCGATCACGCCGACGACCGGCTTTCTCATCTGTCGTTCCGCGCCTCTCCGATAAGAAGATTCTCCAAACATGCCCTTGGGCTGGAACAAATTCAACAGAAGGGATCGCGGGACGGCAATGCTATTTTCGCGCAAATGCCTCCCGGGCCTCGCCCCCGGCGGGCAGCCCGGCGGCCTGCAGTGCGGTTGCGGCCGGATCGCCCGGGGCGGCCAGCCAGGGCAGTTTCGCGTTGACGCCGCGCGTCACGGGCTCTCCGAGCACCCCACCGAAATCAACCGGCCAGATCCCGTTGGGCACGACTTCGACCGTGATGCCCCGGATCGCATAGCCCTCGCCCAGAACCGCCTCCGCATGGTCGCCGGCGACAAGGCGCGCCGTCTTGGGATCCTTGGGATCGCCAAAGCTGACGAGCACCGGCACGAGGTCTGCCTGCACCGGGACAACGCCGGTCTGCCGGTGGATATCGTTGAACGAGACGCGGTTGCCGCGCGCGGCGCCATAGGCACGGAGCGCGACATAGTTGATGTCGTCGAAGTCCAGCTTGGCGTCCTGCCGGTGCGCCAGCAATGCCACCAGATTCTTGCTCTGACCGAGATCGACGAACACCGCCTCCCCGCGCATCGTGGTGCGGCCGCCACGGTTATAGTTGCGGTCGGGCACAACGGCCAGAACCCCGGATCCGGCCTTGATCCCGTCAGGCGTCGTGACCTCGACCGTGAGACGAAATTTGTGGCCGGGCCGGTTGATCCGGATCTGGTCGCCGACCACGAGCACGGCCAGAAGCCCGAGCAGACCGGCCCATTTGCTGATGAAGCTCAAACCGCCCCCATTGTTCTTTCCTCATCGCTCTGCACCGTCGGCGCGCCGACGTCAAACCAGCGCGTTGACGCGGTCTTGATCCGAAGCGGGTTTGTCGAGAGAGTGCGGCGCGCATTGCGCTGAAAAGGACCCGATGTGACCATGTCCAAAGATGAACGCTCCCGGACCCGCGGCGACCTCGCTTGGGCGATCTCGGTCGGGGGCATCGGCGTCGTGCTGTTCACCGCGATGCTCGCCTTCACCTGGTATTTCGCCGCCACCCTGCTGCTGATCTTCACCGGCATGCTGCTCGGTCTCGGCCTCAACGCGCTGACGGGCGCGCTCGGCCGCCGCGTGCCCCTGCCGCATCCGGTGCGGCTCGCGATCGTCTGCACCGCGCTCGCCCTGATGCTGGCCGGCATCGCCTATCTCGGCGGCGCCACCATCGCCGAACAGGCTTCGCTGCTGAGCAAGACCATCAAGTCGCAGATCGGGAACGTGAAGTCCTTCCTGGACAACCACGGCATCGACACCAGCTTCTTCGATTTCGGCAACGGCGCGACTGACGCCTCGGCCGCTGCGCCCTCGGAGACGGCGACCGCACCAGCGGCGCCCTCGCGCGGTCCCCTGCCCGGCGCTGGCGCGCTGGCGTCCAGCGGCGGGGCGATCGTGAGCCAGACCTTCAAGCTGCTGCTCGGCACCATCCACGGTGTCGGCAACATCTTCATCGTTCTGTTCCTGGGCTTCGCCTTCGCCGCCCAGCCGGCCGTCTATCACGATGGTCTGCTGTTCCTGGCGCCTGCCAGGCACCGCACCCGCGTCGCCCTCATCATCGATCGCATCAGTGAGACTCTGGAGCGCTGGCTGATCGCGCAGATCATCGTCATGCTCGCGGTCGGCGTGGTGACCTGGATCGGGCTTGCCGTCATCGGCATCCCCAGCTCGTTCATCCTGGGAATTCAGGCCGGCCTGCTCGCCTTCATCCCGACCATCGGGGCCATCATCGCCGGCGTCGTCGTGGTGCTGGCGAGCCTCGCCTCCGGCTGGATCCCGGCGCTATCGGCCTTTCTGCTCTTCATGGGCGTGCACGCCATGGAGAGCTACGTGCTGACGCCGATCCTGCAGCGGCAGGCGCTGGACATTCCGCCGGCCACGCTGTTCGCGTTCCAGATCGTGCTCGGCGTCGTATTCGGTATCTGGGGCCTGGCGCTGGCGCTCCCGCTGGTCGCCATCGCCAAGGTCATGATCGACCATTTCAAGACCTACGAGGCGCCGCCTTTAGCAGAAGCGGCCTAGAGCATGATCCGGAAAAGTGTGCAGCGGTTTTCCGATAAGATCACGCTCCAGAAATAAGCCCTCAGGTCGTGAGCACGGTCTCGGTGTGCTCCACCTCGGGCGGCGAGGCAAAATACTGGCCAACGAGGCCGCGCCATTCGGTGAAGTTCTCCGAGCCGCGGAAATCGACGGTGTGATTTTCCAGCGTCGCCCATTTCACCATCAGCCGGTAGCGCTGCGGCTTTTCGATCGATTTGTGCAGCTCAAAGCCGTGAAAGCCCTTGGAGCGGCCGAAGGCGGCCTTGGCCTTGGCGACGGCGGCCTCAAAGTCCTTCTCGCTGCCCGGCTTGACGTCGATTTGCGCGATCTCGGTGATCATCGGTTTCCACCCGTTTTTTGTTCGATGGGCGTGTCTAGCGCAGCCGGCGAAAAAGAAAAAGGCGCCGAAACGGCGCCCTGGTCGGCCCAAAAATGCAGATCTCTCAGACCAGCAGCAGAACCGTGCCTGCCACGATGAGGGCGCAGCCGATGAACAAAGCGAGCGGCCAGTAGCTGCGGCGGCCTTGCGTGTAACGCCCCTGCGCGCGGCGCTCGGTGATCAGCGCGCTCTCGTATTCATCCGCAGTGGAGAACAGACAGGCGAAGCCACTGCGTGCCGAGGCCGCAGCGGCTTCGAGCGACATCAGGGCAGCTTGCGGGTTCTGTCGACGGATCGATTCCATGACCACAATGGTAGGGATCGAATGGTAAACAGGGGATTACCGCGATGCTGCTCTGCGTCTCAGGCGGTGGCCGGCCGCGGCTGCGGCGCACTGATCCGCGCGGCGCTCTGGCGGCGCCAGTTCTCCAGCGACAGCGGCAGCTCCTCCGCCGCCTCGACGCGGTTACGGCCGCCGCGCTTGGCCTGGTAGAGCGCAGTGTCGGCGGATGCCAGCAGCACCTCGAGCTCGGTGCCGGCAGGTCCGCCGGCGACGCCGATGCTGACGGTGGTGTCCACCGGGCCTTCGTCGACCACGACACCGGAGGTCTCGAACGCCTCGCGCACGCGCTCGGCGACCAGCACGCCCTCCTCCAGCGAACACGGCAGCAGTGCTGCGAATTCCTCGCCGCCGATGCGGCCCGACATGTCGGTGATGCGCAGATTGCTGACGACGACGGTCGAGAACAGTTTCAGCATCTCGTCGCCGGCGGGGTGGCCGAAGCGGTCGTTGATCGACTTGAAGTGATCGATGTCGAAGATCATCACGGTCACGGGACGTCCGGCCTTGGCCTCGCGCTCGATCACGCGGCCGCAGGCTTCCGAGAAACCGCGCCGGTTGAGCATGCCGGTCAGGGGATCGGTCGACGCGGCGGTGCGGTGCGCGGTCACGGTGCGCTCGGACACCAGCATGAAGATCACGAACACGGTGCCGACGGCATAAAGGATCAGTTCGACCGCGAACACCTTGACCCAGATGCTCTGGGAGAAGCCGGCATCGTGCGGACGCAGGAAGCTGCCGATCAGGACCGGCAGCATCAACACGCAGCCATGCATCACCGGCATCACGAAGGCCGGCCAGCGCCGCTGCAGGCTCTTGCGCCGTTCGGTCCAGAGCTCGCTGGCGGTCAATGCCGCATAAACCGAGACGATGCCGGCGCCGATGATCATCCGCAACATGGATGCCTCGGGGGCGAGCAGCGTGACGGCGGCGACCCAGGCGAGCGCGCCGACGAGGAGACCCGGCCAGTTCGGCTTGCGGCCGTGGAAGACGCGCGCCGCATTCCACACCATGCCGCAGGCGACGAAGCCGACCGCGTTGAGCGCAACGTAAAGATGCGGGCCCAGCCTGTCGCCGGCCGCGGTCCACAGCGCGACGGAGGCGGCACCGAGCAGATAGGCGGTGCCCCACCATTTCAGTGCAGGGCTGTTCTCCTGCCTGCCGAAAAACACCATCATGGCGCCGAGCAGTGCGGCGACCATGGTGGCGACCAAATAGAGCGTGATGCTATCGAGCGACATCATGTCGGCCCCCTCTAGAACATAGCAGTTACGCGACCGGCCCAGCCGTTTGCGCGCCCTTCCGAATGCGACGCTAGGTCGCGCGAGTTCCATTCAGGTTTTCGCGGGAGGCCAAGTTTTCGGGAAACACGCCATCAATTTGCATACAAACGAACAACAAAAAGGGCGCTGAAATCAGCGCCCTTTTGCATCTCATTGAAGCCGCTTTCGCGGCGAATGTGACCGAAGCGATTAACGCTTCGAGAACTGGAAGGACCGGCGGGCCTTGGCCTTGCCGTACTTCTTGCGCTCGACCACGCGGGAGTCGCGGGTCAGGAAGCCGCCCTTCTTGAGCACGGAGCGCAGCTCCGGCTCGAAATAGGTGAGCGCCTTGGAGATGCCGTGACGGACCGCGCCGGCCTGGCCGGACAGGCCGCCGCCGGCGACCGTGCAGATCACGTCGTACTGGCCCGAACGCGCGGCCACGGAGAACGGCTGCTCGATCATCATGCGCAGCACGGGACGGGCGAAATAGACCTCGACCTCGCGCGAGTTGACCGTGACCTTGCCGGCGCCCGGCTTGATCCAGACGCGGGCGACCGCGTCCTTGCGCTTGCCGGTGGCATAGGCGCGGTTGAACTTGTCGACCTTCTTCTCGTGCTTGGGCGCATCGGGCGCCGCCGCCGTCTTGAGCTGCGAGAGCTGGTCGAGCGACTGGATGGATTCGGCCATGTTATGCGGCCCTCGTGTTCTTGCGGTTCAACTTGGCGATATCGATCTTCTCGGGCGTCTGTGCCTCGTGCGGATGATCGGCGCCGCCATAGACGCGGAGATTGCCCATCTGGACGCGACCGAGCGGACCACGCGGGATCATGCGCTCGACGGCCTTCTCGAGCACGCGCTCGGGATGCTTGCCCTCGAGGATCTGGCGCGCGGTGCGCTCCTTGATGTGGCCGACATAGCCGGTGTGCTTGTAGTAGGTCTTCTGCTCGCGCTTGCGGCCGGTGAGGACCGCATGCTGCGCATTGATGATGATGACGTTGTCGCCGCAATCAACATGCGGGGTGTAGGTCGGGAGGTGCTTGCCGCGCAGGCGCATGGCGACGATGGTGGCGAGGCGGCCGACGACCAGACCCTTGGCGTCGATCAGCACCCACTTCTTCGTCACCTCAGCCGGCTTTGCCGAAAAGGTTTTCATGTCAGAGTTTCCGTGGACGGGGAGCATCGGCGCGAACACCGCACCGGACTGCGCGGTTTTCTAGAGAAGAGACGCGCAACGGTCAATGCCCGCGGACTGAAATTAGTATCGAAATATCAATGGCTTAAAAATATGGTGCTATATTACCTGCGAAAAGCTCAAACATTTGGAATGGAATAGGTCGAGGTGACATGGGCGATCGGATCGGGCGAGGAGCCAGACAGCAGTTTCACCTCCCCGACCGCCAGCCGCTTGCCGAGCTTGAGCAGCCGCGCCTCCGCCAGCACGTCCTGCCCCGGCAGGCCCTTGCGCAGGAAGTTGATGTTGAGATTGGTGGTGACGGCGAGCCCGACCGGCCCGATCGCGGACAGAAGCACCACGTACATCGCGAAATCGGCGAGCGCCATCAGCGTCGGGCCGGACACGGTTCCGCCCGGTCGCAGCATCCTTTCGCTGTAGCGCTGGCGCAAAAGGCAGGTCTGGCCGTCCGCGCTTTCGATCGTGACGTCGTCGCCGCTGAAGGCCTGAGGAAACTCGTGACGGAGGAACTGCTCGACCTCTGCCACGCTCATTTTCGCTAACGCCATGCTGTTCCCCACCCTCGCTTCACTCGCCCTGTTACATTAAGTTATCTGCGTCATTCAAATGCAATAATCCAACGGAAACGCTTCGATGTCCGCCCAGGCCGCCCGCGCCCCCTCCCCGCAACCGCCGATCCTGCTGCGCGAGACCGTAGGCCCGATCGCCGTGTTGACGCTGAACCGCCCCGCCGCGCGCAACAGCCTATCGGCCGCGATGATCGCCAGCCTGCATGCGGAGCTCAATGTTATCAGCAGTGACAAGGCCGTCCGCGGCGTCGTGATCGCCGCCAACGGTCCCGCCTTCTCCGCCGGCCACGACATGAAGGAGCTGACCGCGCGCCGCACTGACCCGGATCGCGGCCGCGCCTTCTTTGCCGAGATGATGACCGCCTGCAGCGCGATGATGCAGGCGATCGTGCACCTGCCAAAGCCTGTGGTCGCATCCGTCCAGGGTATCGCGACCGCGGCCGGCTGCCAGCTCGTGGCGAGCTGCGATCTCGCCATCGCCTCGGAGGACGCGAAATTCGCAACGCCTGGCGTCGACATCGGCTTGTTCTGCTCGACCCCGATGGTGGCGCTGTCGCGCAACGTGCCGCGCAAGCAGGCGATGGAGATGCTGCTGACGGGCGAGCCTGTTGCGGCCGCGCGCGCCCGCGAGATCGGCCTCATCAACCGCGTGGTGCCCGCCGGCACCGAACGCGACGCCGCGATCGCGCTGGCGGAGCAGGTTGCGCTGAAATCGGCCTACACCGTCAAGCTCGGCAAGGAGGCGTTCTATCGCCAGGCCGAGATGAGCCTTGCGGATGCCTATCGCTATGCCGCAGAGGTAATGACCGAGAACATGATGGCGCGCGACGCCGAGGAAGGCATCGGCGCCTTCATCGAGAAGCGCACGCCAACGTGGCGGGATGAGTAGTAGCAGTTTTTATGCTGTCATTCCGGGCGGCTCGAAGAGCCGACCCGGAATCTCGAGATTCCGGGTTCGATGCTTCGCGTCGCCCCGGAATGACGAATGAAGGATCACATGAACCACGACGCCTATCCCGACAATTACATCCGCGCCATCCTCAACGGCGTGAAGTCGATCGCGATGGTCGGCGCTTCGCCGGTCAATGTGCGGCCGAGCTATTTCGCGTTCAAATATCTGGCACAGCGCGGCTACGACATGATCCCGGTCAATCCCGGCCATGTCGGCAAGGAGCTGCTCGGAAAGCCCTTTATCGCCTCGCTGTCCGACATCGGCCGTCCCATCGACATGATCGACATTTTTCGCAATTCCAGCCACATCATGCCTGTCGTCGAGGAAGCTCTCACGCTCGACCCGCTGCCGAAGGTGATCTGGATGCAGCTTGGCGCACGTGACGATTTGGCGGCAGCGAAAGCCGAGTCGGTCGGTATCAAGGTGGTGATGAACCGCTGCCCCAAGATCGAATACGGCCGCCTGTCGTCCGAGATCTCCTGGATGGGCGTGAATTCGCGCACGCTCAGCTCCAAGCGCGCGCCGGCACCGACGCAAGGCATGCGACTATCCCTCAATCGGATGAGCGTCGGCGGCGGCGACACTGCGGCCTCCGATCGTGCCGCCAAAAACAAGACCGAGCAAAGCTGACGCAATTGCGAGGGATTCATTTTGCTAACGCGACAATGCGTAGCAAGATCATTCCCAAATGGTCTTGACGTGACGCGGCGCCTTGACGGCGAGCGCGGCGGCCATCAGCATGCCGCGCGATTTCAGACCAAGAGAACAGGACGCCCTCAATGAGCGATCGCCTTCCGGGATTTTCAACCCTCGCCGTGCATGCCGGTGCACAGCCCGACCCCACCACCGGTGCGCGCGCGACTCCGATTTATCAAACGACCTCGTTCGTGTTCAACGATGCCGACCACGCCGCCTCGCTGTTCGGCCTGCAGGCGTTCGGCAACATCTATACCCGCATCGGCAATCCCACCAACGCGGTGCTGGAAGAGCGCGTCGCCGCGCTCGAAGGCGGCACGGCCGCGCTGGCGGTGGCCTCGGGCCATGCCGCACAGGTCGTGGTGTTGCAGCAATTGATGCAGCCCGGCGACGAGTTCATCGCCGCGCGAAAACTCTATGGCGGCTCCATCAACCAGTTCACGCACGCCTTCAAGAGCTTTGGCTGGAACGTGGTGTGGGCCGATCCCGACGACGTCGCGAGCTTCGAGCGCGCGGTGACGCCGCGCACCAAGGCGATCTTCATCGAGTCCATTGCCAATCCCGCCGGCAGCATCACCGACATCGAGGCAATCTCGACGGTGGCGCGGAAGGCGGGCGTGCCGCTGATCGTCGACAACACCCTGGCCTCGCCCTACCTGATCCGCCCGATCGACCACGGCGCCGACATCGTCGTGCACTCGCTGACGAAATTTCTGGGCGGTCACGGCAATTCGCTCGGCGGCATCATCGTCGATGCCGGCACCTTCGACTGGTCGACCGGCGGCAAATATCCGATGCTGTCGGAGCCGCGGCCGGAATATCACGGCATCCGCCTGCAGGAGACCTTTGGCAATTTCGCCTTCGCGATCGCATGCCGCGTGCTGGGCTTGCGCGACCTCGGCCCCGCGCTGTCGCCGTTCAACGCCTTCATGATCCTGACCGGCATCGAGACCTTGCCGCTGCGCATGCAGAAGCAGTGCGACAATGCCAAGGCGATCGCCGAATTCCTCGCCGGCCATCCGGCGGTGGCCTCGGTGAGCTATGCCGGCCTTGCGAGCGACAAGTACAACCAGCTCGCGCGCAAATACGCGCCAAGGGGCGCGGGCGCCGTGTTCACCTTCAGCCTGAAGGGCGGCTATGACGCCGGCGTCAGCCTGGTGTCGAAACTGCAGCTGTTCTCGCACCTGGCCAATGTCGGCGACACCCGCTCGCTGGTGATCCACCCGGCCTCCACCACGCACAGCCAGCTCGACGACGCCGCCAAGGTGAAGTCCGGCGCCGGCCCCGACGTGGTGCGGCTCTCGATCGGCATCGAGGACAAGGAAGACCTGATCGCCGATCTGGAGCAGGCGCTGGGGGCGTAAGCCTCACCGTCATTCCGGGGCGCGCGCAGCGCGAACCCGGAATCTCGAGGTTCCGGGTTCGGTGCTCTGCACCGCCCCGGAACGACGAGGGGAGACATTGTTGGCAGGTGTCGCATCGCCGTCGGTTAATCCTCATTAACCATATCTGCCGCATACATCGTCTTTGGATCGCCCCTTTGATTCGGAGCCGACGATGCTGCGCTGGATGGTGCCTGCCCTTGCGGCGATGCTGACGGTTTCAGCCGCCGTTGCCGCCGACTTGCCGGCCACGCCGAAGCGGCGCGCCGCCGCTCCGCCACAGGAGCCGCCGCAGGTCTATGTCGATACCGATCCGGATGCGCTGATCTCGCCCGCCTATGGCATCGGCAGCTACATCCGCAACCTGCCGGGCACACCGCTGCTGCCCGGCTCCAGCACCCTGCCGGGCTATTATGGCCGGCCCTGGAGCTACGATTATCAGGGCCCGTATTACGGCGGGAAGCAGGTCGATTACTTCTGGCGCCTGCCCTACGCCTGCGGCGTCTACGGCTATTGCTGATCAGCCGGGCTGGCTAATCGGAACCGCACGCGGCTGCGCCTCCGCAGATCGCCGCGAAGCGAGCCGTTCCACCTGCATCACCGCGAGCGTCAACACGACGATTGCAACCGCCTGGTGCGACAGCGCGAGGTCGATCGGCACCTGGTTGAGCAACGTGAGAATGCCGAGCACCGCCTGCAGGCTCACCGCCGCGAACAGCCAGAGCGCGCCGCTTGCGGCCGCACCTGCGCGCGAACCCACCGCGTCGATCGCATGCAGCGCGGCCAGCGCGAACAGCGCATAGGCGGTCATGCGGTGCTCGAACTGCACCGTCAGCACATTGTCGAACATGTTGCGCCACCACGGCGTCTCGAACCACAGCCGCTCGGCCGAGGGAATGAACGCGCCGTCGATCTGCGGCCAGGTGTTGTACGCGCGCCCGGCGCGCAGGCCCGCAACCAGCGCACCGAAATAGATCTGCGCGAACGTCACGACGAGCAGCAGCGCGCTCGTGAAGCGCAACCGCGCCGGTGCTGCGATCTGCGGCCGCTCCTTGAGCCGCCGCACCGTCCAGACGATGCCAGCGAAGATCAGGAGCGCGAGCACAAGATGCGTCGCCAACCGATATTGCGACACCTCGACCCGCTCGGTGAGACCCGAGGCGACCATCCACCAGCCGACCGCGCCCTGGAGACCGCCAAGCGCGAACAGCAACCACAGCCTGCGCTTCAATTCACCGGACAGGCCGCCGCGCCACAGGAAGAACAGGAACGGCAGCAGATAGGCGACGCCGATGAAACGGCCGAGCAGCCGGTGGCTCCATTCCCACCAGAAAATCTGCTTGAACTCGGACAGGCTCATGCCCGCATTGAGCTCGCGATACTGCGGGATCTTCTTGTAGGCCTCGAACGCCTCGGTCCACTGTGTCTCCGACAGTGGCGGCACGCTGCCCGTGACCGGCTTCCATTCGACGATCGAGAGGCCGGATTCCGTCAGCCGCGTCGCGCCGCCGACCAGCACCATCAGCGCAATCAGCGCGGCGACCGAGATCAGCCACCAGCGCACGGCGCGATGCGGGTTGGTTGGAACGGAATTCGTCGTCATTTCAGGGACAAAACCAAGCCTTGAACTTAAGAGACTTGAACCGGACTGCGTGCCCCTTATAGTCCCCCGCTCCCGCAGCGCAAGTTACGTGAAAGCCGCTAGTAGTCCGCCATGACGATCCGCACCCGCAAGTTCCTCGGCGCCATCCTGCTCCTGGTGCTGGCCACCGTCTGGGCCCTGCTCGGCATGGCGGCGGCGCAGATTCCGTGGATTGCCGAGTCCGGCTGGCGGCAGGCGATCTACTACGTGGTCGTGGGCATGGGCTGGGTGCTGCCGGCGATGCCGATCGTGAGCTGGATGCAGCGGCCCGACCGCGTCAAGTCTGGCTCGTAGCGGTCGGCCTCACCGGCGCAAACGCAACACCCGACACCAGCACGCGCAGCATGCGCAGCGAGCGCACGCGGCCGTCCCAGGAAATCCGCGGCAGCGCGCGCAGATTGGTCCGCCCCTCCGCCTCCACGATGCCCGGGATCGTCGACACCGCGCTGGCAAAGCCCGCCTCCTCCGCCATCACAACGTGGCTGCGCCGGAACGAGGTACGATCACCGAACGGAAAGGCAAAATGCGCGACATCGCGGCGGAAGGCGGATTCGGCGACAGCCCTGCCCATCGTCATCTCCCGCAGCGCCGCACTGTCCTTCATGCTGGCGAGAACCGGATAGTTCACCGTGGCGCTGCCGATCGTGACGAGCGGATCGGCGGCGAGCTTCGCCAGATCCTCCCAATCCATCGACGCCTCGCGCGAGAGCGCGGCAAGATCAACGCGGTAGCGCGTGCAGAGATCGGCGATCGCGGCTGACAGATCCGCCGGTGACAGCGAGCGCAGCCAGCTCTCGAGATGCGAGAACAGCGCCTGCTTCTCGGCATTGCCGGTGACGGTGAAGCGCTGCTCCTTGTCGCCCATCATCAGGTTGACGCGGCTCTCGCGCGCGATCACCTGTTCGAGCCCGAGCCACCAGGCCTGCCCGACACCATCGGGAAACGCGGTGGGCACGTAGACCGTGAAGGGCACGGCGTGATGCGCCAGCACCGGATAGGCAAAGTCGATGAGATCCTTGGACGCACCATCGAAGGATAGCGCCACGAAACGCCGTTTCTCCGGCAGTGTCACCGCGCGCCGGCAGACCTCGTCCATGCCGAGAAAATCGTAGTTCCAGCGCTTCAACGCGCGAATGGCGCGGTCGAGAAATTGCGGCGTGATCTCGTGCGCGCGCAACGGCTGAAACCCGCCGCGCCGCCGTGGCCGCACCCGCGCAAAGCGCAGGATGGCGCCGGCACCGCGGCTGCGCAGCGCAGCCTGGCCGGTGAACCAGGCCAGCTCGAGGCGCAGCCGTTCCAGCCATCTGTCGTCGGATGCCAATATCCCACCTTCGCGCCCCCAAGGCGCCGTTCCCTCTCCATTGTCCTTACCCTTTGTTGACATTTCTTTGCAAAGGTCGGCCACAGGCCGAATTACGTCTATTTTGATTTCTCGACAGGTTTCGCGAATGACCATGGCTGCGGCGATGCAAAGCCGGACGGCAGAAGCGCCAGCGCGGTCGAAAGCGAGCCGTATCGCGCATGTCGATATCGTCACCGATCTCGGCGCCGCCGAGGCGGTCTGGCGCTCCCTCGAGGAGCCCGGCCATCTCTTCACGCCCTATCAGCGGTTCGATCTGCTGGGCCCCTGGCAGCGACTGGTCGGCGAGCGCGAGGGTGCGCGGCCCTTCGTCGTGATCGCCCGTGACGCCGATCACACGCCATTGATGCTGCTGCCGCTCTCGCTGCGCCAAAGCCACGGCGTGCGCACGGCCTGCTTCATGGGCGGCAAGCATACGACCTTCAACATGGGCCTGTGGAACGCCGCGTGTGCTGCGCAGACCACTGCCGCCGATCTCGATACGCTGCTTGCGCCGCTGCGCGAGCACATCGACGTGCTCGCGCTGACGCAGCAGCCGCAGCGCTGGCACGGCCAGCAGAACCCGTTTGCCCTATTGCCGCGGCAGAGCCCGATCAACGGCTGTCCGCAACTGGTGATGGAGCCGGGCGGACCGCCGGCATCGCGGATCAGCAACTCCTTCCGCCGCCGCCTCAAGAGCAAGGAAAAGAAGCTCCAGGCGCTCGCCGGCTATCGTTATCACCTTGCCACGTCAGACGCCGACGTCACCCGCCTGCTCGACTGGTTCTTCCGCGTCAAGCCGGTGCGGATGGCAGAACAGAAGCTCCCGAACGTCTTCGCCGAGCCGGGCGTCGAACAGTTCGTCCGCAGCGCCTGCCTTGCACCGCGCAGCGAAGGCCGCGTCATCGACATCCATGCGCTCGAATGCGACGACGAGGTGATCGCGATCTTCGCCGGCGTCGCCGACGGCGAGCGCTTCTCGATGATGTTCAACACCTACACGATGTCCGAGCACGCCCGCTACAGCCCCGGCCTGATCCTGATGCGCTACATCATCGATCGCTACGGCGAGCGCGGCTACCGTTCGCTCGACCTCGGTATCGGTTCGGACGACTACAAGCGGATGTTCTGCAAGGACGACGAAGATATCTTCGACAGTTTTGTTCCGCTGACCTCGCGCGGCAAGCTGGCGGCGATGGCGATGTCCTCACTCAGCCACGGCAAGCGGCTGGTGAAGCAGAACCAGATGCTGTTCGATCTGGCCCGGCGGCTGCGGCAGGCGTTCGGGTAATATCTCTCCGCGAACGCCGATATCGTAGGGTGGGCAAAGCGACTTGTCCGCCGTAGCTCGCAGAGCGAAGGCGGAAGCGTGCCCACCTCTTTTGTTACCGCATTGGACAGGTGGTGGGCACGGCGCAAACGCGCCTTTGCCCACCCTACGATTTCGAGTGCGCGGAGAAAGAAGAGCCTACGCCGCCACCACGCGCGGCGCATCCACCGCATCCGAAGCCTGCACCGGCTTGCTCAGCATGGTCACCTCGCTGAAGCCGACCGCCTTCAGCTGCTCGCACATCAGCGTGCGCGCATCGCTCGCCATCGAGGCATCGGGCACCACGACGGCGCGGGCATGCGCCGTCAGCAGTTCGGCCGGAAGGTCGGAGGCGCTGCCGGCGTCGATCAGCACGTGATCATAGGCGCGCAGCAGCGCGTCGATGGCGAGCGTCACCCGCGGCGATTGCAGCACGCTGCGGTCGAAGCCGGGACGGCCGGCCATGACGAGATGCAGCCGCGATAGCTTGTCCCGGGTGATGATTTGCGCGAACGACGCCTCGCCCTGCATCAGCTCGGCAAGGCCGGGCGCCGAAGCATCAACGGAGACCGCGGCAATCGTCGGCGAGGACGCGGTGAGATCGACCACGACGACGCGCGCCTCGCGCGCCAGATGACGGGCAAGCGTCAGCGTCGACAGCGTGATGGCTTCACCGACCGCGGTGCCGAGCACCGTGACCTTCCTCGCCGCAGCGCCCGCGGCGCGCAGGCTGCCGGCCAGATTCTCGATCTCGGTGAATTCGGTGACGTCGGCATCATCGGTCATCTCCGGCTGAAGCGGCGCGGTCTCCGCCATGACCGGATCGGCGATCGGCTCGACCTCGGGCCGGACAACTGGCTGGACGACAGGTTGGACGACCGGTTCCTGGCGCAGCGGTGCCTGCGTTTGCACCGGGCCGAACGCGGCCACCGTGCGCGGCGCGGTCTGGCGCAACAGCGCGCCGGTGACGACGACGCCGGACGAGAGCAGCAGCGTCGCGATCGTCGCGATCAGCACGATCGGCAGCTTCTTCGGATAGGCCGGCGTGTTCGAGACGATGGCGCGCGAGATGATGCGGCCGTCGGTCGGCGCCGTGTCGATGGTCTCGCGGGTATTGGCCTCGCGGTACTTGGCGAGATAAGTCTCGAGCAGATCGCGCTGCGCCTTGGCCTCGCGCTCCAGCGCGCGGAGCTGGACGTCCTGGCCGTTGGTCGAGGTCGCCTGCTTCTTGAGCTGCTCGAGGCTCACGGTCAGGCCATCGACCCGGCCGCCGGCGATGCGCGCGTCGCTTTCGAGCGAGCGGGAGATCTTGGCCGCTTCGTCGCGGATTTGATTGTCGAGATCGCCAAGCTGCGCCTTCAGCTCCTTGATCCGGGGGTGATTGCCAAGCAGTGTCGACGACTGCTCGGCGAGCTGCGCACGCAGCGTGACGCGCTGCTCGGACAACCGCCGCATCAATTCGGAGTTCACGACCTCGGAGGCCTCGATCGGCTTGCCGCTCTGGAGCATCTCGCGGATCAGGCGCGCCTTGGATTCCGCGTCTGCCTTCAGCGCGCGCGCGTTGTTGAGCTGGGTGTTAACCTCGCCCATCTGCTGGTTCGACAGCGTGGTGTTGTTAGTGCCGACGAACAGGCTCGACTTGGAGCGGAAATCCTCGACCCTGGCCTCGGCGTCGGAGACCTTCTTGCGCAGGCTCTCGATCTCGCCGGCGAGCCACTGGCTGGCGTTCTTGGCCTGCTCCTGGCGCGCGCCCTGCTGGAGCACGAGATAGCCGTCGGCGATCGAATTGGCGACGCGCGCTGCAAGGTCCGGATCGGCGGACTGGAATTCGACCACGATCACGCGCGACTTGTCGACGGCGTAGGCCTGGAGACGATCGTAATAGGCATCGAGCACGCGCTCTTCCGGCGTCATCGAAAACGGATCGCGGCCGATACCGATCATCGCGGCCAGCGACTTCAGCGGCGAGATGCCTTGCAGCACCGGATCGAATTCGGGGCGTTCGGCGAGCTTGTTCTTCTTGATGATCTCCCGCGCCAGATCGCGCGACAGCACCAGCTGCACCTGGCTGGTGACGGCCTCGGCGTCGAGCGCCTGCCGCTCCTCGGTGCGGTCGCTGCTCGGGCGCAGGAACACGTTCTCGCGGCCATCGATGAGGATGCGCGATTCGGACTTGTAGCGCGGCGTGACGAGGTTGACGACGGCGACGGAGGCGACGAGCGCCAGCACCGTCGGCACGATGATCCAGCCGCGCTTGCGCGCCAAGGCCGCGCCGAGCGCGTGCAGATCGATATCGCCGGATTCGACTTGGGCCTGCTTGGTGACGACCGGCGCAGGCTTTGGTTCAAGCCTGACTTCAGCCTTGGTCTCGACCTCGGGCGCGACTTCGGGTTTGGCCTTCGAGACGGCCCGCGCAACCACGGCCTTGTCCTTGCCGGCACGCCAGAACGCTAAACGCATCGAACACTCCCGCAGGGGCAACGCTACTAAGCTAGCTCAACCGGGGCGATTACACTCCATTAAGGTTGCCGCTGGGTTAATCGCGGCATGCGGCGACGTGCGCAGGCGCACTCGTCACCGTTTGTTAACCACGAGGGCCCTTAATCCGTCTCGATATTTTCCTAGGAATTGTTCGGCATTCGCCGTCGAGCGCTGGTTTTGATTCATGCCCCCCTCTCCTGACCGGCCGCTTCGTATCCTGCACGCCGTGCGTGCTCCGGTCGGCGGCATCTTCCGCCACATCCTCGACGTCGCCAACGGCCAGGTCGATCGCGGCCACCATGTCGGCATCCTCGCCGACAGCCTCACCGGCGGCGAGCGCGCCGACAAGGCCCTTACCGAGCTCGCGCCGCGGCTGAAGCTCGGCGTGCACCGGCTCGCGATCCGCCGCGAGCCGTCGCCGGACGATGTCCTGGTCTGGCTTCGCATGCGGCGCCTGATCGCCACGCTCAAGCCCGATGTCATGCACGGCCACGGCGCCAAGGCCGGCGCCTTCATCCGGATGCGACGACGCTCCGACGACACCATCCGCATCTACACGCCGCATGGTGGCTCGCTGCATTATCCTCTCAACACCTTCAAGGGCGAGTTTTACGCGCGGCTGGAGCGGACGTTGATGGACGCGACCGACCTGTTCCTGTTCGAGAGCGCATTCGCTCGCGACACCTATCAACGCATCGTCGGTACGCCCAAGGGCGTGGTGCATTGCGTCTTCAACGGCGTCACTCCCGAGGAGTTCGAGCCCGTCGTGACCACCGAAGATGCGACCGACCTCGCCTATGTCGGCGAGTTCAGGCACATCAAGGGCGCCGATCTCCTGGTCGATGCCGTGGCGCGCCTGCACGAGGGCGGCAAGAAGGTCACGCTGACGCTCGGCGGCGACGGCGAGGAAACGGCGGCGCTGAAGGCGCAGGTCGAAAGGCTCGGCCTCACCCATGCGATCCGCTTCATCGGCCACGTCAAGGCGCGCTACGGCTTCTCAAAGGGCCGACTGCTCGTCGTGCCCTCGCGCGGCGATTCCATGCCCTATGTCGTGATCGAGGCCGGCGCGGCCGGCATTCCCATGATCGCATCGCGCATCGGCGGCATCCCCGAGATCTTCGGCTCCGAGAGCCCGGCCCTGTTCGCGCCGAGCAATGCCGAGGCCATGGCCGAGGCGATCGCCGCAGCGCTCGATGATCCGCAGACCACCGCGCAGCGCGCCGTGTCCTTGCGCGAACGCATCTCGGCGCATTTCTCGCAAGCCGCCATGGTCGACGGCGTGATCGCCGGCTATCGCCACGCATTTGCCAATCATTAACCATCCTTAAGCCCGTTTTAGAAAATCTTCCGATTTGTTCGATAATCGAAGGACCAGGGGATGCCGCCCGGGGCGCCAACGCTATTGGCCCGCGGGTGCTTGAAATTGGACGTGGACGCCCGTGGAACCGCTCAACGCACGCTCGATGCTCGATGCCGCGACCAGCGCCGCGGCGAAACCCGCTGACCAACCCTTCGTGGAGCGCCGCCGCCGGCTCTCGCCCGCAGCCCTCGACGTCGTCAACCAGAAGGTCGCCCGCGCCTATTCGCCGATCGTGATCGCCGGCTTCGTGCGCGTCGCCGACTTCGCGCTGCTGAGCCTCGTCGGTATCGCGCTCTATGTCGGCTATGTCATGCCGCTCTCCGGCTTCAGCTGGGTCTATCCCGCCGAGGTCATCGCCGTATCGATCGCGGCCGTGGTCTGCTTCCAGGCCGCCGACATCTATCAGGTGCAGCTGTTCCGCGGGCAGCTCCGGCAGATGACACGGATGATCTCGTCCTGGTCGTTCGTCTTCCTGCTGTTCATCGGCATCTCCTTCTTCGCCAAATACGGCAGTGAAATCTCGCGGCTGTGGCTGGCCGCGTTCTACTTCCTCGGGCTCGCCGCGCTGCTCGCCGAGCGTCTGGTGCTGCGCTCGCTGGTGCGCGGCTGGGCGCGCCAGGGCCGGCTCGACCGCCGCACCATCATCGTCGGCTCCGACAGCAATGGCGAGCAGCTGGTCGAAGCGCTGAAGGCGCAGGAGGATTCCGACATCCACGTGCTCGGCGTGTTCGACGACCGCAACGACAGCCGCGCGCTCGACAGCTGCGCCGGCGCGCGCAAGCTCGGCAAGGTCGACGACATCGTCGAATTCGCCCGCCGCACCCGCGTCGATCTCGTGCTGTTCGCGCTGCCTATCTCGGCGGAGACGCGCATCCTCGAAATGCTGAAGAAGCTCTGGGTGCTGCCGGTCGACATCCGCCTCTCCGCGCACACCAACAAGCTGCGCTTCCGGCCCCGCTCCTATTCTTATCTCGGCGAGGTGCCGACGCTCGACGTGTTCGAGGCGCCGATCACCGACTGGGATTTGGTGATGAAATGGCTGTTCGACCGCGTCGTCGGCAGCCTCGCGCTGCTCGTGGCGCTGCCGGTGATGGGACTGGTGGCGCTGGCGGTGAAGCTCGACAGCCCCGGCCCGGCGCTATTCCGCCAGAAGCGCTTCGGGTTCAACAACGAGCGCATCGACGTCTACAAGTTCCGCTCGATGTACCACCATCAGGCCGATCCGACCGCCTCCAAGGTCGTGACCAAGAACGATCCGCGCGTCACCCGCGTCGGCCGCTTCATCCGCAAGACCAGCCTCGACGAGCTGCCGCAGCTCTTCAACGTGGTCTTCTCCGGCAACCTCTCCCTGGTCGGTCCGCGCCCGCATGCGGTGCAGGGCAAGCTGCAGAGCCGGCTGTTCGACGAAGCCGTCGACGGCTATTTCGCCCGCCACCGCGTCAAGCCCGGCATCACCGGCTGGGCCCAGATCAACGGCTGGCGCGGCGAGATCGACAACGAAGAGAAGATCCAGAAGCGCGTCGAGTTCGACCTCTATTACATCGAGAACTGGTCGGTGCTGTTCGACCTCTACATTCTCCTGAAGACGCCGATCTCGCTGCTGACCAAGAACGAGAACGCGTATTGAGTTTCCGTCATGCCCCGCGAAAGCGGGGCATCCAGTACGCCGCGGCGCCGGCCGTCGTCTCCAATGGCCCCACGGAGTACTGGATCGCCCGGTCAAGCCGGGCGATGACAGCGGTGTTTGTGGCGTGTGAGTTGCGTAAGCGTATGAGCATGTGATGGCGTATGCGGCGACAGCCGGTGAAGTGAACGTAGCCGTGCCGGCTGCGCCCGGCGTGCTGGCGCTGCAGCGCGCGCTGGTGTGGCTGGTCGGCGCCTCCGGCGCGGTCGTCTTCATCGAGCCGAGCCCCTACGAGATCATGACGCTGCTCGCGGCCGTCACGTTCTTCGCCACCGGCCTGAGGCTGCGGCTCGCGCTGATGCCGCTGGTGCTGATGCTGGTCCTGCTCAATGTCGGCTACACCATCAGCGCGATTCCGCTGTTCGAGCAGTCCGAGGTGGTGAGCTGGATCGCGACCTCATGGTACATGGCGGTGACCGTGGTGTTCTTCGCCATGGTCACGTCCGAGGATACCGCGGCCCGGCTCGACATGCTCCGCCGCGGCCTCGTGGTCGGCGGAATGATCGCTTCACTGCTGGCGGTCGCCGGCTATTTCCACCTGGTGCCCGGCGGCAACGACCTTCTCACCCTCTACGGCCGCGCGCGCGGCACGTTCAAGGACCCGAACGTCCTCGGCGCCTTCCTGATCCTGCCCGCGCTGTTCTCGCTGCAGAGCGTGGTTTCGGACAGACTGGGGAAGGCGTTCCGCAACGTCTTCGCCTTCGGCATCATGTCGCTGGCGATCCTGCTCGCCTTCTCACGCGCCGCCTGGGGCGGCCTGGTGCTGACCTCCGCCTTCATGCTGGCGCTGATGGTGCTGACCAGCCGTACCAACGCGCAGCGTTCGCGCATCATCATCATGGCGATCGTGGCCGCGGTGCTGGGGCTGGCGCTGATCGCGGTGCTGCTGTCGTTCGATTCCACCGCCGAGATGTTCAAGCAGCGCGCGAGCTTCGACCAGAGCTACGACGAGGGCCGCTTCGGCCGGTTCGGCCGCCACATCCTCGGTGCGGAGATGGCGCTCGACCTGCCGTTCGGCATCGGCCCGCTGCAAT
Organism: Bradyrhizobium sp. 25ACV; assembly: GCF_054863005.1. Taxonomy (NCBI): domain Bacteria; kingdom Pseudomonadati; phylum Pseudomonadota; class Alphaproteobacteria; order Hyphomicrobiales; family Nitrobacteraceae; genus Bradyrhizobium; species Bradyrhizobium sp. 25ACV. Next base: position 267,682 of record NZ_JAVAYO010000006.1, read on the forward strand.
TCCACCGCTTCTTCCCCGAGGACACCCACAACTCCTATCTCAACGCCTTCATGTCCGGCGGATGGCTCTCCGGCGTGTGTTATCCCGCGCTGGTCTTCACCACCGTCATCATGGGCTTCCGGCACATCTTCGTCCCGGTGCCCTGGCAACGTGCTTATCTCGCAGTGTTCGCCGCCTTCGTCGGCACCGTCGGCGAGAGCTTCGTGATCGACACCGACCACTGGCGGCACTTCTGGATGATGCTGGGCGCGATGTGGGGCATGATCGCGGCCGCGCAGATCTACAAGATCAGGGACGACGCTTCGTCAACTTGAGAGCCGGACGCTTTTCCGGTGGCGTGTCGAGGAGGCCCTTCAGCGCCTCGGTCGCCGCGAGCACGCCCTTGTAGCCTTCGTTGGCGAAACGCAGCAGCAGCCGCAATTCCTCGTCGGAATAGCCGCCGAATACCTTCTCCATCGCCTGCTGCATCGGCACGTAGAATTGGCCGATCTTCATCGCCGCGTCCGGCACGACGGCGATGAAGACCTTGCGGCGGTCCTTCTCGTCGCGTTCACGGCGCACCAGGCCAGCCTTTTCGAGCCGGTCGACCACGCCGGTGATGGCACCCGTCGTGAGGCCCGTGACCTCGGCGAGCCTCCCTGCGGTGACGCGCCCCTCGAGATACAGGATGTCCATGCATTCGAGATCGGAATTGGCAATTCCGGCAACGTTGGCAACGGTTTGGCCATAGAGCACGCCCTGCGCCGACGACCGGCGCATCGCCTCCTCGAGCTCCTGCAGCAGCGCGTTGCGCGCCTTCGTCCTTGACAAGGCCGACCTCATATCTTAGGCGATATATATCTTAGCCACTAAGAGATTTAGCGACCGTAATTCCTCCTAGCACCACGGAAACGTCGGGAGCAAGCCATGTCCTATCGACCACGCAAGGCCCTGATCATCGGCGCCGGCATTGCCGGACCCGTGGCCGCGATCCTGCTCCGCCGCGCCGGCATCGAGTCCGCGATCTACGAGGCCTGGCCCTATTCCAAGGGCATCGGCGGCGGGCTGCAGATCGCGCCGAACGGCATGCATGTGATGGACGAGATCGGGCTGGCGAACGAATTGATCAGCCGCGGCTCGGTCGCGGAGGCCTTCGACTTCTATTCGCAGGGCGGCGCGAGGCTCGGCTCGATCAACCGCGACATGGAGCGGCGCTTCGGCCAGCCCGCGGTGAACGTCTGCCGCGCCACGCTGAACGAGATCCTGATCGACAAGGCCTGGTGCGCCTGCGTTTCGCTCTATTTCGAGAAGCGATTGATCAAGATCGAGGACCGCGGCGACCAGCCGATCATCGCCTATTTCGCCGACGGCACCACGGCCGAGGGTGACTTCCTGATCGGCGCCGACGGCGTGCACTCGATCACACGTCGACAGGTGGTGCCGGATGGACCGCAGCCGTTCAACACCGGACTGCTCGGCTTCGGCGGCTTCGTGCCGCATGCCGTGCTCGACGGCAGATCGATCGGCCGGCACGTCGAGACAACGTTCGGCCAGAGCGGCTTCTTCGGCTATGGCTATTGCAGCCCCGATCCCAAAGACGGCGTGATGTGGTGGAGCACGCAGCCAGCGCACGGCATGGACGCCGCGATGTTCCGGGCGCTCGACCCGTCGACGCTGAAGCAGCATCTGCGCGGCTTCCACCGCGGCTGGCACGATCCGATCCCCGACATCATCGAGGCCGCCGAGAACATCGTGGTCACCGACACGCTGGACGTCGCGACCCTTCCGACCTGGTCGCGCAAGCGCTCGCTGCTGATCGGCGATGCCGCGCATGCGACCAGCCCCCATGCCGGCCAGGGCGCATCGCTGGCGCTCGAGGACGCGATGCGGCTTGCCCGCCTGATGCAGGAGGGCCAGGAGCTCGGCGCCACCTTTAGGGCATTCGAGGCCGAGCGTCGTCCGCGCACCGAGAAGATCGTCGCGATGGCGCGCCGCAACGGCAACAGCAAGCGCGAGTTCAGCGCCACCGGCGCGTGGGTGCGCAATCAGATGCTGAAATGGCTGTTGCCGCTGGGATCGAAGAGTATGGAGTTCATGTACGCGTATGACGCGCGGGCGGCGTAAGCGGCACGAACGCTGCCGTAGGGTGGGCAAAGCGCAGCGTGCCCACCATCTCTCTCCAATCGGGACAATGGTGGGCACGGCGCGTTGCGCCTTTGCCCACCCTACGGCACCGAGCTAGCTCTCCACGGTGAACGTCAGCCCCGCATTGTCCCGCAGCCGCTTGATCAGCTTGTGCTGCATCGCTGCGCCCGGGGTCCAGAAGCCGGCCGGAACGTCCCCCGCGTCGCGGAGCAGGCAGGTCGCGCATTCGGAGATCATCTTCGAGGTCGAACCATAGCCGGGATCGCGGTCGCCGGTGACGCCGGCGCGGACCTGGCGGCCATCCGGCGCGATCGCAACATAGAGCAGGTTGAACAAACCGTTCTCGCGCTCTTCCTTCGACGGCCCCTCGCCCGGCTTCGGCGCGTTCGGGCCGGTCTTCTCGGCATTGACCGCCATCACGCGCTTCGCGTTGGCCTCGCCCTTCTCGCCGGGACCGGTCAGGACCATCTCGTCGTAGACGAAGTCCTGGCCGTAGGGAAAGCCCATCAGCATGTTGGAGCGATGGACGTTGCGCGTGTTGATCAGCGCCATCATGAACGGCGCGGCCCAGGATTGCAGATCCTCCTCGTAGGCCGCTCTATTGCCTTTCGGCTGCTTCGGACCGGTAAATCCGGGCGTCAGCGCGAAATGGTCGTTGAGGATGGCGACGAGGCTGAGATCCTTGGCGACGGCATCGAAGGTCGCTTTCGCGCTCGCCGCGGTACCGCCGGACAGCGTGCCGCGCATGTCGCGCACGCGGCCCTTGACGCGCGCGGCCGGCGCGCCGAACACGCGCCTGGCCTCTTCCTGCACGAAGAATGTGCCGAGCTCGAACGGCACGGAATCGTAGCCGCAGGAAAAAACGATGCGCGCGCCGCTCGCCTTGGCCGCCGCGTCGTACTTGTCGATCATCTGCCGCATCCAGACCGGCTCGCCGCAGAGATCGAAATAGTCTGTGCCCTGTGCAACGCAGGCTGCGAGCAGCTCTTCACCGTAGAATTGATACGGTCCGACCGTCGTGATCACCGATCTGGTCTGCGCCACCATCGCCTTCAGCGAGGCTGCGTCAGACGCATCCGCCACGATCAGCGGCGTATCCGCGGGCGCGCCGATCGCGTCGCGCACCGATTTGAGCTTGTCCAGGCTACGGCCCGCCATCGCCCATGTCAGCGCCTTATCGTCCTTGTAGTGTGCCGCCAGATACTCGGCGACGAGCTGGCCGGTGAAACCGGTCGCGCCGTAGACGACGATGTCGAATTTCGCAGAGCTCATGATTGGCCTTTACTTCTTCGCGTAACTCACGCCCATGCCGGCACGGACGTCGCTTTGAATGCCATAGGGCGGGATCGGATAGCGCAGGCCGTTCTTGGCCAGCGCCTTCATGCCTTCAATTGCCTTGGCGAGATGCGACGGCTTCAAGGCCATCAGCATCTCCTCGTCCGGCACGCCGCCATAGCGCCGTTCGGCATAACATGGCAAGGACAGGCTGGGCTCCCCGGTCTTGAGCGCCCGCCCCCAGGAATCCGCGCAGGCGGTTTCGCCGACGACACCCCATTCGAACTTCTTGTAGCCGGTATATTGCAGCCCGTTGATCAGGATGATCATCTGCCCGGGAGTCGCATAAACCAGGCAGATGTCGGGCGGATCGAGCCGGCCGCTGGCGAGCGGACTGACGGCGAGCGCCTGATAGTGTCCGAACGGAACCACGTCCAGCGCCTCCTGGCGCTTGCGCGCGTCTTCCGCCGTGCCGTGCCAGACCCCGACATAATTTTCGCCGGCGAGCCATTTCTCGTCCTGGGGGCTGAGCCCGATCACCGCGCGGCACTGTGCGCCGACAAGGTCGTCGGCGGTGATGCCGACGGTCCAGCCCAGGCGCGCGGCCATGCTGACGATCTGGTCGGTGGTGTGGATCGCATTCGGCCGCCGGATTTTCGGGATCGCCTCCATCTCTGCCGCTTGCGCAAACAGCTTCATGCCGATCACGGTCGTCTTCAGCCGCAGCAGGCTGTTGAGATCGGCGACGACGCCGCCAAGATCGATGCTGTCTGCACTTTGCTGTTGCATGGCTTCCTCCGGCCCGGCGATCGTGCGCCGTGTGTTCTTGTTTTGCAGCTCCGTTCTAGTCCTTGCCCGGTCCCGGAAGCAACTCGCCGGTCCGGCCCATCAGACGGTAGGCCAAAAGGCCGATCCACTCGCGCACTGCAACTTCGGTTCGGCCCAGCCCATCCGCGCCCATATTGGTGAAGGAGAACAGATCGTCACGCCCGCCCATCCGCCAGTCCACGGGATAGGCCTCGACGTCAAATCCGGCCTTGCGGAAGATCCCCATCGAGCGCGGCATGTGGAAGGCCGACGTCACCAGAAGCCAGCGCTCGCCCGGCTTCGGCGTTACCAGCTGTTTCGTGAAGATCGCATTCTCCCAGGTGTTGCGGGAGCTCCGCTCCAGGATGAGGCGCTGCTTCGGTATGCCGAGATTTTCCAGGATCGGCGCGGAATAGTCGGCCTCCCTCGCGTCGGTCGCGACCAGGTTCGCGGTCCCCCCGGTAAAGACGATGCGCGCATTCGGATAGCGGCGCGCGAGCTCGGCCGGCGCAAACAGACGATCGGCTGCGTGCGCGACCACGGGCGTGCGATGCGCCGCCGACAGATCGGTGTCGACCGAGCCGCCGAGCACGATGATGCCGTCGGGCGCGCCGCGTGCGGGGTCCCACGCCGGAAACCGCGACTCCAGCGGATAGATCAGGAGATTGCCGAGCGGCGAGAACGCCGCCAGCGCCAGCAGCACCAGCGTGATCACCGCAAGCTTGCGGCCGAGCGCGGCAAAGCGCGTCGCCATCAGCAGCAGCGAGACGATGCCGAGCTCGACCATGAAGTTGATCGGCAGCAGCGCGGTGCCAAGCGTCTTGGAAAGGACGAAAAACAGGGGAGCCTCGCTGGAATGAACTGGCCGGTCCGCGCGGGGCTTGACCTGCCCGGCGATCTTCAGAAATCTTCTTGAAAGAGGATCGATCGCCGGGTCAAGCCCGGCCTGATGAAAGCGACCGGACGCGGCAAATGACCCATCACCACCTGCATTCCAGCTCCAAAACCTGCCATTGGGGCTTCTTCGAAGCCGCGCTCAAGCCCGTGCTGACGATCAAAAGCGGCGACGAGGTGACGGTCGACACCATCAGCGGCGGCCCCGACATGCTGCCCGACCGCGACAAGTTTCACATTCCCCCCGAGATGTTCGAGGTTCACGCCAACAACGAGCGCATGCTGCCCGGCCACATCCTCACCGGCCCGATCGCGGTCGAAGGCGCCGAGCCCGGCGACGTGCTCGCCGTCGAGATCCTCGACGTCCAGCTCCGGCAGGACTGGGGCTGGAACATGATCAAGCCGCTGTCCGGCACCCTGCCCGACGATTTCCACGAGACCCGCATCCTGAACATCCCGCTCGACCGGGCGCGGATGGTCGGCCGCATGCCGTGGGGCCTCGACCTGCCGCTCAAGCCGTTTTTCGGCGTGATGGGCGTGTCGCCGCCCCCTGGCTGGGGCCGCATTTCCTCGCTAATCCCGCGCGCCATGGGCGGCAATCTCGACAACAAGGAGCTCGGCGCCGGCGCCACGCTCTATTTGCCGGTGTTCGTGTCGGGGGCGATGTTCTCCTGCGGCGACGGCCATGGCGTGCAGGGCGACGGCGAGGTCTGCGTCACCGCGATCGAGACCGCGCTGCAGGGCCGCTTCCGCCTGACGCTGCGCAAGGACCTGAAGTTCGACTATCCCCGCGCCGAAACGGCAACCCACTACATGACCATGGCGATGGACCCCGATCTCGACCAGTGCGTGGTGCGCGCGCTGCGGGACATGATCGCGCTGCTCGGCGAGCGGCGAAACCTGTCGCGCGAGGACGCCTACACGCTGTGCAGCCTGGCCGCCGATCTCAGGGTGACCCAGACCGTCAACGGCGCCAAGGGCATCCATTGCATGATCGAAAAGGCGATCGTGCACGGCTGAGCCCGGCCCGCTCCTCCCCGACCTGTTGACGCCACGCCGCCGCCGGGACTCCCGTGCGGCGCGCCTCGTCGCGTCTAATTCCCGTGCGATTCCAACATGCTGAGCATCAAGCTCAGCCTGCATTTGACTTCCACCCCCGAACCTAAATAGAGTCTTAATCGTTACTTTTATGTACCCGAGTAAGAGGCTAGCGTTCGGGCCATGGCCACCGAAAAAGCCGAGACTGACCGTATTCCCGTAACCTTGGCGCTCTCGACCATCACCTATTTGGAGAAGCTGGTGAGACAGGGCACCCACGGCACAAGCGTTCCCGGCGTCGCACGTACCCTGATCGAGGAAGGCATCCGTCTCGCCATCAAGGACGGGCTGCTGTCGATTCGCGACAATGGCAGGACGTGAGCGCGCGCCGAACGTGAACGGACCGATCTCGGCAAGGCGGATGGCTACATCTGCAACCTGGGACCGTGACACATGCCTGTTCTTTCACCCACCTGGACCGACGATCGCATCGAACTTCTGAAGCGGCATTTCGAGGCCGGGCTCTCCTGCCGCGAGATCGCCGCCGATATCGGCGTCAGCCGCAACGCGGTGATCGGCAAGCTGTCCCGCCTCAATCTCACGCGCGGCCGCACCTTCGACGAGCGCAAGGTTCAGGACAGGCCCGCGCGGGCGCCGAGAGCCGTGCCGCGGCTGCAATATGAGATGCTCGCCACGATCTATGGCGAGACCGACGCACCCGTGACCACAGGTCCGATCGACGACGCCAATCGCTGCTCGCTGATGGAGCTGGCCGAGAACCGCTGCCGTTGGCCGATCTCGACGCCGGGCGCCGAGGATTTCTGCTTCTGCGGCAACGCCGCGCCCGACGCTCAGCCCTATTGCGCCGGCCACAGCCGCCTCGCCTACCGGCCGAACTCACGCGCCCGCGTGATGCGCGGTTAGCATCTGTTTGACCCGTTTTCTTGACGCGAACCGGTATCCACGTCGCTCGAAAACGCCGTGCCTCCCAAAAACGAAAAACCTCCGGCGGGGCATCGCCGGAGGTTTCTGGAGGCTTAGCGTGAAGCTAAGAGCCGCAACTTTCGTATTTGGCTTGGAGATATATAGCTTAGTAACTCATGTAAGTAAATAAATCTGAGGCGATTGAATCGCATAGCTCGTCTTCGCCGTCTGCACGGACGGACGGATTGTGAAGATCTCCGCAAAGAAAAAGCCCCGGCGGTCTCCCGCCGGGGCTCTGTCGCATCGAGGGACGTTAAGCTTACCAGTTGCGCTGGGCGCGCAGCAGCATGCTGTAGGTGTCCTGGTCCTTCAGCTCGTAGGTCGCCGCCGGCTTGGCGACGCCCGTCAGTGCTCCGGTCGTGATCACACCCGAATACTTCTGGTCGAGATGGCTGTAGGTGAAGTCAGCCGAGAAGGTCAGGTTCTTCACCGGCGTCCAGCGGGTGATGACACCGACCTGGCCGATGTTGAAGTCCGGGTTGCAGGAGCCGGTCAGGGTGGCGAACGCCGCGCTGCCGCAGATCATGCTCTTCGCCGTGCCGCTGTAATTGACCGCAGCCCACGCGCCGTAGAGCGCCGTGTTCCAGTACGGGCTCCAATTGTGGGTGAAGGCACCCCGGAAGCCGTAGGTCTTGGTCAGCTCGAGCTGGCCGCCTGGTCCGAACACCGCGTCGGACACGCCGGCGAAGCCGATGCTCTGATAGGCGGCGTTCGAGCTGCCGAACATCGAGTAGCTGGTCGCGGCCAGCTCCTGGAAGTTGTAGCGGCTCGCGCCTTCGGTGTAGACGCCCGAGATGTTGATCACGTCGCCGGCGCCGGTCGGGATGTTCTTGATGCCCAACGCGAGCTGAACGGCCCAGCCCCACTTGTCTTCGGGATGACCGGTCACTTCAGTCGCACCGTAATAGGCGACATGGTTGTCGTGCGCGGCGACCGACGCCTGGAACAGGCCCCAGGCCTGGTCAACGCGAACCATGGCGACGAGGTCGGGCGCGCGGGTGCCGCCGAGATCGTTCGAGCCGTAGGCACCGCCGAGAACGCCGGTGGTGGACATGCCGGCCGTGTTCCAGATGTTGGTCTGGAACACCTGCGTCTGGTCCTGCGCCGAGAATGCAGCCGTGATGCCCTGACCGAAATCGGCGGTGTAGGTGAACTGGGTCACGCCGTTGGTGGTGCCGCTGCCGCCGACGAGCTGGTCGAAGTTGTTGCCGGGATAGTTGATCCAGGGCGCGTCGAACTGCGACACGGCCTTGCCCATGGTGAAGCCGGCGAACTGGATGAAAGCGTAATAGACGCCGAGCGCACCGCCCGAGGTGTTGCCGTCGGTGCCGTTGATGTTGCCGCCGCCCGAGCCGGTGAGGCCGGTGCCGGCCGCGTTGAGGCCGATCGTGCCGCTGTACTGGGTCGCGCCCGTGCCCGAACCGGTCCCGCCATAGCTGCCGGTCGTCCAGGTGAAGACCGCGTCGAAATAGGTGCGGACCACGCCGTACTCGGTCGCGGTGCGCGTGTCGATGTTGAGGTCTTCACGAGCGCGCATCGAGTAGTAGTTGGTGAGGCGGTTGTTGGCCGCGAACACGCCGTTGTACTGGGCGCTGTAATTGCCGCCGGCGTTGAGCGCCACTTCGGCACGCACATAGCCGCCGAGCTTGATGCAGGTGTCGCTGCCCGGGATGTAGTAGAAGCCCGCGCCGTACAGCGTGCAGATCTTGACGTACTCGACTGCCTTGGCCTTGACCGGAAGATCGGCCGCCTGGGCTCCACCGACGGCGATCAGGCCCGCCGCAGTGCCGAGCAAAAGGCTCTTCACCACTTTCATCTCAAAAACCTCCAAGTTGCTCATTTTACGGAGACCGGACCGTGAGGCCCCCCAAGATCCCCGTCTCCATCAATCCGCTCGGCCGCTTTCGGACACACCCGCTTCGACGCGAGCAACGTGAGCGAACCACCTGCAACGGGACGATCGAGACCCCCCCACCGTCAGGAACCAATATGCCTGCGTCGTTCGCTAATCAAAATACTTTATTAAGTCAGCCTTCCGGTTTTCGCTAAGCCTGTGCCCCGCGCGCAACACCGGCGCCGGGCTAATCGCTGAGCTGATCATCTTTGTAGTTTTAGTGACGAAATTACCCTGCCCTGCACTTGCGTCAGAGCAGGCTTGCGTGGACTATGGCCCTCCACGAACACCGGCCTGAACAATCGGTTCACGGGAGTGACGCTGTGTCCGCGACGAGGAAAGAAGGAGCGCGCCTGCGCTCGATCGGCAATCTGGATATCATCAGGCGCTTCACCTGGGAGATATCGTCGATCAACATGTATCTGGAGGAGCTGCGTCAGTTCTGGGCGAAGACACTCGGTATCAGCGGCCCGCAATGGCTGATCCTGATGGCCATCTCCGACCTCGACAAGGACGACGGCATTCCGGTCAACGTGGTCTCCAAGCTCCTCCATGTCGATCCGTCCTTCGTCACCACCCAGTCCAAGCTGCTCGAAAAGAAGGGCCTGCTCCGCCGTCGCCCCTCGCCGACCGACGCCAGGGTGGTCCGGCTGTCCCTGACCGACAAGACCCAGAAGCACATCGCAAGCCTCAACGAGCAGTACAAGACGATCCGCGAATTCGTCTTCCAGGAGTTCGACGAGAACGAATTGACGGAATTCACCGGCAAGCTCGCGACGCTGAAGAACCGCCTCCAGAAAGCCTGCGTCCGGATCTCGCTCGACTTCTAGGGTTCTGGGCCGCCGCGCTCAGATCCGCCGCGCGGCGGTGCCGAGCCGAGATTCGAGCCAGTCGAAGATGTATTCGTTGGCAAGGCTCGGATTGTCCGCATGGGCCTGCGCCGCGCCGGTCTCGGACGCGGTGAACACCTTCAGCATGACATCCGAGGTGGCGAGCCGGGAGCTCTCGACGATCTGACGCGCCCGGTCGGCCTTGAGCCAGCCGTCCTCGCCGAGCGTGATCAGCACCGGGCAGTCCGCGCTGGAGGCCATCAGCGGCGCATGCGGCACCGGCACGATGCTGACGTCGCTCATCGCGAATCGGCTGGCAAAGAAGGCTCGCTCGTGCAGGTCCCACAGGCCGCCGTCGCAGACGGCGGCGGCAAGCCGCGGCTCCTGCAACACCGCACGCGCCACGAAGGACGAGCCCCAGCCGTCGGCGATGATCCCGACCCGGGCGAAATCGATGTCGCCGCGCGTCTCCAGATAATCCATCACGCCGGGAATCGCGCTCTCGAGATCCCGGCGCCGCAACAGCGCGTCGAGATAGTCGTCGCGCTGGTCGCCGAGCAGGTCGAGCGCCAGCATCGAGAATCCACGCTCGCGCGCATGCGGCACGAGCTTGAACAGGAACTCCTCCTTGCGATGGCCGGGCTCGCCGATGCAGATCACGGTCGGAGCCCGTCCGCTTCCCGACGGAGCGGGAAGGAAATAGCCCTGCAACGCATGTCCGTCGAGCCAGGGGATCGTCACGACTTCGCCGGCCGGGCCGCGCGCCGCGAGATAGCGGCGGGCGCATTCCTGCATCGCAAGCACGGCAACCCAGCGGCGCTCGTCAGCCGGGTCGAGCGGCATCGCCGCCGCACCGTAGTAGTTCATGGCGCGCAGCCAGTTGCGCTGCGCGCTCGCCATGTGGCCTTCCGCGAACGCGGCCTCGGCGCGCTGCCGATTAGCCTGCGCCAGCTTCTTCCACTCGCGATGCCAGGAGCGGTCGTCACCGCGCTTCAGCTGCCGCGCGATCATCAGGCATTCGGCGATCGTGGCGCCGCCCTCCTGGGCCGCGGTCAGGAGCCGCGTAAATTCAGCGGAGATGTCCTCCCGCTCCGGGCAAAGGATCCAGTCGTCGGAGAGGCATGCGGGAATCATCGGAGCTACGCTCTATCATCGCGTTATCCCTGATTGACTAAACTATTTCAGTTGACCGACCAAGCAGCCGTGCACCGAATGAGAGCCGTTCGAGATCACCATCGCTTGAACGAAACGGTCCGCTCGCATGCGTGACATTCCAATTCGTCATAAGGCGATGAACACTGGCAGGAGGTGGCACGTACAATTACCTGCGCGCCTCTTGCCATGATGATTATCATACCTATATCGGCGCGCCTTTCGAGGCGATCTCAACCGAGCCGCCAGCCGACCTCCTGCGTAAAGCTTTCGTAGAAGGCGCGGTCATAGGCCTGCTCCGGCGTGGCGCGCACGCGCTCGTCGAGTCGCTCAGCGTCCTCGCCCACGAGGATGCGCCAGCGCTCCGCCTTGACCCCATCGAGGATGATCTTCGCGGCTTGCGCAGCCGTGGTCGGCGCATCCTCCAGGAAGCTGCGGGCGCGCTCGGCGAACGCCGCCTGGATGTCCTCGTCCGACATCTTGTCGGCATCCGGCACGCCGGCCGCGACCATCCGCTTGCGGGTCAGCGCGACCTCGTCCGCGTTGAGCCGCTCCGACCCGTCGGCGCTTTGCACCTTGCGCGAATTGGAGACGATCGAGGTGCCGATGTGACCGGGCATCACCACCGAGCATTTGACGTGGGGCGCATGCAGGCGGAGGTCGTTGATCAGCGCTTCGGTAAATCCCTTCACCGCGAACTTGGCCGAACTGTAGGCGGTGTGCGCTTGCCCCATGCCGATCGAGGCCCAGAAGCCGTTGACGCTCGCGGTGTTGACGATGTGGGCCTCGTCCGCCGCGACCAGCATCGGCAGGAAGGTGCGCACGCCGAGATAGACGCCGCCCCAGCAGATGTTGAAGGTGCGCTCCCACTGCTCGCGCGTGTTGGTGAACAGGCTGCCGCCGCCACCAATGCCGGCATTGTTGAACAGCAGGTGGATCCTGTCGGTCTTCTGCTGCTCGGCGAGCTCATCGCGAAAACGCTTCAGATGATCCTCGATCGAGACGTCGGCGACATGCGTCGTGACGCGGGCGCCTTGCGGCAGCTTCTCGACCTCGCAGAGCCGCTTGGTCTCGGCCATCGCGGCCACGGAGACGTCGCACATCGCGACATTGCAGCCTTCGGCTACGAGTTGCCGCGCGAGCTCGCGCCCCATTCCCGTGCCGCCGCCGGTGATGACTGCGATCTTTCCTGCGAAATCCTTCATGGGACTTTCGGCCCCTCCCTTGTCGGTATGTTTCTTCGTCATCGCGCATTCACTGGAGCGCGCACGAAATGTAGCAGCGCCACATCCGCAAATGAAAGCGGATCGGCGAGGCAATCTTCGGCATCAGTTATTTCGGCGTGCGGACTATTGCAGCCCCGGTGCAGTCGCTACGCGGTTGTTGCATGTGAGGCAGCCTCGCCCGCGGCACATCCTTCGAGACGCCCGCCGTTGGCGGGCCCTCAGGATGAGGGCGGAGTATGTGGCAGCAGTTTCAAGGAGCACCGACTCGGCTCAGCCTCATCCTGAGGAGCCGCGCGCCCCTCGCGCGGCGTCTCGAAGGACGAGGCGCTTGCTCAATCGTCGCCGGAAGCCCACGCGATAGCCCGGCCGTTGCGAGGAGCGTCCGCGGCGCTGCCGCCACAGTCGGGCAAAATTGCCCGGTTCCCGTATTTCTCCGGCTTCGGTTTATGGGTAATTTTTCTACAATCCGAATCGTCAAATGGACTCCGGACGCTGGGTCGAGTCGGCCAGGCCAGCGTGTTGTTTGCGTGTCACAGGCTCTGGCACTCCGCTTGCATCCTCTTCGTGGTCTGAAACTACCGATGAGGTGACAGGAATGTTCGTGACCGTCGTTGCCGTGCTCTGCCGGCTGAGTGCAGCCAGCTCAGGCAGTTGCATCGAGGAAATCGTGACCGACAGCAACATGACGCCCGAGATGTCGTTGATGCAATGTGCGATCGGCGCACAGGCGCCGTTGGCGAAATGGATGGGTGAGCATCCGATCTATCGCGCCAATTGGCGCTTGGATCGGTACAAATGCGTGCCCGGCCATTACGAGATCAAGGGCCACGCCTAAGGCCCCGCAAAACTACTGATCCGAAGACGACAGATACGAGGAAACGCCCCGGGGGCCGCTTGTCCCTCCGCGGGCACTGCCAGCGCCAAGCCCCAGCGAGGCGGCGCGCCCTGTGGCCACGGTCACACGCTGTGACCACGGTCACACGCTTCTCCCATCACGCCACCGCGCGCATGATGAGCGCCCGCGCCTTGCGCCCTTCCGGCGTCGGCATCAGCGCGTAATTGTGCGGCTGGTCCCGCAGCAGATGCAGATCGACCGGCACGCCCACGGCCCTCGCCCGCTCGGCGAGATCGACGCTGTCGGGGTAAAGCAGATCGCGCGTGCCTGCGAAGATCGTCATCGGCGCCAGCGCGCGAAAGGCGCCGTTGAGCGGGCTGACGAAGGGATGGCCGATATCGAGATCACCGGCATAGAGATGCCCGGCCTCGACGATCCCCGGAATGTCCTGGATCGGATCGCGCTTTGCGATCTCGATCTGTTCGGGACGGCTGACCGAGGCATCGGCGGCGGGCGAGATCAGCATCATCCGGTCCGGCTGCCGATGCCCGCGATCGCGCAGCCATTGGCACGCGGCGAGCGCGAGGCCCGCGCCGGCGGAGTTGCCGACCACCGTGACCTTTGCGGATCCCGCGTCTTCCAGCAGCATGCGCAAGATCTCGGCCGTAACAGGCACGACATCCTTCGCGGTGGCGCGCGGCGCCAGCGGATAGATCGGCACGACGCACACGACGTTCGCCTTGCGCGTCATCTCGCCTATGAAGCGCCAATGCGCGGGCACGATCTCGTTGATGAAGCCGCCACCGTGCAGGAACATCACGAAATTGCAGCCCTCATGCCCCGACGACGGTGCGGTGTAATAGACCGGCCAGCCGCCCATCTTCGTCAGCGTCACCTCGACACCACGACCAAGCCCCGTCGGCTCGAACGAGGCCGGCTGCAAGGCGAGCTTCTGCACATGCGCGTGCACCGCTTCGGCCGATGCCAGCTGCTGCTTGAACGGAAGCAGCCGAAGCAGCGCATTGAAGGCGCGGCTTTGCAGGCTGGGTGCGGGATCGCGCCGGGCCGGCGAGCTGAACAAGCAACCACCGGGACAAAACTGCAAGGCCGACACGATCCTGGCAACGCTCATGGCCACATCCCCATTTGGCGCGTTCGCGACGGCGACAAAGAGGCTTGCCGACCCGCCGCTATTTGCCGTTATAATGCGAGCATTCACTCGCTTTTCCAACTCGCATTCAGATCACAAGGCCGTGGCCCGCAAACCGCCGACAAAACCCCGGAAAACTGCCTCGCAGGCGCGATCACGCGCCACCATCGACGCGCTGATCGAGGCGACTGCTCGCATTCTGGTCCGCGAAGGTTTCGAGAAGGCCAGCACCAACCGCATCGCCGAGGTCGCCGGGGTCAGCGTCGGCTCGCTGTACCAGTATTTTCCGAGCAAGGAAGCGCTCGTCGCCGCCGTGATCGATCGTCACAACGAGGAGATCATGGGCCTCGTGCGCACAGCGCTGACCGAAGTCGCCGACCTGCCGATCGAAAAGGCGGTGCGAAAACTCGTCAGCGTCGCGATCGAAGCCCACCGCATCGACCCGAAGCTACATCGGGTGCTCGCCGAACAGATCCCGCGCACCGGCCAGCTTAGGGACGTCGAAGCCTTCAACCGCGAGGTCCAAACGTTAGTGCGCGCCTATCTCGAAAGCCGCCACAAGGAGATGCGCAAGATTGACCTCGACGTCGCGACCTTCATCTGCGTCAGCACGATCGAAGCGGTGGCGCACAACACAGTGCTGAACGGGGCGGAGATGCTGTCGGAGAAGATGGTGAAGGTGCTGGTGGATGAGACGACGAGGTTGGTGGCGGGGTATTTGAGGTAGGTGGAACGATGCCGAAACCTGGACACGCTTGCTTAGGCTGCGAGGAAGGTCGCACTTCATAAGCGCGCGGAGAAGTCAGCCCCTCTCCGTGAGATTGAATGAGATATCCCGCTAAATCACTCCGGGAGTTCATGGAGCGCACTGATCGAGTATGCCGATAAGCTTCGGCCTGCCGCTCCCGATGCTCATTCCCTCGAACCCGAGGAATATAGGTGCCTCATACGAGACCTGAATCGCCACACCAACATTCTCTCCCTTGCGAAGGGCGACTGTTTCCTTTTGCGACAGCGCGTATACGACATTGAACAGGCCGTTTTGAATCCGCTTGGACTTCGGACTCAGTCGATACACCTGCCCATCGATCAAAAGAGAATGAGCGGCCATATTCATGAGCTCAGTATCCCTACGAAGGGTATCGAAGATAGCGAGTAAGAATGCGCGGCGCTTTTCGCAGTAGAGGATGAATTTATTTATTCCGGATTCTTCGGTTGTTCGCTGTCCTTTCAGATAAAGTTGTCCGTCGGTACTTTCGATTGTCCAAACAGGTCGGGTCCGCCCGTTATTGACGACATTCAGCCGTTCCAAAGTCGCTTTGTCGATTTCATGCATCCCGTCAGGGCTCGCGGCGGCGCTCAACGTGAAAAGATCTGGATCAACATCCATCGAGCGCATGTATTCGACTGCCAGGGCGGAGATGATCTGGGCAATCCCTTCAATGCGCTCATCGGCCCGCACCGACTTGAATTGGTGAACGCCGTAACGAGACTCGCGTTTCAAACACCTGAATTCACCGCCCAAATAGGCGTATGCGCACGCGCTGTAACAGCCGCCCTCATCAATATCGAAGGGCTTCGAAGAGAATGGTGATTTCCGACCGATGTCGGTGGAGAACCCATATTTTCGAAACAGGCGGCCGAGTTCTATTCCCGCAACCAGGCTTCCACCGGGTGAGTCCAGATAGACAATAGAGCGATCGGGAATACGATTCTGCGTTACGTATCGCTCAAACCGCTGGGGGCGTCGGGATCGATGTCTCCGTCCAAAAAGACGAACCACCGATTGCCCGCTATCTCAATGGGTAACTCCGGCGGGAATCCCCTTACAGTCATGTTCGATTGAGCATCCGCTGAACCCGACTGAAAAGCCAATAGAAGAGCGAGCGCGTAGATCGTTCGCCACACCATGGCTTTCACAAGCTGCGCCATCGATTCAATTCCTGCCTCAAACGCCACAAGGTAGCGTGAGAGCACAGGCCGTCGCCACACCTTTTGGTAGAAGGCAAGCCGCGCCGCAAGTCGCTTCGGAAAAGCGACATTCCGTCAATCACGTTGCTACTGTGCATGGGGTTGTTTTCGGGCATTTTGGTTTGCCCGACCGCCGGGGCAGCCACCCGCTGCCGACCGTCGCGCACGCGCCCCCGGCCAGCACGAGCTCTACGCCCCGCTCAGTCCACCCGACAGATGCTTTGAGGAAAAATGGTCGGAGCGAGAGGATTTGAACCTCCGACCCCTAGTCTCCCAGACGAGCGCTAAAGTCTGAAAACACTAAATGTATTTGCAAACCCCCGGATTCTAGACGCACTGATTCTGCACCGCTTTTCACCACCGCTGCAAACGAGGAAAGCGATATTGGCAGCGCGCATTTCTGGAAATCCGACTCACTTCCGCCACAATCGCCGCGCAACATAATTGCGTGTTCGGAAGTCGTTCCGAAACAATAGCACAGCACCGAGGACTTCTCCCCTCGCCCGCCTAACCAGCGGGCTAACCGTGCATGTTGCTTTTTTGTCTCTAGCGTCCCGCTTCAAATCGCTCTTCGAAACCAAGACCTCGTCTGGCGTCTCCTCGCCGGAGGCTTGGCTGATCGACCTGTTCGGCGCCGGCACTACCCTTGCCGGTGTGAACGTCACGCCACATGGCGCAATGACTTGTGCTCCCGTCTCAGCCGCAGTGCGCTCGATCTCCGAGGCAGCCGGTTCTCTTCCCCTTCACGTCTATAAGAAGCTCCCGGGCGGCGGCAAAGAGAAGGCGCCGCACCATCCCCTCTACAAACTCCTGCACGACGCGGCAAACGGCTGGACCCCGGCTGCGCTCTTCCGCACCCAACTCATGGCGGACGCGCTGTTGCAGCCCTGGGGCGGCTTCGCCCAGGTTGTCCGCGTTGACGGCGGTAAGGCCGCCGAACTAATTCGGCTCGACCCCAAGACCGCACCCGTTGCTGTAGACGACCGCGACCTTGAGCCGACTTACAAGGTCAATGGTCGGGAAATCGACGGCGCCGATCTGATCCATATTCCCAGCCCGGCTTACGATCAGCGCAAGGGCCTGGTCGGCGAAGGTCGCGAAGTCATCGCGCTGGCGATCGTTTTGGAGCGTCATGCGGCGCGTCTGTTCGGCAACGGCGCTAGACCTTCTGGCGTTCTCAGCTTGAAGGGCACCATTACGCCCGACGCGCTCGGCAAGGCTAAGGCCGCGTGGCAGGCCGCGCATAGTGGCAGTAGCTCCGGCGGCACCGCAGTCTTACCGAGCGATGCATCTTGGCAGGCGCTCACGTTCAACAGCGTCGACAGCCAATTTCTGGAGATGCGGACGTATGCGGTCGCTGAGATCGCGCGACTGTTTCGTGTCCCGTTGCACATGCTGATGCAGGTTGATCGTGCTCAGCCGCGCTCGATTGAATCGATCGGCCAAGAGTTCCTCTCGCAAGCGTTATTGCCCAGGCTGAAGTCATTCGAGCAAGAGCTTGAGTTGAAGCTTCTGACGCCGGAAGAGCGCGATCAATTTGCCATCGAATTCAATATCGACGGCTTCGCCCGTGCCGACTTGCTCGCGCGTGCGCAGGCCCTTAGCGCCACCGTCTCAGCGCGCATCCTCAACCCGAATGAAGCGCGCCAGATTGGCTTTGGTTTGCCGGCCTATGAGGGCGGCGACGTGTTCGAAAACTTCAATACGTCATCCGCACATGCCGGCGGCGCCCTCAATGCGCAGAACGACAACAACAATCAAGCGGCCGCCTAATGCTCCGGACAGTCCATCTCCACGGCAAGCTCGGCAAGGAATTCGGCGCATCCCATCGTTTCCACGTGGCGACCGCTGCTGAAGCGCTCCGCGCGCTCAACTGCACCTTCCCCGGGCGCTTCTTGAAGGCGATCGAACAGGGCGCCTATAAGATCGTGCGGGGCGACAAGCGCTCGGGCATGCAGCTAGATGTCGACCTCGTCAACCAGTTCAACCTCGGCCATGCCGACTTGCACCTCATCCCGGTCGCACGCGGCGCCAAGAACGAAACCGCGAAGGGCACCACAAAGATCGTGCTCGGTGCTGCCCTTGTCGGCGGCGCAATCTTCCTCTCCGGCGGCATGCTCGCAACCCCGCTCGCGGCTTCCGGTATTCTCAGCGGTGCAACCTACGGCACCGTTGCGGCGATCGGCCTTGGCCTCGCGCTGTCCGGCGCCTCAACGCTGCTCACCAAGCCCCCCGGCGAGCAAACCCAAGCCTCCAATAGTCTCAGCGTCAACGGCGGCAACATCGGCAATTCAGGCCGGCAAGGCGACGCCATCCCGCTGATTTATGGCGAGTGCCTCGTCGGATCGACGCCGGTTCAAGCGTGGTCCGACGTCGAAGACATCAGCGTCTATGCCGACAGCGCCGGCTCCATCGAAACCGCTTTTGGGGAGGCCGGCTGATGCCTGATCTCTTCACCTTCTTTGGGGATGGCGAGCACACGTTCAGGCTCACCAAGCCCATGATCCATGAGCTTGAGAAGCAGTGCGGCCCCATTGGCGCGCTCAGCAACCGCATGTTCGCGCGTTCGTTCAGTCAGGCCGATCTTTCCGAGACCATCCGGCTCGCGCTGATCGGCGGCGGCACCACACCCAAGCGCGCTCATGAACTGATCGTCGCCTATGTCGACGGCCGGCCGCTGGTCGAAACATACGAACTCGCCGCCAAGATCCTTGAGCGGACGCTGTTCGGCAATCACGAGGAAAAAAGGACATGAAGACCACGCTTACCGCGAACGGCACCACATCTCCAACGTTCTGGCCGGGTGGTTCCGGCACCTTCTCTGCCACCGGCACATTCGGCGGCGGCACTGCGAAGCTGCAAATGTCTCCGAACAATGGTGTCACCTGGATCGACGTCGACCGCAACGGCGACACTTACGTCACGTTCACGGCGAACGGTCAGGGCGGCTTCGAGCTTGCACCCTGCCTGTTGCGCGTCAGCCTGACCGGCGCAACGTCTCCATCTCTGTCGTTCAAGGCGAACCGCTCGTGACCGCGATGGACCGCCTTGAGATCAAGGCGACGCTCAGCGTCAGCGATGAAGGCGAAGTCACCGGCATTGCGTGGCCGTTCAATGCAGGCCCCGACAGCTACGGCGACTTGATCACCAAGGGCGCTTTCGGCGCGATCATTCCCGATCTGCCGATTCTGTATCAGCACCGGCCGGACGATCTCGTCGGAACGTGGAACGAAGTGAAAGAGACCGAGGACGGGTTGACTGTCAAAGGTCAGCTTCACCTCGACCAGCCCCGCGCGCGTTCAATCCGCGCGATGCTCAAGACTGGTCTCGTCACCGGCCTTTCCATCGGCTTCCGGACCAAAGCCGCGCGCAAGCAAGCCCGGGGCCGCATCATCGACGCGCTGGACCTCGCTGAGATCAGCTTGGTTCGCGACCCCGCCCATTCTCGCGCCCGGATCACGGGCACGAAATCCGACGACGCGGCGCGTGCCGTGGCCGATCTCATCAAGCGTTTCACGGCAACGCTGAAATCCTAGTAGGAGCTTTGACGACCCAATGAAGACTATGAACGCCCTGGAATTCAAGGATACCGGCGAAGCCGACGATCCGATTGCCTCCGTTGCCAAAGAACTGGCGGATTTGAAGACGGCCCTCGAAACGAAGGCCGCCAACGACAACACCAAGCTGACCGAGCGCTTGGACCGCATCGAGGCTAAGGTTAACCGGCCCGGCGCCAAGTCTGCCGCGAACGACAATGAGCCCCAGGTCGAGACCAAGGCGCTCAACGGCTTCCTTCGCAACGGCGCACAGTCGCTCGACGACCTGGAGCGCAAGACTCTCAATCTCGGCACCACCACGGCCGGCGGCTATGTGGTCGCGCCCGAATATTCGACCCGCGTCATCGAAGGCCTGACCCAGTTCTCGCCGCTGCGGTCGCTCGCCAGTGCCATGTCGATCGGCACCACCGAGACCTACATTCCGATCCTCACGTCCGGCACTGATGGCGGCTGGGTGACGGAAACCGGAACGCGCCCTTCGGCTGAACCGGCGTTCGAACAGGCCAACATCAAGACCTTCGAATATGCCGCCACGCTTCCGGTGTCGGTGCAGCTCCTGGAGGACAACGCCGTCGATCTCGCCAGCCTGTTAAAGCGCTGGATTACGAAGAAATTCGGCAAGGCGGAGGCAAGCGCTTTCGTTGTCGGCGACGGCAACGGCAAGCCCACCGGCCTGCTGCATACGCCCGCCGACTACACCCAAATCGTGGCCGACCAGGACGGCTCCGACCTCCTGGAAAAGCTGATCGACCTGTTTTATGCGCTGCCGGGCGAATATGCGAATGTCGGCGCGTGGATGATGAAGCGCTCCACCATGGGCCTCATCCGCAAGTTGGCCGACGTCTCGACCACCCGTCGCAGCATCTGGTCAGACAGCATCGCCAAGGGCACACCGGCCACGCTGCTCGGCGCCCCGATCTTTGAAGCTCCGGATATGGACGGCATGGCTGGAGCGGGCAGCCCCGCCGCCGATACGTTCCCGGTTATCTTCGGCGACTACGCCAGCGCCTACCAGATCGTCGATCGCGTCGGCGTGGCTGTGATGCGCGACGATTTCACCGGCGCCGACAACGGCATCGTGAAGCTTCGCGCCCGTCGTCGCGTCGGTGGCAAGCCGATTCTGCCTGAAGCGGCCGTGGTCCTCAAGGCAACGGCGTAACAGCTATGCGGCTCGCAGCGAATACTTTTGCCCTCCAGCTCGGCGACAAGTCTTTCGACCTGAAGCCGTCGCTGCGAGCCGCATTCATCCTATACGAACGTTATGACGGCTTCCATAACCTCTCGCGCCACCTCGCCGACGGAAGCCTGACCGCCGCTCTCGACATCATCAGCGCGACCATCGTCAACGCCAAGGCCTGGGGCAAATACGCGCTGCCAGCCAATGGTGCCGTCGTGCGCGACCTCTTGGCCGCTACCGGCGACCTGATCGAATTCGTCCTGGTGCTCGCCGGCGCTGACGACGAGACCAGCGGCGATGGCGACACCGGCAAGCCGATCCCGTTCGATGAATACTTCACTCAGCTTTACCAGATCGGCACTGGCTGGCTTGGCTGGACGCCTGATGACACGTGGGAAGCAACGGCCGCCGAGATCATCAACGCCCAGAAGGGCCGCATGGACATGCTCAAGGCTTTGTTCGGCAGCAAGGAACAAACCGCCGAATCTTCCGACCTAGCGACCGTCAAGGCCGACCTCAACGCCATCGGCGACCTTACCGTTCATTCATTGGGGGCGCGCTGATGGCCTGGAAACCACGCCGCGTATGCTGCGGCAAGATCATTGCGGCAGCCGATCTCTGCGAATGCCAGATCCGGCGCAAGGCTGAGTCCGACAAGCTCAGGCCCAACGCCACCGATCGCGGCTATGACAGCAAATGGCGCCGTGAGAGCAAGGCATTCCTCGCCCTTCCTCAGAACCGCTTCTGTGCATGTGGCTGCGGTCGCACTGCCGATTGTGTTGACCACAAGACTCCCCATCGCGGCGACATGAAGCTGTTCTGGGACCGGAAGAACTGGCAGCCGCTCGCCAGTTCGCCCTGTCATGCCAGCCGCAAACAAAGCATGGAGCGCCAATCATGAGCGACAAGGCCCTTTGGCGTGCGGTCGTCCACCAAGCGATCACGGATGCAACGCAGCCACTCTCGATCGGTCGACAATCGGTTCGCCTCGACCAGATGCGCACCCGTGAATGGCTGACTCAGCCCAACGTCGACTTTGAAGATGTTTGCAGCCTCGCGGAGCTGGATCCGGTCAAGGTGCGTAAGCACGTGCTGCCCCTAATCGCCAAGGCCATGGAGAACGATCAGCCGATGCCTCAACGCACGCCGCAACGCCGCGTCCGCTTCTCAGCGAGGTATACCCGGGGGGTGGATCAAAACCCTCAAGAAATCGTCCGCGACCGGTGCCTCCGGGTCGCGCAAGAGAGCGTTTAATTGGAGTTTTTCTGACTATGCCCGGCATCACCCTGGACCAAGCGAAGGCCCACCTGAACGTCACCCTGGACAATGACGACGCACTGCTTACGGACAAGCTGGCCGCCGCAAAGGCATGGGTTTCAGCTTACACGGCCGGCGATCCAGACGCAGACGGCGCCCCGGCGCCGCTCCAAGAGGCAGTGCTGCAATTGACAGCGCACCTCTATCAGAACCGTGAAGCCAGCCTTGTCGGCGTCACAGCCCAGCAACTTCCGTTCGGTTTCCTCGACCTTTTGGCCCCTTATCGGGCTTGGTGCTTCGGGTAATGGCCTTTTCCGACCCCTCTTTTGCCCTTCAGAAGGCCATCCGAGCGCGCCTGATTGCGAGCCCGGAATTGATGGCCCTGGTCCAGGCAGAGCACGTCCTGGACGCCAATGGACGGCCTGAGATCATCCCGGCCGTCTACATCGGCGAGGGACAGACCCTATTCCGACGCTGGGACGCGACGACGCATGCCACGCTGCACGTTTGGTTCCAAGAGCCGGGCTTGGTCCAGTGCAAAGAGGCCGTTTCCGCCATCGTTGCCGCGCTGCGGATCGACGCCCAGGCCGATGGGGTGCTGCCGATCGACGGCTTCACCGTCCACGACATGCAGGCCACCCAGACCCGGTATATGCGCGACCCGCACGGCTCTTACAGCCACGGCATCGTCTCGGTCGTGGCAATCGTCAAAGCGAGGGCGGCATGAGGGCCGGCAACCTCGACCGCGTCATTGAAATTCAGCGCCGCACCACCGGCCTGGACCTCTACGGCACGCCCGTAGAGACCTGGAGCACGTTCGCCACGATGCGGGCGGAGCTGCTTAAGAATGCCACCGACGACCGCGAGGGCCCGCGCGGCCACACCACCGACGCGACGCGGACCTTCCGTATGTATTACTTCGCCAGTCTGAGCCTCAATGACCGGCTGCTCTATGAGGGGCAGCAATTCGAAATCAAGAGTATCACTGAGATCGGTCGCCGCGTCGGGATGGACGTCGCCTGTGAACGGGTTGGACTTAGCGTATGAAGCAATCAGACAGGCGACTTGATACCATCTCGCTCAAATACTTCGGCGAGGCCTTCATCGAAGTTCTTCACGAAGTGATGCATGCGTTCGAGCGTTTGCCGTATCGTATCCAGTCTTCGGTGCCGAGGAACAATTCCTGGATCGTATTTGATCATGGACACGATGGTGCTCAGTCGATGAACAATCATCAAGTAGTGCAGGCGGTCTGGGATCTTCAATTGTGGTGCGACATCTCGCAAGAGAGGGTCCAACAAATGCGCCTCCATTTGGGCCCTCGCCTTGTCGGTTGCTGTGTCCCATCGCATCTGATCGTTATGGGTCGTCGCAGCAATCGCTTTTCTGACCGCAAAGAGCAGAGCGGCCGCGGCATGAACGGTCTGAGTGACCAACACTCCTGCAACTACCCTGGCCTCAGCGAATTCATGCTCTTTTCGAGAAGCATCCGCTTCACTACGCGAATGTTCAATTGCTTGCGCGGCGCGAATTTGCCTTTGCACAGCAAACCAAGCGATGATCGCCGCGATCAAAGTTACGCAAGCGCCAATGACCGCACCAAAAATGCCAAACCAGTCCGCTCGCGGTCCTTCCTTCGCGAAATTAATCGCAAACATCACCCAAACCGGCAGGGTGAAAAACGAAACCGCCGTCCCGGCGCAAAACGCCGCCACGGCAAGTGTTGCATTGAATGCGCGTTTCCCCATTCTCAAAATCTGCCCTGCTACTCGATATTTGTCGAGAGGGCCGTGGCATGAAGGGCCGAAAACCACAGCTTGCCGCCGATGCGAATGCACTTGACGCCGCGACCAAACCGCCGGCGTGGCTGAGCAAGCATGCCAAGGCCGAATGGCGCCGCGTCATGCCAGAGCTTGCCAAGCGTCGAATCCTCACCATCGCGGACCTGGGTTCGCTGGAGAGCTACTGCCTTGCCATGGGCCGGGTCAGGCAGTTGGAAGCGCTGTTGCGCACCGAGATCGACCTGAAGCTCCTCCGCGCCCAGGACAAGAGCATGGTGACCGCGCGCCAACTTGCCGCGGAACTCGGTTTGACGCCGGTCTCGCGCTCCCGGCCGGCTGTCCGCGACAATGACAACGAAGGCGACGATGACAACCCGCTCGCCCTCTAAGGACACCTATCCGCACTGGATCTTCGACGACTCGCCCATTCCCGACCCGTTCGGCTATGGCGAGCGCGCCGTCGAATTCCTCCGGCGGCTTAAGCATCCCAAATCGACGCTTCCCCGGAAGCAATTCCAGCTTGATCCGTGGCAGGAACGTATCGTGCGCGCGATCTATGGGCCGCGCGACGACGCCGGCAATCGGATCATCTCGCGCGTCGTCATCTTGATCGCAAAAGGAAATCGCAAGACGTCTCTCTCGGCAGCGCTGGCGTTGCTGCATACGATCGGCCCCGAGCGCGTCTCCGGCGGCGAAGTCATCTTTGCGGCTAGCGATCGTAAGCAGGCCGGAATCGCGTTCAAAGAGGCACGCGGAATCATCAAGGCGGACCCGAAACATTTGGTTCCGGTAACGAAGGTCTATGACGCCTTTAACAGCGCAAAGAAGATCAGTTATCCCCGGGAGGGCACCGAGCTTGAAGTAATCTCTTCCGATGCGCCGTCTCAGGACGGGCGGACGCCGAGCTTCTGCCTGGCTGACGAAATCCATTGCTGGCGCGGAACGTCACTCTGGACCGTTCTCGCCAACGGCCTGGACAAGATCGACAATAGCCTACTTGTCATCGCCACGACGGCGGGTCGCGGACAGGATAATATTGCCTATGAGATCATCGAGCGCGCGCGCAAGGTCGCGCGCGGCGACATCTTCGATCCAACTTGGTTGCCGGTGCTGCTCGAATCCCCTCCGGACGTTGACTATTCCAGCGAGGACGCTTGGCGCCGCGTAAACCCCGGCAGCGCACATGGGTATCCGTCGATCGCGGGCTTTCGGCGGCATGTTGCGAATGCAAAGGACAGCCCGACCGAACGCGACAGCCTGTTGCAATACAAGCTCAACGTCTGGCTTGACCATTCAACTTCGCCCTTTGTCGACATGGCGACCTATGACCAGGGCGCCGCACCGATCGACTATGAGGGGATGCACGGTGCGCCGTGCTGGGTTGGCGTCGACATGAGCAAGACGACTGACCTTTCGGCCGTCGTCGCGTGCTTCCGAGACGGTGACACCTACACCGTGTTGCCGCACTTCTTTTGCCCAGAGGCCGATATCCGCAAGCGCGGCGACCTGGACGGAGTGAATTACGCCTCATGGGCAAGGGACGGTTTCATTACGGCCACGCCCGGCAACGTCATCGATAATGCCGCCGTCGCAGACTACATTCGCGGTCTAGCTGAGCGCTTCCAGGTGCAAGAGATCGGCTTTGACGTGGCGTTTGCCCAGGGTGTCATGGCGCCCCTGGTCGACGAAGGGTATCCGGTCGTCACCATTCGCCAAGGATGGGTGACGCAATCGCCGGCTCTCAATGTCCTGGAGCGCGCGATCATCAGCGGCAACTTCCGGCACGGCGGACACCCGGTCTTGCGCTGGAACTTCGCCAACGTAGCGATCCACAATGACGCGAACGACAACCGTATCATCCACAAGAGCAAGTCGACCGATCGCATTGACGGCGTCGCGGCGACTTGGATGGCGGTGTCGCGCGCGGCTGCCGGCGAAAGCAACCGATCACTCTATGACCTGCCTAATGCCATTGAACTGCTTTCCTGGTGATGCATGACTGACGATCTAGACGCATACCTCAATTCGCTTCCCGACAAGCTCACCGAGCATCTATCGGACGTGCTGCGGGAGCAGGCATTCCGTCTTTCCGACGCTCAGCGCGCCGCGTTGCGATCTCTTGAGCAGTCGCCAGAGACCGGCGCTTTAGAAGCGTCGTGCACCGTGGCCCAGGGCGAAAACGAATTGGAATACCTGGTGAAGGCCGGCGGCGACATGACGACCAAGGAAGTCCGCGAGGGGAGCGGCGAACCCTATGACTACGCGCTCGGCTTCGAATTCGGGACCAGCCGTCAGCCGGCGCGGCCGTTTTTCTTCAACACCTATGAAGCCATGCGCGATGACATGCAGCAGGCAATCGACGATGCAGTTAGCGAGGTTCTAAATGACTGACACTACCGGCCGCGAAATCACCTGGGCGGGCGGCACCCATACCTTTGACCTGGGGCATCCCTGGGTGCGCCGCGTTATTTCTTGGCGCGGCATCAACGGACACGCGCCGGCCGCGCTGCTCGCTCGTTTCGGCGCGGACAGCTACGGCTCGGAAGAGGTAGAGCGCGTCATCGAATTGGGCTTGATCGGCGGCGGCATGCCGGAACGTGACGTTGAGGCCACGCTTGACGCCCATGTGCGCGGCAAGCCGATGGCTACCAGCGTTGCGCTGGCCAGCACTGTGCTGGCGACGTTGCTTGTGGGGGCCGAAAATGCCCGCGCCTAGTCTCTCAATCCCGATCAAGCTCAACCTCGACCAGTTGAAGGAACAGTTGCGACAAACCACGTCGCTCACCGGCAACGCTACGCGCCAGATCGCGAAGCAATTTCTGGACATGAACAAGGATCTCGCCAAGGACGCGATCTTTGCGACGATGGCGCGCGGTGCCGTTGATCTCGCCGGCAAGGTCGCGCTCGCGGTCGGCGCCTATAAGCTCATGACGGCTGCGATCAGCGGCGCCCGTGAACAGATGGCGCAAATGGTGGAGATCGCCAATAAGGCTCAAAACCGTGGCGTCTCGCCCGCGTTCCTCCAGGCATTCACTTCGGAAGCCCGCAAGCTGAAGGTAGAGGCCGGCGAGCTCGAGTCCGCCCTGGATCACGCTTTCCAGGCGACCAAGGACCGCTCGCCAATCGACATCGGCGAATGGAGCGTCGGCGAAGAGAAGATTACCGACGTTGAAAAGGCATTGCGCGTCTACAATGAGACGCTTGCCAAGACGGCCGGCCAACAGCTACAGGGCTTGGTTCTGTTCCGGGACGCTCAGACGCAAGAGGACAAGGTCAAGGCGGTTCTGGCCGCCATGGTGCAGCTCGACAGCATCGGGCAGCATGCCGCGAGCCTGGACCTTGGCGAGAAGATGTTCGGCGCCCAGATCGTCGATCGCATGCGGCAGGGCAAAACGTCGGCTGAAGGCATGCTGCAAACGATCAAGGAAGCGAGCGCAAGCGCAGACGGCATTTTCAGCAACGTCCTGGTTGAGCGGGCGAAGGAAGTCGACGACCAGCTCAAGATTGCCCATCAGCGACTCTCGACCGCGCTCAAGCCGTCCTGGGACGACCTCGCCAGCGTCATGATGGATATCAAGGGCGCATGGGCCGACGTGATCGGCTACATCGCCAAGGCGGTGGAGCTATCCAACAAGCTGCCCCGCATCCCCGGCATGCCGGCGAGCGCCACCGACCTCGACGCCAAGCGGGACGCGCTCGCCCAGGTCAACGCCCGTTTGAACGGGATCGGGGGCGGGTTGCTCGGGAGCGTCAACCTTCCGCCGCTCTCGATCCCCGGCATCGGACAGGTCTACGCTGGCACGACGGCGGACCTTGAGGCGCACCGCGACCGCCTGCAAAAGGAGATCGCGGCCCTGACGGCCGGCCAAGATCAGTCTGGCCCGGCTGTCCCCGGTCAATCGCGCGGCACTGGTCCAGCGCCCACCAAGATCAGCACCGGCAGCAATGTGGACAAGCTCGGCAGCGCCGCCGACAGCATTGAGAAGCGCATTGCCGCGTTGCAGGCGGAGGCAGCTGGCCTCGACCTCACTACGGCTGCACGCGAGCGCTCTAAGGTCGCCGCTCAGCTCGAAACCGTCGCAATGCAGGCCAATGCCGCCGCTGGAAAGGGCGAAGGTGTTGTTACGGCTGAGCAGCGCCAGCGTATCGAGGAAGTCACAGAGGCCTACGGCAAGGCCACCGAGGCCATTGAGAAGGCCACCGTCGCTCAATCGATCCGGCGGGGCCGGCAGACCTCGCTCTTGGATCCCCAGGACGTGCAGATCGCCGAACAGCTCAAGGGCCTCTATCCGGACGTCGCCACCGCCCTGAATTCGGTTGAGGCGTCGGCTATGCGAACCAATGAGGCCATGCGCTCGGTCGGCAGCGCCATGAGCAGCAGCCTCACCAGCGGCCTCGCGGACATCCTGGACGGCACCAAGAGCGTGGCGGCAGGCTTCGCGGACATGTCCAGGGCCGTCGTCCGCGCGCTCGAAGAGGCCATGATCAAAATGCTGATCGTGCAGCCGATCATGCGGGCTCTGTCCAGTGGGATGGGCTTCAGCGACGGCGGCTTGGTTGGCCCAGCGCTTGCTAAGGCGGAGGGCGGCTATATCAGCGGACCAGGAAGCAGCACTTCAGACAGCATTCCGGCCCGGCTCAGCAACGGCGAGTTCGTCGTGCGGGCCTCCGCGACCGCGAAGCACCGCGCCGTCCTTGAGGCGATCAACAGCGACCGCATTCCCAGGTTCGCAGACGGGGGCTTGGTCGGTAACGCCGGCAGCGGAGGCGCCCCCATGATCGCCCCCTCGAATGTCATCGCGCCGCAGATCGCCGTCACCGTGCAAGGCTCGCCTGGTATGTCGGACCAGGACCACCAGCGCACCGGAGAAAACGTCGCGCGGTCTATTGAGCATCAGGTTCGCAGCATGATCGCCAACGAACTCCGCACGCAGCGGCGACCGGGTGGCGTGCTGCGGTAGCAAGAAAAGCCCCCGGCGGAGTGACACCGGAGGCTTTCCCTGATGAGACACACGGCGATCGGTGTCGGTAGTGCTATAGCAATCGCCTCGCGGATTTCGCAGATTTTTTTGGTCTGGGCTGCAAAAAATACGGCGTGATCCTAAAGCAGAACGCTATATGCCGAAGTTGATGAGACCCTGTTGCGCCTAGCGCGGCAGTATAGCGGCCTTGAACGAACGGTGTGGCGGAACATGACGCCACCTATGAGCCAGCCGCAGGCGCACGGATATCGGATCAAGCGCTCCCCTTTATAGGACGCCTTGGTAGGGTTGCACCGGACGATCTCTATGATCGTCGAACGCGCCAAAAAGATGAAGGCACTGCCTTGCGGCATCCTTCTCCAACCCCTCTGTTGATGGACATCTGGCAGATGGTTGGGCATCCGGCTTCGGCCGGGTAACCGCGTGATCGCTTGCGATCGAGATGCGGAGTTTAAGGCGAGGGCACGGGACGCCACCTCGCCGCATTGGTCATCACCAACGCTACGCTCCAGATTAACCTTCGATGGAATGAACCTTCGAATCTCTCTCCCTTCGGGATAAGCATTAGGGCTGTTGCTCTCTGCTTATCTCAGGAGGGAGAAAGTTTCCCTTGGAATGGGCTTGGTTGTGGGCTTTAGGTTGGTTAGCGTAGGGGTAGCGGGGACGTGACCGACGCCGAGAGCGAAGCGAGCGGCTAGGAGCGGCCCCTAAAACGACGGTTCAAGCGAACTGGGTTGGCTGGGGGAACGATGGACAAAGAGGAGCTCGCGGCGCGGGCCGCCGTGGCGTGCTGGAACGGTTCGGAGGGAAGAAACGCCGGCGCAATACGGGCGGCTAACCCCCTGGACCTGGACACGCTGACGTTATTCCTGAACGCCTGGATGTTGGCGCGCGGAAATCCAATACCGAGGCGACCAGGACTTCTATCGTTCCTGAATGCTCACGCTATGCCGGCGCTACGAGCCGTTGATCAGGCTTCTGATGACGCCTATCGGATCATCGAAAAGCTCAGCGTTAGGGCCGTTTCGGAACAGGCAACCCGGGGACGGCCCACCTCGATGCTGTCCAAACTTGCTCACGCAGTCAGCCCCCTAGTTTTCATTCCCTACGACTCGCGGGTCCAGAAGGCGCTCCGGGCTGTAAGCAAAGGGGTCAAGGCTCATCACTACTGCGATTACATGCGGGCGGTTTTGTCAGAGAAGCCCGCTTTCGATCGCGAGCTTAGGCAGCGAGGCCTATCGGTCGAGAGCTTGCGGGCAACCGGCATGAGCCAGACGCTTTTCGAGATGAGGGCATTGGACAAATGGCTAATGTTGCGAGGCGGCTTCAGCGCGACCAGGATGGAGCGGGAAGTTCGTGCACTCGCAATGTAAACAACGACTGACTTTAAAAGATTTTTCGATCATCTGAGTAAGTTGTCACTGACCCTAGTTGGATCTTCAATATGGCAAAGAGCCCGCTCGCAAACACTCCCGGCTTCATCGCCGCTCGCGACATCGTTCAGAAGGAATTCGACAAGGCCCAAGAGGAAGTTAATCACGCAAACAAGCCCGGCAGCGCCTTCGCAGCGACGAATCGAGACAGGGCGATTCTAAGAAGAGACGTGCTGGCGAAGGTATTGCGCGATCTTAGCTGATGAAGTCATTGCTGACTTCAATTTCAGATTTAGCGAATATCGCCCGCTTGCCGGCGACTCGCAAATCGCGCATCTCGATTCCCGTGCATCACCGCACCACATGGGGCTGACAGATGACCACCGACCTGGGAACGTTCATTCCAACCTCGACCTACAACGATCTTGTCACCGCGCTGACCGAGATCGACGACCGCAATCCCTTCAGCGAGGGCAGCCGGCGCTGCCCGCGAATGGCGCGAGAACGAGATCAAGCTCGTGCTCGGCATGACTGGCGACATTTGGCCAGTAGATCTTCGTGCCGACCTCGTTACCGACGTGCTCCCGCACGCGGACAAAATGTCGCACTAAAGAATCTGCGATTGCCCACATCGTCCTGACTACAGGCTCTTCGCGAGCAGCACTCACAGTCGGAGCCGTTCGCTCCTCCATGTCGTCACCAGCCGGCGCACCCCGCCGGCTGGTTTCTTCTCAGGGGATCAATTCGACTGATTACATGGAGAGTGATGAGATGCCTACCGGAGTGCTTCCCGAGGTCACCATTGTTAATGCCGCAGAGCGCGTCGTCGCCATCGGTTTGAAAGTATGGGACCAAGAATGGAAAGTGATGATCGAAAGCGACGACGCCGAGCGCTTCGTCGAACGTGTCCGTGGCCTACGGAAGCGATCGACGGCGCGGCTGACCTATCTGGACACTCACAACGACGACGTGAAGGCTTATGTCGAGATCAAGCGTTCGAGCAGCGGTTATATCCTTTGCGTCGATCTCATCCGCGCTGAGATCGCAGGCGACGAGGTTGTTGCTGACAAAGCTCAGCGATCGATGCTTTTGTGTGACGCGGAGATGTTCGAGCTCCTCGCTGACCTCGAACTCGCCGGAGGAGTCACGGCGCCGGCCTCGACTGCCAGCACCGACTCAGAGACCACTAAGCCGTTGCGGACGGCGACTTCGTCGATCTGTCGGAGACGCTCAAACAAGCGGTGGAAATCTTCCGCAGCCGCTGACTTCTAGCCATTGCTCAAGATCGTCCCTCGCGCTTAGATTGCGCGGGGGATTTTTCATGCCTGATTATTCAAGCTCATTCACAAAATACCGCGCCTACAATATCACGCCAGACACCCTGGGGGCGATCGTCTCTCTGGTGACAAAATTCACCGAGAGGCCAGCAACTATTACCATCTATCTGGACGACGACCACGAGGTCAAAGACACCGACCTTAATGCGCTGATCAACGATACGTTCGTCAAGGCGCAGAGAATCCAACGCGTGAAAATCGATGGCAGGAACAGGTTGGGACCAGACTTAGTCCATTCCATATCAATCAGCTTTGATTCCGACCAGTTGTTGAGAGTAGTGCAGGTGACAATTGCCGGAGATCGCGATCGATCTATCGTGGCTCGTCGAGAGTTGGACACACTACTTCGAGGGGCCGAGTATTGGTATTCGGCCCTACTTCCGTCGAGATCATCCTTCCTTTTCTTCCAGCTATCGTTCTTCGTGCCGATTGTCATTATTGCGGCTCTGTCGGTCTATTTAACCTGGTTATTCGGCGGTGCCGTGACGGAAAGCTCGATAACTGGTTGGGTGCTTGTTCCGGCTGTCGTTCTTCTGGCGGGATATTTCGGCCTCAAGGACTACGTTTTTCCAAGGCTAACCTTTGACATTGGTCGTTCAGCGGATCGAATTAAGATGGCAAGTTACTGGCGGAATATTCTGCTCACGGGCGTCGTGATTGGGATCGTCATCAAGCTGGTGATTGATCGGCTGCTAAAGTGATCAACAGAAGCGTGTCTCAGCGCCTCTCGATCGGCGTCACGCGGTCCCGCAGCGATCACTCCAAAAAATCTGAGTGATCCCGAGCTCCAACGCTATATGCGAACCAGAAACCGAACTGGATCGCACACCTTGCCGACGCTCAGCAAACGCGGACTGACAAAACAGGAAGCGGCCGACTATTGCGGCTGCAACACGCTGTCCGCCTTTGATCGCTGGATTCAGAAGGGACTTATCCCCAAGGCATTGCCAGGGACCAGCCGCTGGGACCTCAAGGCCCTTGACGCCGCCCTAGACCGGGCATCGGGCCTTGTGACAGAATCAGCACCTGAACTGACCCCCTACCAGCGCTGGAAAGTCGAGAATGCGCGTAAAGCCGAAGCCGCTTAAGCTCAAGGGCATCAACCGCGTTCCGAAGCGGCAGGCAGACGGCACGGTCAGAATCTATTTCTATCACCGCGCCACCGGCATTCGCCTGGACCCCGACCGCCTGGCAGAAACTTACGCTGAGGCGGAGAAGCGCACCCGTCGCAAGAGCGAGAAGACGCTCACCGATCTCATTCGCCTGTTCGATACGTCCAGCACATTCGCCGCCCTGAGCGAAGAATCGCGCAAGCAGTATCCCTGGAAGCTCAAGCGCATTGAGCAGAGGTGGGGCACCGTCCCCGAGGACACGTTCAACAACGCCGACGACGCCGACGCATTCGCAGCGGACGCCCTCGCGTGGCACCAGGAGCTAGGCAAGACCTCGCGCCGATCGGCCGACAATCTCATGTCGGCGCTCTGCCGCGTGCTATCGTTTGCGAAAGAGCAGCGCCGCATCAAGCACCACCCTATCCCGACCTTCCACCGGCTCTACAAGAGCGACCGGGCCGACAAGACATGGTCGGAGGAGCTTCAGCAGCAGTTCATCAAGACGGCACGGCCCGCGATGGCGACGGCCATGATCCTGGTCCGAAATACCGCAATGCGCGCCAGCGACGTCCGCAAGTTTGCCTGGACGCGATACGACGGGCAGCGCGTCCAAATTCGATCCAGCAAGACCGGCAAGATGCTCTGGATTCCTGCGACGCGAGAGCTGAAAGCGCATCTGGACGCCCTGCCCCGCACCGGCGCGCTGGTTATGCTGACGCCGACCGGCAAGGCTTACACCAAGCGCTACTTCAATGATCACTGGCGCGAGGATGCCGACGCAGTCGGAGCCGGCGATCTGAACTTCCACGACAACCGGGGCACGGCCGCGACGTTGCTGGCGGAGGCCGGCGCCACGGCGCCAGAGATCGCCGAGGCGCTGACCTGGACCGTAGACAAGGCCCAGCGCGTCATTGACGCCTATCTGGCCCGGCGCGGCGTTCTAGCGGCCAACGCCTACGCTAAGCTTGAAGACTATCGAGATCGAAATAGAGAGGCCGCCCACTGAGGCGGCCTTACTTTTGCGTGTTCCGCTTATAAATACACGTGTCGAGAACAAATGCGGATCTATATATTATAGCAGTTGTTCTATTCCGGAGAACACGGGTCTCCACTTAGGCGGCCTTATTTCTCCGGATCGAATCTGGCTACCCGCACAGGCCCTTCCCAGAGCTCTACGGCGTGCCCATCGACAAGCTGCTTGGCTCTCTCCCTTGCTGTCGGCTCGTCCACCACCTCAAGGTCAATTCGGGATTCGATGTGTCCGTCTGACCCTATCAGGTAGGCTCGATATTCGCGCATGGTCCCGCTCCAAAACTCGCCTCGTTCCGAAGCCGAAAATGAAATTTAGAGCCGATCCAAAAACCCGTCAAAGTCAAATTAGGCCACTCCGTCTTTCAACTTAGGCCACTGAGGTCGGAAACAGGCCAGCGCCAGAAATTGGAGGCGAACAAAAGCGCACTTGCAGAGCGGCCGCCGAACAAAATTCAGAACGGCCGGCGAACGGAATTGCAAACTATTTGCAAACGGGCGGTAGGCTGCAAACCAACCGCCGCTGGACGCACTTGATTTTATTGAGAAAAATGGTCGGAGCGAGAGGATTTGAACCTCCGACCCCTAGTCTCCCAGACTAGTGCGCTAACCGGGCTGCGCCACGCTCCGAACGTCGTTCCATTAGCTAGGATCGCTGCTTTGCGCAAGGCGACGCGGCACCATTTTGGTGCCTCTCCGTCCATGGCTCGGAGCCCAAGCGGCCGGAACTGCCGGCAAAGCCGACTGAACCCGCCCCTAGCCGTCCTTCAGTGCCTGATCCAGCATCTCGCGGCAGGCGACGAGGTCGGCGAGGACGCGCCCTAACCGTTCCCGGTCCAGTGCACTGGGGCCGGCCGGGGCCGCGGTAGTCGTGCCGCCCTTGCGGAAGGTGGTGAGGATTTCCTCGTCGTCGACCTCGGTGAAGCGGAAGTCGATGCCTTCCTCCTCATCCCCCTGGTAGTCGTCATCGTCGGTGTCGGCGACGCCCTTGATCGGCGCCTCCTCGTCGTCGGGCTCCATCAGGCTGGCGCCGATGGCGTCCTCGATGGCGCCGAACGAGACCGCGGCGGCGCTGTCGGCGAGGCCCTGCACCGATTTGACGCCGTGTTCCTTCAGGATCCGCTGCACCCCGCGGATGGTGTAGCCCTCGCCGTAGAGCAGACGGCGGATGCCCTTGAGCAGGTCGACATCATCGGGGCGGTAATAGCGGCGGCCGCCGCTGCGCTTCATCGGCTTGATCTGGGAGAATCGGGTCTCCCAGAACCGCAGCACGTGCTGCGGAATGTCGAGCTCCTGCGCTACTTCGCTGATGGTTCGGAACGCATCCGGCGCCTTGTCCAAATGCCAGTCCTTTCCGAAAGGCGGTTACGCCTCTTGTGGAGCCTTGGTGGCGTCGCCGTTGGCGCGGTGCTGGCCGTTGATCCGCTGCTTCAGGATCGCCGACGGCTTGAACACCATGACGCGGCGCGGCGAGATCGGCACCTCGGTGCCGGTCTTCGGGTTGCGGCCGATACGCTGACCCTTTTTGCGGACCATGAAGGACCCGAACGAGGACAGTTTCACCGTCTCGCCCTTTTCCAGGCAGTCGGTGATCTCCTTCAGCACGAGTTCCACGAAGGCGGACGATTCCGTGCGCGACAGGCCCACCTTCTGGTAGACGGCTTCGCACAGATCAACACGCGTTACGGTTTTACTTTGATCGGTCATCGCCCTGCCCCACATCACGGCGAACAATTGTTGTCTGAAATTATGAGGTTACGATACGGCGGTCAACAGCGCTCATCAATGCAGACGCATCGATCTTGCGGCCAAATCCGGCAAAATTTTATCGACTGTTGCTCTACCAGCGCACGAGCGCGGAGCCCCAGGTGAAGCCGCCGCCCATGGCCTCCAGCAGGACCATGTCGCCCTTCTTGATGCGGCCGTCCTTGCGGGCCACCGACAGCGCCAGCGGAATCGAGGCCGCCGAGGTGTTGCCGTGACGGTCCACGGTCAGCACCACCTTCTCCGGCGCGATGTGGAGCTTGTGGGCGGAAGCGTCGATGATTCGCTTGTTGGCCTGGTGCGGCACGAACCAGTCGATGGTCTCGGCATTGAGCCCGGTGGCCTGGAAGGCATCGACGATGACGTCGGTGATCATCCCGACCGCATGCTTGAAGACCTCGCGGCCCTCCATGCGCAGATGGCCGACGGTCTGGGTCGAGGACGGCCCGCCATCGACGAACAGCTTTGCCTTGTGGCGGCCGTCGGAACGCAGATGCGTGGTGACGATGCCGCGGTCGGTCGCGGCCTTGCCCGGCTGCTCCTGCGCCTCCAGCACCACCGCGCCGGCGCCGTCACCGAACAGCACGCAGGTGCCGCGGTCGTTCCAGTCGAGGATGCGCGAGAAGGTCTCCGCGCCGATCACCAGCGCGCGCTTGAAGGCGCCGGTGCGGAGGAAATTGTCGGCGGTGGCGAGCGCGAACACGAAGCCGGAGCATACCGCCTGGAGGTCGAAGGCCGCGCCGTGGGTGATGCCGAGCCCATGCTGCACGGCGACCGCCGTCGCCGGGAAGGTATTGTCCGGTGTCGAGGTCGCGAGCACGATCAGGTCGATCGACTGCGCGTCCATGCCGGCGTCGGTCAGCGCAGCCTGCGCCGCCTTGATCGCCAGATGCGAGGTGAACTCGCCCTCGGCGGCGATGTGCCGCTCGCGAATGCCGGTGCGCTGCACGATCCACTCATCGGACGTATCAATGCGCGCCGCCAGCTGGGCGTTGGTCACCACCTGCTCCGGCAAATAAGAGCCGCAGCCCAGCACGACCGAACGAATCTGAGTCACGAAACAGCCTCCTGCGCGGCCTGCACGGAATTGAGTGCACCACCTTCGCGGTTGAGCATCTGATTGATCTTGTTCAGGAGATCGAATTTGACCATCTCATAGCCAACATCGATCGCTGAGGCAAAGCCTTCGGCGCTGATTCCGCCGTGGCTCTTGACCACTAATCCGTTCAAACCCAGGAACACGCCGCCATTGGACTTGTTCGGGTCCATCTTATTGCGCAACGCCTGAAAGGCGTCGCGCGCGAAGAGGTAGCCGAGCTTGGACATCCAGCTCCGCTGCATCCCTTCACGCAACAGTTCCGCCATCTGCCGCGCGGTTCCCTCGGCAGCCTTGAGCGCGATATTGCCGCTGTAACCTTCGGTCACGATGACGTCGGCGTGCCCCTTGCCGATGCCGTCGCCCTCGACGAAACCGATATAGTCGAGTTCCGGCAGGTTCCTGGCGCGCAGGATTTCCCCGGCTTCGCGGATCTCCTCGTGCCCCTTGATCTCCTCGACCCCGATATTGAGCAGCCCGACCGTGGGGCGCTTCTTGTCGAACAGCACGCTTGCCATCGCCGCGCCCATCACCGCGAGCGACACCAGATGGTGCGCGTCGCCGCCGATGGTGGCGCCGAGGTCGAGCACGACGGATTCGCCGCGCTTGGTCGGCCATACCCCGGTGATTGCCGGACGGTCGATCCCCGGCAGCGTGCGCAGATGGAAGCGCGACATCGCCATCAGCGCGCCGGTATTGCCGGCCGAGACCGCGACATCCGCCTCGCCCTTCTTCACGGCATCGATGGCAAGCCACATCGAGGAGGTCTTGCGGCCGCGCCGCAGCGCCTGGCTCGGCTTGTCCGAGCCGCTGACGGCCACGTCGGTGTGGATGATCTTCGAAGCGGCCTTGAGGGCCGGATGCTTCTCGAGCTCGGGCTCGATCCTGGCGCGGTCCCCGACCAGCAGGAACTCGGTCCCGCGATGCCTCTGAAGCGAGATGGCGGCGCCGGGAATGACCACGGCGGCGCCGGCGTCGCCCCCCATGGCGTCCAGCGCGATGCGAACCTTGCTTGGCATAAAAGTCCTGGAAACCTGGTCTGGTGCGGTCTTGGGTCAGCGGGACCGCAAAATGAGTTCGCCACGGACATGGCGGCCGGCCAAGCGCCACGCCGCACCCGGGTCGGGGCGCGACAATAGCGTTTTGTTACCCCGAAACAACCTCTTGCCCCCAGCCTTTTGCTTCCAGGGCGATCCGGCTGCCAAACCGCAAATTTACAGGAAACATATCGAAATCAAATAGATAAATCAGCCTTTCAAACCATCCGCGCAAGCACCTCGCGTCCCGTAGCAAAGCGGTGCTCCCGGCAATGCCCAGCTATTTGCCCTTCTTGTTGTCCTGGAGCGCCTTCAGGGCAGCGAATGGATGGTCCTCCGGGTCGGGGGCGGTGACCTCCGCCTCGAACACGACCCCCTCCTTGCGCGGATAGGGATCGATCGCCAGGAACAGGGCGTCGGTGGCGAGCCGGCCGAGATCGATGATGCCCCCCACGATCGGTTCGGGCGGGTCGGCGACCTCCGACGGCTCCTTGTCGTCCTGCCCCTCCGCGATCAGGTCGGCGAGGCGGCGCGCCTCGGCCTCGGGGGCGAACACCAGGTCCACCTCCTCCTCGATCTCGCTTTCGATCGGATCGAGCGTGACCACGCAGGTCTGGCCGATTCGGGCCCGGACGCTGCCGGTCACCTGGACCCGACCGCCGCTCCGGGGCACCACGTCGAAGTCGGCCTTGGCCGACAGGACTTCGCGAAGGCCCGCAAGCTCGGCCATCGCCTGCCGCTCGGCGGCCGAGGCCTCGAGCTTGCGGTGCAGGCCGGTGTCGGGGATCTGCGCGACGATGACGGGGGCCCGCCAGGGATCGGGCTCGGATCCGGTATTGGGTCGGCTCATGGCGTGTCGCCCTCGGAAAGCGCTGGAGGAAACCTGAAGGAGGCGCGCAGCAGCGCTGCCTCGTCTGTTCGGCCGAGATCGGCCTCGGTGGCCCGGGCATAGGCCGCGAGCCGCTTCGCCTGGTCCAGGTCGGTCCCGTTCAAGATATTCTTGCAGATCGCCTCTGCCAGGGCCTCGCCGCCGGCCTCGATGGCCTGGTCATAGGCCTGGGCGCGGCCGTAAAACGCCTCCCCGAACGCCCGCATCCGCTTCGGCACGGTCTGGTCGCCGATCCCCATCTCGCGCAGATTGTCGTCCATGTCCTCGCAGAAGCGGTCGAACAGCGCCTGCGACAGCTCCGAGGCTCCTGCGATGGCGCCCTGGACCGTGCGCAGGCGCCGCAGCAGCAGCCACAGATGCAGCAGCAACAGGTCGAAACGCCCGTTAACCGTATCGGGCACGCCCAAGTCGCGGTAAAATATGGGTTCTCGCGCCTGCGTCACGATCATGCCATAGATGGCTTCAATGGTGCCCGACGGGGTTAGCCGGGGTTTCCTGAAGTGATTGAACGGCCAAAACATTGTGGTTTCCGCAAGCGGGCGCGCGCGAGTTGCATTAAGACGCCCAGCCCGGTACTTCAGCGCCTCGCGCGACGCAAGGGGACGGAATCAGTTCCGCTATGACGACAACGAACCAGATCAGCCTGCGCGCAGGTACGCGGCGCGGCCTTCACGCACGCTGGCGTGGCCTGCGCATGCTCGCCGCCGTCGCCCTGGTCGGCGCCGCGCTCACCGGCTGCACCGGCGAGCAATTCCAGAAGGGTTACATCCTGCCGCCCGGCGCGCTGGAGCAGATTCCGATTGGCGCGAGCCAGGACCAAGTGCTGATCGTGATGGGCACGCCCTCCACGGTGGCGACCCTCGATGGCGAAGTGTTCTACTACATCTCGCAGCGCTCGGAGCGCATGGTCGCCTTCATGAACCAGAAGGTGGTCGATCAGCGCGTCATCGCGATCTATTTCGACAAGAACCGGCGCGTGCGGCGCCTCGCGAATTACGGCCTGCAGGACGGCAAGATCTTCGACTTCATCAGCCGCACCACGCCGACGTCGGGCCAGGAGATGAGCTACCTCACGCCGCTGTTCAAGCTGCTCAGCTTTAACTAAGTCCCCGGAGCGTTTTCGGGCGAAGCCGGTGACCGGCTCGCATCAGGAAAACGCTTCAGGACAAGCATCCAAACGCCTTCCAATTCCACCGGAAGGTATATGGCCCTCGCCTGCGGCGTCGTGCCGCTCTCCGCGCGGCGCTGACCGCCGCGCGCGACTTGCCGCCGCACCTGCGGTTTCCTACGCTCCCTGCAAAGAAAGAAGCAGGGAGTGGATTCGTGCCTAAGACTTTGTCCCGACGTCGCGTGCTCACCGGAGTGGCCGGCCTTTCGGCCGCAGCGATCCTGCCGCGATCGAGCCTTGCCGACTGGAAGCCGACCGAAAACGTCCGCCTCGTCGTGCCGGCTGCGGCCGGCGGCTCGACCGACGTGTTGGGCCGGCTTCTGGCTGCGCATCTGCAAACCGCCTGGGGCCAGTCGGCCGTCGTGGAAAACCGCTCGGGCGGCGGCGGCACCATCGGCACCGCCGAGGTGGTTCGTGCCAAGCCTGACGGCCACACCATCCTGGTCGGCAATCCTGGTCCGAACGCGATCGCCTACAGCATCTTCAAGAATCTGACCTACAAGCCGGACCAGCTCCAGCCGGTATCCAACATGATCCGGATCCCGAACATCGTGTCGGCGCATCCGAAGACCGGCATCAAGTCGATCGCCGAGCTGATCGCCTATCTCAAGGCCAATCCGGACAAGCTCAGCTACGCCTCCTCCGGCGTCGGCCAGAGCCCTCACCTCACCGGCGCCTGGTTCCTCCAGCTCACCGGCCTCAAGATGACGCACATCCCGTTCCGCGGCGCCGGACCCGCGCTCCAGGCGGCGCTGGCGGGCGACATCCAGATCCTGTTCGACAATCTCTATCCGAGCCTGCCGCAGGTGCAGAACGGCACGCTCAACGGCCTCTGCGTCACCACCACCGAGCGCAGCGACCTCGCGAAAGACCTGCCGACCATGCGCGAGAGCGCACCGGAGCTGGCGAACTTCGACGTCTCGTCCTGGTTCTCGGTCTTCCTGCCGAAGGGCGTCTCGCCCGAGGTGCTGAGCGCGCTCAATCTCCAGGTCAAGGCGATGCTGGAGCGCGACGACATCAAGAAGCAGATCGCCGCCATGGGCGCCCGCGCCGATTACGGCACGCCGGAGCAGTTCGCCGCCTTCGTGGATGCCGAGACGAAGAAGTTCGCCGGCATCATCCAGAAGGAAGGGCTGCAGATGGACGTGCAGTAGGTCTCACCTTCGTGATTGCGAGCGTAGCGAACGTAGGGCGGACTAGCGAAGCGTAATCCGCCGCCTTCTTTGCCGCCCCGATGTTGGCGGATTACGCTTCGCTAATCCGCCCTACGCGGAAAACAAAAACCCCGCGGCTCGCACCGCGGGGTTTTGTCTTGTCTCGTCTCCCGCCGCTCAGTGCGCGAGGATCGCCAGCAGCAGCAGGGCCACGATGTTGGTGATCTTGATCATCGGGTTCACCGCGGGACCCGCCGTGTCCTTGTAGGGGTCGCCGACGGTATCGCCGGTCACCGCCGACTTGTGGGCATCAGAGCCCTTGCCGCCGAAATGACCGTCCTCGATGTACTTCTTGGCGTTGTCCCAGGCGCCGCCGCCCGAGGTCATGGAGATCGCGACGAACAGGCCCGTCACGATGACGCCGAGCAGCATGGCACCGACGGCGGAGAACGCCGCCGACTTGCCGGCCACGCCGCCGCCCGCGATCGCGTAGATCAGGAAGTAGACGACGATCGGCGACAGCACCGGGAGCAGCGAGGGGATGATCATCTCCTTGATCGCCGCCCGGGTCAGCAGGTCGACCGCCTTACCGTAATCCGGCTTGTCGGTGCCCTGCATGATGCCCGGCTTCTCGCGGAACTGACGCCGGACCTCCTCAACGATCGCGCCGGCCGCACGGCCGACCGCGGTCATGCCCATCGCGCCGAACAGGTACGGCAGCAGGCCGCCGAACAGCAGGCCCACCACCACATACGGGTTGTTGAGCGAGAAGTCCGGATTGACGCCGGCGAAGTAAGGATGACGCGCGGAGTCTGCAACGAAGAACTTGAGGTCCTGGTTGTAGGCCGCAAACAGCACGAGGGCACCGAGACCGGCGGAGCCGATCGCGTAGCCCTTGGTGACCGCCTTGGTGGTGTTGCCGACCGCATCGAGCGCGTCGGTCGACTTGCGCACCTCCTTCGGCAGGCCCGCCATCTCGGCAATGCCGCCGGCATTGTCGGTGACGGGGCCGAACGCGTCGAGCGCGACGACCATGCCGGCCAGCGCCAGCATGGTGGCGGTCGCGATCGCGATGCCGAACAGGCCGGCGAGGCTATAGGTGACCAGGATGCCGGCGATGATCACGATCGCCGGGAGCGCGGTCGCTTCCATCGAGACGGCGAGCCCCTGGATCACGTTGGTGCCGTGACCGGTCACCGAGGCCTGGGCAATCGACTTCACCGGCCGATAGTCGGTGCCGGTGTAGTATTCGGTGATCCAGATGATCAGCGCGGTGACGATGAGGCCGACCACGCCGCATTGGAACAGCGCCATGCCGGTATAGTCGACGCCATCGAGCTTGCCGAAGCCGATCAGGCTGTAGATCACGCCGGCGATGCCGATCAGCGACAGGACGCCGGTTGCGATCAGGCCCTTGTAGAGCGCGCCCATGATCGACTGGCTCGGCCCGAGCTTGACGAAGAAGGTGCCGATGATCGAGGTGATGATGCAGATGCCGCCGATCGCAAGCGGCAGCGTCATCATGTTGGCGAGGATCGGCGTCTTGGCGAAGAAGATCGCAGCGAGCACCATGGTGGCGACCGCGGTCACCGCATAGGTCTCGAACAAGTCGGCGGCCATGCCGGCGCAGTCGCCGACATTGTCGCCGACGTTGTCGGCGATGGTGGCCGGGTTGCGCGGATCGTCCTCGGGAATGCCGG
Source organism: Bradyrhizobium sp. 25ACV (assembly GCF_054863005.1). Classification (NCBI taxonomy): domain Bacteria; kingdom Pseudomonadati; phylum Pseudomonadota; class Alphaproteobacteria; order Hyphomicrobiales; family Nitrobacteraceae; genus Bradyrhizobium; species Bradyrhizobium sp. 25ACV. The sequence continues at coordinate 310,275 of NZ_JAVAYO010000006.1, forward strand.
CCTCGACCTTGCCGACGAGGTCGCCGCCGACGTCCGCACCCTTGGTGAAGATGCCGCCGCCGAGACGGGCGAAGATCGAGATCAGCGAGGCGCCGAAGCCGAGTGCCACCATGGCATCGATGACAGTACGGCTGTCGGGCGCAAGCTTCAGGGAATGCACCAGGAAGCCGAAATAGAGCGTCACCCCGAGCAATGCGAGACCTGCCACCAGCATGCCGGTGATCGCGCCTGCCTTGAAGGCGAGCTCGAGGCCGCCGGCGAGCGACGTCGTCGCGGCTTGCGCGGTGCGCACATTGGCGCGGACCGAGACATTCATGCCGATGAAGCCGGCTGCCCCCGACAGGACGGCGCCGATCAGAAAGCCGATGGCGACGTAGATTCCGAGGAAATAGACAAGCAAGAGGAAGATGACCACGCCGACGATGCCGATCGTGGTGTACTGGCGCCGCAGATACGCCTGTGCACCCTCAGCGACCGCTCCCGCGATCTCCTGCATGCGCGGCGACCCCGCATCCGCGCTTAACACCGAAGACGTCGCCCAAATCGCGTAGACGACGGAAAGCACTCCGCAGAGCACTATCAACCATAATGCTGTCATGTGATTTTTGCCTCAGATCCTTGATGTACCCCCGGCGCCTTTTGTTGTCCGTCGAGCGGTGCGGCGCCTTGATTTCGAACAAAGCCGCCCCTTGCCCAAAAGGGGCGGCCTTAGTCGGTAGCAAGCTTGCCAAAATCAAATTGAGGGTGCAACGCCGGATAAGGCCGAAAACGCCGATCTCGGCAGGTATTTAGGCCAAGTGCAGCGAACTAAGATGCCGGTTTGGAGCAATTCCTAGAAGTGGCTGTAGGACAGCCGCCTCAAGACCAATTCCTGGCCCTGCCCGTCCAGGAAACGCGGCCCCTGCTTGCCCGCGACGATCGTGCCGATCGCGGTGACGGCAAGGCCGGCCGCCCGCCCCGCGGCCATCAGCGCATCGCCCTGCGCCGGCGGGACGGTGCACAGCACCTCGTAATCGTCGCCGCCCGCAAGCAGCGTCTCGACGCAAGCGACGTTGCGGGCAACCAGGCTTGCTGCCGCGGCCGAGAACGGCACGCTCGTTACGTCGACCGTGGCGGAGACCCCGGATGCGGCGCAGAGTTTGGTCAGGTCGCCGGCGAGCCCGTCGGAGACGTCCATCGCTGCGGTCGCATGATCGCGCACGGCCCATGCCAACCGGTTGCGCGGCTGCGGCACGCGATAGCGTGAGATCAGGGCTTCCCTTGCAGCGGGATCGGTCGTGAGCGCAGCCGCAGCGGCGCCGCCTGTGAGCACGTCGAGGCCGAGCGCAGCGTCGCCGATCGTGCCGGTCACCAGGATGCGATCACCCGGCCTCGCGCCGGTACGGCCGACCATCCGCCCCTGCGGCACGCGGCCAAAGGCGGTGATCGAAATCATCTGCGGGCCCGGCGTCGAGACCGTGTCACCACCGAGCAGCGGACAAGCGAATTCCTTTGCGTCTTCGCCCAGCGCGTCCGCAAAGGGCCGGAGCCAGGCATCCTCCTTGCTCCGAAGCGCCAGAGTCAGCACGAATCCCGCCGGCGTCGCGCCCTTGGCGGCGAGATCGGACAGGTTCACCCGCAGCGCCTTGCGCGCGATGGTGTCAGGGGGATCGGTGGCAAGATAGTGCACGCCTTCGACGACGGCGTCGGTGGTGACGACGATGTCGTCGCCGGATGACGACAGCACCGCAGCGTCATCGACCAGACCGAACGCACCGGGATCGGTCGCCAGCGGCTTGAAATAGCGCGCGATGAGGGAGTCTTCGGGGGAGGGGTTTTGCGGAGTGGTCATCGATGCAAGCGCCCCCCCCCGCTGTCATCGCCCGGCATGACCGGGCGATCCAGTATTCCAGAGACGATCGTGTGACATCGACAGGCCGCGGCGTACTGGATCACCCGCCTTCGCGGGTGATGACAGCGGAGTATGGGGCAGCCGTCTCGCATGAATTCACCGCCCTCGCCGGAAATTACCCCCGCCCGAACTCGTCGCCGCGAAACTGGCGGCCGATCTGGTCGAGCACGGCGTTGACCATGCCGGTCTCCTCGCGGTCGACGAAGGCGTTGGCGACATCGACATATTCGGAGACGACGACGCGGCCCGGCACGTCCTTGCGGTGCTCCAGCTCATAGGCCCCTGCCCGCAGCACCGCGCGCAGGATCGCTTCGATCCGCTTCAAGGGCCAGCCCTTCGACAGCGCCTCGTCGATCAGGGGATCGAGCTTCTTCTGGTCGCGCACGACGCCCGAGACGACGTCGCGGAAGAAGGCCGCTTCGGCCGGCAGATACGTGTCGCCCTCGACCTCGTTGCCGAGCCAATGGCTCTCGAACTCGGCGAAGATGTCGTTGATGCCGGCGCCGGCGATATCCATCTGGTACAGCGCCTGCACCGCCGCGAGCCGCGCCGCGCCGCGCCGGTTTGCCTTCTTCTCGTTTGGCCCTGCCGGCTTCTTGGTGGGGTCAGCCATGGCTTCAGGCCCGTGCCATGCGGCGTTTGATGCGCAGCATCGCAAGCGCCGCACGCGCGGCATCGCCGCCCTTGTTGAGCTCGCTGGCCCGCGCACGTGCCCAGGCCTGCGCCTCATTGTTGACGGTGAGAATGCCGTTGCCGAGCGGCAGCTTTCGCGCCACGGCAAGATCCATCAGCGCGCGCGAGGATTCCTGCGACACGATCTCGAAATGGATGGTGTCGCCGCGGATCACGCAGCCGAGCGCGATCACCGCGTCATAGGGCTTGCCGTTCGCCGCCGCCGCGTCGATGGCGATGGCGACTGCCGCAGGGATCTCAAGCGCGCCGGGAACCGTGATGACGTCATGCGTCAGGCCGGCCGCCTTCAATTCAGTCACCGCGCCGTCCAAAAGCGCGTCCTGGAGATCGTCATAGAACCGCGCCTCGACAATCAGCGCGCGTGCGCCGGAAATGTCGGTCTGGTCCTTCAGGGGTGCGCGCCGCGCGTCTGCCATCGTCTCAATCCGTTTACTGGGGTCGGCGCGTTATGTAGTCGCCGCAGGCACGTAAGCCAAGTTCAAAGACTGTTATTCCGGGGCGCGGAGCGAACCCGGCATCTCGAGATTCCGGGTTCGGCTCTTCGAGCCGCCCCGGAATGACGGCTCTGCCGTCACTTCATTTCCGTCAGCCGCGCCGCGTAGCGGGCCATCAGGTCGACCTCGATATTGACCTCGTCCCCCGCCTTCCAGCCGCCGATCGTCGTGACCGAGAGCGTGTGCGGGATGATCAGCACCGAAAAGGTCGTGTCCTTCACCGTATTGACCGTCAGTGAGACGCCATCGAGCGTGATCGAGCCCTTGGTGGCGATGAACCGCGCCAGCTCCCGCGTGGTCGAGAGCTCGAACCGCGCCATGTCGGGCAGATCCTCGCGGCTGACGAGGGTCGCGATACCGTCGGCGTGGCCAGCGACGATATGCCCGCCGAGCTCGTCGCCGATCTTGAGCGCGCGCTCGAGGTTGAGCCTGGTCCCAACCTTCCAATGCTTGGCCGTCGTGAGTGCCAGCGTCTCCGCCGCAGCATCGACGTCATACCAGGTCCCTTGCTGAGAGTCCTTGCCGCCTGCGACGCCGGAAGCAACCACAGTCAGGCAGACGCCGTTGCTGGCGATCGACGCACCGTCGGCGATGGTGGTCTGATCGTAGCGGCAGGCGATGCGCAGCCGGTGCAGCTGGCCCTGTGCCACGGGCGTGAAGCTGACGATCTCGCCGATATCGGTGACAATGCCGGTGAACATTACGCGCGCTCGTAGATGGTGAGAGTATCCTTGTCGAATGTTTCGCTAGCATGAACCTTGTAGGCCCGCGACTGCGTGATTTTCGACAGGGGCAATGCATCGAGCGCATCGACGCCGCCACTGCCCACCGCTTCCGCGCCGCGGAACAGCCAGATCTCGTCGACGAGGTCGGCGGCGACGAACGAAGCCGCAACGCGGCTGCCGCCCTCGACCATCAGGCGGGTGATGCCCTTCCCGGCCAGCGCACGCAGTGCGGCCGGCAAATCGAGCCCGGAGGCGCTTGCCGGCGGGATGCGGATCACTTGCGCGCCGGTCGCGCCGAGACGTGTTGCTGCCGCGGCTTCCGCAAGGTCGGAGCCCATCACCCAGAGCGGCGTCTCGCGCGCGGAGCCTATGAGCTTGCTCGCCCCGGGAATGCGCAGGCTCTGATCGAGCACCACGCGCACCGGCGAGCGCGCCGCCATGCCCGGCAGGCGGCAGGTGAGAAGCGGATCGTCCGCCAGCACCGTGCCGATGCCGACCAGGATGGCATCGCTCTGCGCCCGCAGGAGATGCACGCGATTGCGCGCCGCCTCCCCCGTGATCGCGACCGGCTTGCCGCCGGCGGCGCCGATCTTGCCGTCGGGCGAGACCGCGAGCTTCAGGATCACATGCGGGCGCTTGTCCCGGATGCGGCGGAAATGCCCGGCATGGTCGAATGCGGCTTCCGCCGCGCACAGGCCCACGTCCACATTGATGCCGGCCGCGCGCAGCCGCGCATGGCCCTGGCCTGCGACCTCAGGATTGGGATCCTCGATCGCCGCCACCACCCGCTTGATGCCGGCGGCGATCACCGCGTCGGCGCAAGGCGGCGACTTGCCGAAATGCGAGCACGGCTCCAGCGTGACATAGAGCGTGGCCCCCCGCGCCGCCTCGCCGGCCCGGCGCAAAGCCTCGGGCTCGCCGTGCGGCCGTCCGCCCGGCTGTGTCCAGCCGCGGCCGACGATCACGCCGTCTTTCACGATGACGGCGCCCACGGCCGGGTTCGGCCAGGTGCGTCCCTGCCCACGGCGTCCGAGCGCCAGCGCAAGCTGCATGAAACGAAGATCGGCGTCCTTGGCCTCGCGGGCCTTCTGCGCGAACTGATCCTCCAGGATACGGAAGATCATTTGCGGATCGCGGCGAGCCGCGCTTCCTCCTCACCGGAGAGCTCGCCGAGCACATCGGCGAAATCCTTGGCCTCGCGGAAATTGCGGTAGACCGAGGCGAAGCGCACATAGGCGACGTCGTCGAGGGTGCGCAGATGCTCCATCACGGTCTCGCCGATCACCTCGGAGGAGATCTCGGCCTCGCCTCCGGTCTCGAGCTCGCGGACGATGGTGGAGACCATCTTCTCCACCCGCTCCGGCTCGACCTGCCGCTTGCGCAAAGAGATCTGCACCGAGCGCATCAGCTTGTCGCGGTCGAACGGCACCCGGCGACCGTTGCGCTTGATCACGGTGAGCTCGCGCAGCTGCACGCGCTCGAAGGTGGTGAAGCGGAAATTGCAGGCGACGCACACGCGCCGCCTGCGGATCACGGAAGAGTCCTCGGTCGGACGCGAGTCCTTTACCTGCGTGTCGAGACTATTGCAGTTAGGGCAGCGCATCCTCGTGGCCCAGCCTTACTGATAGATCGGGAACCGATCGGTGAGCGCCTTGACGCGTTCCTTGATCGCGGCCTCGACCAGCGGCGCCTTGCCGTCGTCCGACTGCGCGATCGCGTTGAGGACCTCGGCGATCATGCCGCCGACCTGCTGGAATTCGGCGACGCCGAAGCCGCGCGTGGTCGCCGCCGGCGTGCCCAGACGAATACCGGAGGTCACAAACGGCGACTCGGGGTCGAACGGAATGCCGTTCTTGTTGCAAGTGATGGCGGCGCGAACCAGCGCCTTCTCCGAGGCGTTGCCCTTCAGGCCCTTCGGCCTGAGGTCGACCAGCATCAGATGGTTGTCGGTGCCGCCGGAGACGATGTCGAAGCCGTGGCTCTTCATCGCCTCGGCCAGCGCCTTGGCGTTCTCGACGACGTTCTTGGCGTAGACCTTGAAGTCCGGACGCAGCGCCTCGCCGAAGGCGACCGCCTTGGCCGCGATCACGTGCATCAGGGGGCCGCCCTGCAGCCCCGGGAAGATCGCCGAGTTGAACTTCTTGGTCAGCGTCTCGTCATTCCACAGCATCAGGCCGCCGCGCGGACCGCGCAGCGATTTGTGCGTCGTCGTCGTGGTGATGTGAGCATGCGGCACGGGCGAGGCATGCACGCCGCCGGCGACGAGGCCCGCGAAGTGCGCCATGTCGACCAGCAGGTACGCGCCGACGCTGTCCGCGATCTCACGGAAGCGCTTGAAGTCCCAGGCGCGCGAATAGGCCGAGCCGCCGGCGACGATCAGCTTCGGCTTGACCTGTTCGGCCTGCTTGGCAACCGCATCCATGTCGATGATCTGGTCCTCGCGGCGCACGGTGTAGTGCGCGGCCTTGAACCACTTGCCGCTCATGTTGACGGGCGAGCCGTGGGTGAGATGGCCGCCCGCAGCAAGGTCGAGACCCATGAAGGTGTCGCCGGGCTGCAGCAGCGCCAGGAACACCGCCTGGTTCATCTGGCTGCCGGAGTTCGGCTGCACGTTGGCGAATTTGGCACCGAACAGCTTCTTGGCGCGGTCGATCGCGAGGTTCTCGGCGACGTCGACCCACTCACAACCGCCATAGTAGCGCGCGCCCGGATAGCCTTCCGCGTATTTGTTGGTCATCACCGAACCCTGCGCTTCCAGCACGGCCCGGCTGACGATGTTCTCGGAGGCGATCAGCTCGACCTCATGGCGCTGCCGGCCGAGCTCGCCCTTGATGGCGGCGGCGATTTCCGGGTCGGCCTGCTCGAGCGGAGCGGTGAAAAACGAATCGGGCGCGGAGGCGGTTTTGGGTGCGGTCATCTTGCGAATATCTCCACCGCCGCAGCCTTTTGGCGGGCTACGGGCGGTCTGGTGTGGCGATCGGAAGCGGCGTGCGCGATCTACCACATCGCCCGCAACAGGCCAAGCATTTGCGGGTCGGGCCTGATATTTATGCAAGATATGGTGGAGGGTGGCGGTTTTCGGCACTTGGGGCCGGCTCTGGGGAGCCGCCCGTCCACCCCTCCCGAATGGGGCCGCTTTGGGCCCTAACTCCTTATCCAGCCGCCGGCTGTCTGTCACAGCCCGGTATACCCCGCCTTCACCGGGTCCACGCTGCCGTCGAGCTGGCGCAGATAGGTCAGGCCGCAGACCGTCAACCGGTGGGTGTCCTTCTCGCCGGCTTCCATCAGGATGTTGAGATAGTTCGTGACCTTCTCCCTCGCCTCCTCGCTGGCCGCGGCGGTGCGGTTGGCGAGCAGGTCATAGGTCTGCATGATGCGGTCGATGGCGGCTTCCATGGCACCCTCTGGTTCGTGCGATATTCTGGGTTCGTCGGTATTTTGGGACTGTTGATCAGGCAACCGCGCGGGCCTCGGCCTGCGCCTGGAACCGGGCGATCGCCGTGTTGGCGAGCCGGATCTTGTTGAACTCCCCGTTCTGGAGCAGCTTGATGATGATCCCGAGCAGGCGTTCGTCGGTGACGAGCGTATCGGGAATCGCGCCGGAACGGCGAAGGTAGTTCGCGGCGATGGCGTAGGCCTCGCTCACGAGTTCCACGTTCATCGCCTGCAGCCCGCGCTCGACCAGCATCGACATTTCTCCGATCCGAAGGAGATAAGCGCCAAGCCCGGAACAGGTTCCTCGGGTCGCAAAATTTTCTTCGCAGATGCAAAATGCAAAACGCACCGGTCCGGGGGCAACTCCGGGCCGGCGCGCTGGGGAAGTTGAGGCACGTTCGGGCGGCTTGCCGGTCTTGTTGCGGGCCGGCTTGGCCTTATCCCTTGGAAACTCAGAGCCGATACAGGATCTGGTCGGTCCAGAACCGCTCGAGGCGGTGCAGCGACTTGTTGAGGGTCGAGAACTCCTCGCCCGAGATGCCGCCGACCTGCTCCACCGTCTTGACGTGCTTCTGGTAGAGCGCATCGACGATGCGGCGGACTTCCTGGCCCTGCGGGGTCAGGCGAATGCGCACCGAGCGGCGATCGACGCGCGAGCGCTGATGATCGAGGAAGCCGAGCTCGACGAGCTTCTTCAGATTGTAGGAGACGTTGGAGCCGAGATAGTAGCCGCGCGTGCGCAGCTCGCCCGCGGTCAGCTCCTTGTCGCCGATGTTGTAGAGCAGGAGAGCCTGCACCGAGTTGATGTCCGCGCGGCCGCGGCGATCGAATTCGTCCTTGATCACGTCGAGGAGCCGGCGATGCAGCCGCTCCACCAGAGTCAAAGCTTCCAGATAGAGCGACTGCACCGAACCCTGCTGGCCGGAGACGCGCTCTGCGGTATCTGCCGCAGTTGCGACGGCTTTCATCATGACACTTCCCCTGTTGTCGTTTTTATCGACACTTATTCGACGAAACTTGTGTCCCGTCTGATAGGTGCAACTTAAGGGGCTCGTTTGAAGATCGGCTTAAATAAGAGAATAAAGAGATCATGAATTTAAGACAGTGAATTGCGGATTAAGCCTGTGCCACAAGCACTTTTCGCAACGCTCTGTTGACCTTCGCAAGGTCCTGTTCACCCTCCGTCCGCCGCAACTGTCGCATTCCAGAACAGCCCCGCTCCGTTTCGAAACGGGCGCGTAACGGCTGTGGCGGAACCGGCTGGTCAACGAAAACTTACCGCAAATTTTAGGCAACCAACGGTCAACCAATCCGGCACAACTCCGCTAACGCCACTCTCGTGTCCCGGACAAGCGAAGCGCAGATCCGGGACCCAGAGGGCCACAAACGAGATCGCAGAGATATGGGCCCCGGCTCTGCAACGCATCACGCCGCAAGCGCGGCGCGGTGCATTGCGTCCGGGGCACGAGATTGTGCGTTGTGATCGTCTGATCTCTACGGCGGCCGCTCGCGCGCGGCCATCCAGGCGAGCGCGAGATAGGCGGCGAGCATGAAGGCTTCGACGCCGACGACGATCAGGCTGCCGCCGTAGATTCCCGGGAACATCAGCTCGATCACCGCCATCGACACCACGGTGGTGAGCCACACCACGGCGCCCCACGGCGTTGCCAGCCACAGGCCGACCGCGGCGACGAGCTCGATCACCGCGAAGTAGACGGTCGCGGCCTGCCAGGCCATCGACTGGTTCTCGAATGCCTCGTCCTCGCCGCCGACGAAGCCCGTCACCTGCGCCCAGTGATAGAGACCCTTCAGGATCGAAAGCAGCGCCATCACCCGCAGGAACAGCACGAGGCGGCGCGTCCAGACATTGTCGTCGGACTCCGAGCGCTCCGACGAGATCGCGGCCACCGACATCGCGCTGTCTCTGGCGCTGTCTCTGACGGCGTCCCTGGGGCTGCCGTCACGGGCCGCATCGCGGGTGGAAATCTCGGACATGGCCCCCTTCTGGCTGCTTCGGCCCGCAAAATCAATCGGCGCCCAAGCTCGACTGCCAAGTCGGCTCAATTCTGCCTTGCGGCAGGTCAAGCCGCGGTGACGGGAACCATGCGAGCTGGTATAAGAATAATTCCAGCCGGAGGAAGAGTGATGGCGATTAAATACGGACGTCCGATCGAATTGCGCGAGGTTTCGCGCCGCGAGGGAGCGGCGGTGCCCCATGCCCTCGATCTGACCGTCCGCCCGCGCCGCAACCGCAAGGCCGAATGGGCCCGGCGGATGGTGCGCGAGAACGTCCTCACCACCGACGATCTGATCTGGCCGCTGTTTCTGATCGACGGCCACAACAAGCGCGAGCAGGTCACCTCGATGCCCGGCGTCGAGCGCCTCAGCGTCGACCAGGCCGTGCGCGAGGCCGAGCGCGCCATGAAGCTCACCATCCCCTGCCTCGCGCTGTTTCCCTACACCGAGCCGTCCTTGCGCGACGAGGAAGGCTCTGAAGCGACCAATCCGAACAATTTGGTCTGCCAGGCGGTGCGCGCGATCAAGAAGGAGTTTCCGGAGATCGGCATCCTCTGCGACGTCGCGCTCGACCCCTTCACCAGCCACGGCCATGACGGCCTGATCTCGGATGGCAGGATTCTCAACGACGAGACGGTCGCCGTGCTGGTGCGTCAGGCGCTGGTGCAGGCCGAAGCCGGCTGCGACATCATCGCGCCCTCCGACATGATGGACGGCCGCGTCGCCGCGATCCGCGAGGGGCTGGACCGCACCGGCCTGCTCGACGTGCAGATCATGGCCTACGCCGCGAAATACGCTTCCGCCTTCTACGGCCCGTTCCGCGACGCCATCGGTTCGGCCAAGACGCTGACCGGCGACAAGCGTACCTATCAGATGGACAGCGCCAACACCGACGAGGCGCTACGCGAGGTCGAGCTCGACATCGCTGAGGGCGCCGACATGGTGATGGTGAAACCCGGCATGCCTTATCTCGACGTCGTTCGCCGCGTGAAGGACACCTTTGCGATGCCGACCTTCGCCTACCAGGTCTCGGGCGAATACGCGATGATCGCGGCCGCCGCGAACAACGGCTGGCTCGACGGCGAGCGCGCCATGATGGAGAGCCTGCTCGCCTTCAAGCGCGCCGGCGCCGATGGCGTGCTGAGCTATTTTGCGCCGAAGGCGGCGGAGAAGTTGCGCGCGCAGGGGTAAGCTCGCACCCAATCCTCGCTGTCGTCCCTGCCTAGTGCGCAATTGCGCACGGGGCGCAGGGACCCATACCGCGTGATCCATCCGTGATTGCGCGGTGTACGTACCGGCGAAGGATACACTGCAAGTCTTCGCCAAACTCCTCCCTGTGGTAATGGGTCCCTGCGCCCGTGCGCAATTGCGCACTAGGCAGGGACGACATGGGAGTTTGGGGCGCGGGCTATGCCTCTCCTCCCGCCCCCGAATCGCCGGAATATTTCGGCTTGTTAACGTCCCTGCGCCCTTGGCACGGGGATGGCCTGTTCCCATGTCCTGCCTTGAGGGTTTTCCTTCTGTTTCCCTCTGGGAGGACGGATCATGTCGTATGACTCGGGCAATTCGGGCGCCTGGCGCAATGACGGCGGAGCGCAGCCGCACGCCTACGACCCCTATCTGCACCCGGAGCTGTTCCGCGGCGTTGCGACGCGGCGCGTGTTCGCCTTCCTGATCGACATGGTCGTGATCTCGGTGCCTGTGATCCTCGGCTACATCTTCATCGCATTGTTCGGCGTGGTCACGCTCGGCATCGGCTGGGCGCTGTTCTGGCTGGCCTGGCCGGCCTCCGTGATCTGGGCCATCGTCTATTACGGCGCCTGCATTGGTGGCCCCTCCTCCGCGACGATCGGCATGCGGGTGATGGATCTGGAGCTGCGCACCTGGTACGGCGCGCCCGGCTATTTCGTGCTCGGCGCCACCCATGCCGTGCTGTTCTGGGTGTCAGTCTCGTTCCTGACGCCCTTCGTGGTGCTGCTCGGCCTGTTCAACGGCCGCCGGCGCCTGCTGCAGGATTTCGTGCTGGGAACGGTCGTGATCAACAATTCCGTCCGCGCTCCGGTGCCGCAGGCCGCAAGGACCTGGTGATCAAGAACCTATCAACCTGGATCCTCTAAGCTGACTGATCTGACCTGCCGAGCTGACCAATTGACCGGGGGCTTCCGTAGCGCGATGCTGATACTCACTTCGGAGGCCCACGACGTCCCTTGACCCAGCACTCGCGCGATACCCCCCAATTTTACCTTACGGCGCCGTCCCCCTGCCCGTATCTGCCGGGTCGGCATGAGCGCAAGGTGTTCACGCACCTCGTGGGGGAGCGCGCAGGTGACCTCAACGACCTCCTGACCCATGGCGGCTTCCGCCGCAGCCAGTCGATCGCCTACCGGCCGGCCTGCGACCAATGCCGCGCCTGCGTCTCGGTCCGGGTCATCGCCAACGAGTTCCGCCCCTCCCGCAACTTCCGCAAGGTGATGGCGCGCAACGCCGACATCATCGGCGAGCAGCGCAGCGCGGTGCCCACCTCCGAGCAATATTCGGTGTTCCGCGCCTATCTCGACGCCCGCCACCGCCATGGCGGCATGGCCGACATGACCGTGCTCGACTACGCCATGATGGTCGAGGACAGCCATGTCGAGACCCGCATCATCGAATACCGCAAGCGCGGCCCCGATAGCGGCATCACCGGCCGCGGCGAGGAGCTGATTGCGGTCGCACTCACCGACGTGCTCAGCGACGGCCTGTCGATGGTCTATTCGTTCTTCGAGCCGGGCCAGGTCAGCCGCTCGATGGGCACCTTCATGATCCTCGACCACATCGCCCGCGCCCGCCGGCAGGGCTTGCCTTACGTCTATCTCGGCTACTGGATCGAGGGCTCGAAGAAGATGGACTACAAGGCCCGCTTCCTGCCGCAGCAGCGCCTCGCGCCCTCGGGCTGGCTGCGCATCGACGCACAGGGCGACGCGGCATCCGAGCCGCAGGATTGAGGTCCGACTTCGCAGCTCTCAGGGGGCCGCAGCTTCGGCCAGTTCCGACGTCGCGAACTTTGCAGCCCCCTCCTCACCGACGATGAATTTGAGCGCCGCAAGTCCGGGCAGGAAGAAGTAGCCTCCCCCGAGCGTCGTCGTGAAGTTCGCCAGGGAGACCTCTCCACCGCTCGGCAGGCCCGGCACCGACAAGGCCTTCGGGAAGGTCTGCGGGTCGGACGACCCGACGAGCGGATCGTCGGCGTGAAGGTTGACGAAACTCGGATTCCGCGCCCAACGCTGCTGGACGAACTCGAACTGCCGCTCGATATCCGCATTGCAGGCGATGAAGAAGATGCCCTTGCGCGTCTCGCCGTTGCTATCCTCGCGATACGGCCGGCCGCGACGAAGCAGCCTGTGCAGCTTGGTCGACTTGATGCTCGACTTGACGTCGACGCCCAGCGTATCCCGCGGATTAACCCGTCGAATGTGAGCCCCCTTCGGACATATGAAGCCGTTGGCGTCGTCGACACGATAGCGGAACGCGTCAAGTTCCGAATCCGTTTTTGGGTTGCTCGGGTCGTATTTCCACGCGAGCGACCAGCCATTGTCCTGGCGCCCCATCAGCTTATTGCAGATGTCCTGGCCATTCACCTCCCGAAAGCGATCGAACGCCGCCACGTCCTGCTCGATCTGGCGCACGGCGAGGTAGCTTCCGTTCAGGGCAAAACGGCCGCCGGGATGTTTGGCGAGGCCTGAGGGCCCCCACCCCTTCACGTCCGGGCAATAAGTGAGCTCATCATATTCGTTGCGATAGCCGAGGATGAACTCTCCAGGCTGGACGACGCGATCATCGTACAGCGCATCGGCCTCCTTCTTGTCCTTGTCCTTGTCCTTCTCTGACCGGAGCAGTCGGACACTGTCGTCTTGCTTCAATCCCTTGATGACGGGCTGCGCCAGGCCGTCGCGAAACCCGAACGCTTCGCGCAATTTCTCTTCCTTGTCGCCTTCCAGTTTTCGAAATGAGCAAGGGTCGTTATCGACTTGGATGGCGCTGAATATCGTCTCATCCGGGCGCGAAATGATCGGCCCAACGCCTCTCTCCGTCCATTCGGCAATCAGGACATGTACGGCATCGCCGCTGTCACCATCAACGTCTGACCAGCGCCATGCGCGGGGATTGTCCCTCAGGAGCAACGCGCGCGCATCGCTGCCCATGCCACTGCGGAAGGGGGTCGGGAATGGATAAAGGTCGTCTTCCACGCATCCGAGCTTTGTCAGCCCCGAAAAACTGAACGCGATTGCCGCAGCCCTCGCGATCGGATGCGTTCTCGACTTCTTGACCTCCTTTGCGTTTGCAATGATGCCGCTTTGGACGAATTTTGCGAGCCACGCCCGGGCCGCCGTCTCCTGCCCGTCCCTGATCGTCAGCAGCCAGAACCGACTGTCTTGCAGCCAGCCGTAGCCGCTCCTCAGCATTCCCTGGATGTCATCGAAATGGTGCGCGAGATGTGCTGCCGGCGCTTTCATGATTCGATGGCCCTCATGATCAGGTCGTCGTTGCTGTCGTTCCGCTCTCCGAACAGAGCGTCGCGCAGTCCCGTTGCGAGGTTGATCTGGTCGACAGATTCTTTGCGCGCGTCGAAGCGGAACATATGCGGAAGCATGCTGTCGCGCGCGTATGACTTGAACTGCAGCTCGCGCTTCACGCCCCGGAACACGATAAATCGCGTCGGCGGGAAGCTGCGCGCATGGATCACGGCGGGCTGGCCGATCGCTGCCGCATCACGGGGCTTCAACGTGGTCCACCGCCAGGCGAGGTTCGTCCCGATCGTGGCGCCATTGATGAAATCGTCGAGATAGCCGCCGAAACTGCCATCATAGTTCGAGCAGAACAGGTAGCGGCGCCCGTCCTCGATGATGTGCCAATGGCCGAAATGAATGCCCGGCGCACTGCCCAGCCGACTGTCGGTGAAGATCACACGTCCAAACAGCGTCACGATGCGCAGCGACACCCGGATCCACCAGGCACTCCAGCCGGTCGGACTGCGGAGATCCGTCAGGCTGACCATATGGGCGGTTTCGCGCACCACCAGCCCTTCGCTATTCTCGATCGACGGATCGACCTGTTGGGCGCGAGGCACGTTGTCTTCGTAAGGTTGAAAGAACCAGTTGCCAACCGTCGCGAGATCCTGATTGATCCGGGACAGCAGGCGGACCGCGCAGATCAAGACGACGATCGCGAGGATAACGAAGGCGATGATCTGCCATCCGAGGAATTTGGCAGTCAACGCTTCGTAAGCGTGCACGATCGTCCAGGGCCAGAAGATCAAGGCGAACGCGAGCGCGACGAGGGCGAAAGCGATCGGCACGCTGAGCAACAGGCCGATCCGATAGGTAAGCCATGACGACCACGTGTCCGTGGGCCGGTCGAGCTCGCGCCCCACGCTCTCCAGCCAGCGTCGCCACGTCCTGGAAAGGGCTGGCAGAGCGATCAGGAACAGCCATACCAAGACCCCGAACCCGAGCAGCGCAAGTACACTGCGGATACTGACGCCAAGCACCCAGCGACTGGCCCTTGAAATGAAGGCCACTACGTCCGTCACGCCGGAATATGGCGGCCCGAACAACCAAGTGTAGACGCCAAGCGCACCGCGCGGCACTGCGCCGACCAGCCAGACTGCGATCAGCCACAGCACGAACAGCGTCAGCAAATAGCCGATTTTTGCGGAGATGCTCGCGCCCTTGCCGCGCCAGTACGAACGCGGCGCCGGATCCAGTGCCCAGCCGAAACGAGGATTCTGGAATGCCCTTTGCGCGAGCGCGAGCGCGAACGCAGAGCGATCATCGCCATACAGCATGGCCTGCTTCATGGCCCGCGCCTCGTCTCGGGTCCATTCAAGCAGCTCCTGCTCCTTCTCGATCTGCCGGGCCGTTCGATCGCGGGCGCCGATGAAGCCGCCATCGGCGATGCTGAGATGCTTCATCAACATCTTGTGCAGCTTTTCGTTGCGTTCGCTCCGCAGCGCTGTGGCATCGCCCGGCCAGAACGAGCTGTACAGCGACCACATCGCCTCGCTCCAATGGTAGACGAGCCGGTAGAGCAGATCGTAGGGATCGATTCCTTCTTCGATCGCGAGTTCGAGCATCAACAAGGGCCTCTTGTCGCCTGCGTCGGCCCTGGCCGGCAGCAAGGCGATGGAGGCGAACTGGACCACCTCGACGTCTCGGAACAGAGAGTACAGCCCCTTGGAAATGGGGCTGTCTTCCGAAAGATCGGTCGTGCCGTTCCAGCCTGGCACTACGATGCAGATCATCTGCTGGCGGACTATCTCGAGCATGCCCGTCTTCTCCCGCCTACTAGATGAAACTCACACGCATTCGCGACATCAGCGCTCCGTCATAGGTGATGGGCTTGCCCTCACCCCGCGCCAGTTGCAGCTCGGGCAGGATCAACAGACCGATCAGCGCGCTGGTCAGGATCTTGACCGCGTAGACCATAGCCGGACACTGGCGCGTGCCGTATCCGAACATCAGCCAGCGCAGATCTTCGTTCGTGCCCCAGTTGCGCGCCGGAGAAAATTGGCTGATGTCTTTGTCTATAGCGGCATCGAACATTGCGGCGATCCCCCAGATCGCCATCTTTCCGCCGGCGGGGCACTTGGCATTGTGCCGCGCACCCGTCTCGAATTCCGCGTCGCGCGGCACATCGCGCGCGAGCAGCGGAAAAATCGGGCGGAAACGCAAAAGCTCGAGGACATGATCTTGCACCAGCTTGCGGAAGGCCTCGTCCTCCCAAACCTGGTTCGGACTTATTTTTAGGAGCTGCTGCGCCTGCGCGCGCAATGCCTTGTGAACATCGGGACGCCCCAGCAGCTCCTGCACGGCAAGTGCCCCCGATTGCACGGTGACCGGATGCGAGATCCAGGCGAGGCCGACCGCGTTCCGCTTGATGACACCGAACGGACAGGACGTCCCCCATGCGAGCTGGATGTCTTTGCCCACGCCAGCGATACGCGAGCTCAGTGCGTCAGCGTTGAGTTCGGCCCTGCGCTGCACTCTCAGCGTCGCCGAGCTGCCAGCCAGGAGTTGCCCCGCCACATAGCGGATCTCGAGGAGATATTGCCGCTGCAGCCCTGGATCATCGAGGCTTCCGGTCGCGCCCGCTGCCACCCTGTTGGTGGCCTCCCCGAACAGGGGATGCATAGCGCGAAACACGATCCACATCAGGTAATCCTCGATGAGATCGAACGATTTCTTCTTGCCGAGCGGCCGGAGCTTCTCAACGTAGTCTCGGACCGCAAGATCGGCCGCGGCGGGCAATGTCGCGTCCAGGACAGCCAGCCGACCATCCAGCAGAAGCCTGTCCGCCTTGTATGTGGCGTCGGGATCCATGCCGATCAGATAGTCGCCGGCCGACAGGTTCGCCGCGTGAGCGGTGTTGGAGAAACTGTTCGGCCTGGTCAGCACCCTTTTTACAGCGTCGGCCCGGGCCGCCATGCCCAACCAGCCGCCGACGAACGGCCAATGCCGAAGCACCGCACCGATCGCGCGCAAAGCGCCCGGATGGCGATTGGCCCAGCAAAAGATCCCATAGGAGAGGCTGCGCAGCCCCGGCGGCATTGCATCAGGAGTGCCAGCTGAGATTTTCATGCTGCGTACCCGTCCTTCCGCCGATCTGCGAGCGCCGCGGCGGCCCGCATCCGATAGTGAGGCATGCCCAGACGCTCCGCCGCCTCGGCGGTTCGCTTGAAATGCGCTTCGGCCCCGGCCTGATCGCCGGCATGCCGCAGCGTTTCGGCGAGCTCGTACAGGGCTTCGGTCTGGTGTCCGTATTCCTCAGCGGCCTGCTCGACCGCCTTGCGTCCGACGGCGATCGCATCGTCCAGTCGTCCGAGCTTGCGATAGGCGACACCCAGGCTGACGCGCATGAACGTCCTGCCATAGGGGCCGGCCGCCTCGTAGATGCGATCGGCGAACCCCTTCTCCAGCATGGGTACCGCTTCGGCAGCCTTGCCATTGCGCGCCAGCGCGCTGCCGAGAACGCCGGTGCACACGGACAGCATCGTCGGCACGTTGTGCGTCATGCATCGCTGCACACCCGTGCGCATCAAGGACTCGGCGCGGTCGAGCTCCTCGCGTTCGATCCAGATCTGCGATTGGACCGTGTCGATCAACAGACGGGAATATGGGTGATCGATGTTCGACAGAATCTCATAGCTCTTGGCGAAGAAATCGTCCGCCGCGCCGCCATCCCCGAGGCGCCACAGCGTGCTGGCATGAAATGCGTACAGGTTGATGATCGGAATCGCGGCCCAGCCGGACTGGACATAATGCGCCGACAATTCCGGTTCGTAGTCCGACAGCAGGATGCGGCCTTCGGCCGCCGCGTCCGCGTACCGCCCGAGCGCATGCAGATGCATGAGGCGGGTCTGATGCGCCGCCATCATCATGTGACGACGCTGTGCGAGGCGCGCCGCTTCCAGTCCCTGCGAAGCGTAGCCCAGACCTTGCTCGAAATGTCCGCGCATCCACAGAAACACGGCCGTCTCGGTCGAAACCGCCGCCCTTGCACGCTGATCGTTCAGTTGCACGGCGATGGCTTCAGCCCGCTCCATGTTGTCGAAGATCTCGTCGATCTGCCCGAGAGCCAGCATTGCGCCAATGGCCTCCAGCCGAAGCGCGAGCTCCAGGGTCTGGGCGGTCGTCGCGCCCTCGACACGCCGTGCCGCCTGGATACCCTTCTCCAGCAGCTGAACGGCCTCCCGATTGGCCGAGCGCGAGATCGCACGAGCCATCGACTTGACGGCGAATCTTGCCGCCTGCTCCCACTCCTCGCCCCCGAAGGCATGATGCGCCAGTGCCGGCGCGGCATCGACATCGGCGGCCCCGGGCTGGGCGTGTAGCGCCAGGAAGGCCTGGCGATGAAGTGCCTTGAGCCTGGCGCGCGTGAGCACCCCGAGCACGACGTCACGGACCAGCGCATGGCGGAACGCGAAGGCGTGCGATCCGTGCGAGCCGCTCGCCTGATCCGGACTCGTCAGCAATCCGGACGCGACACAAAGGCCTAGCAATTCTTCGGCGCGGTCGAGATCCACGGCCTGCATCGCGGCAACCAAATCGTGCGTGATGGGATCACCAAGGATGGCCGCAGCCTCGAGCGCCGACTTTGCGGCTTCGGGCAGTCTGTCGACCCGCGCCCCGATCACCGCCGCGATGGAGCCCGGCACACGCAGCTCTCCGAAAGGCCTCTGCAAACGGTAGGCGCCAGGGGTCCCTTCCAGCGACCCGTCATCGATCAGCGTGAAGACCAGTTGCTCCAGGAAGAAGGGATTGCCGTCGGCACGCGCGACCAGTTCGGTCGTGACGCCGAGCACGGACGGATCATCGCCGAGAAAGGCGCGCGCGAGCTGGAGCATTTCTCCGTCGCCCAGCGGCTCGATCACGCGCTCGGAAAACCAGGACGCCCGTCGCCACTGGTGGTCGAAATCCGGGCGATAGGTGACGCAAATCAGGACCGGCAGCGCCTGAAGTTTGGGAAGCAGGCCCTCGAACAGCCGCCGGCTCTCGCGGTCGGCCAGGAAGACGTCCTCGAGCACGAGCAGGAAGGCGCCGGACCGCACGCGTCTGTGCACGAGCCAGAGCAACGCCTCGCCGATCCGGCGCCGTCGTTGCGCCGGGTTCAGCGCCAGCCAGGCCTCATCCGGCGCCGCAAGTCCCAAGAGATCATTGACCGCCGCCAGATGCTCGGCGCCGTCATCGGGCCATTTCGCAATCAACGCCTGCTTGGCGGAATGCCGAATGTCTGCCGCACTCGTTTGCGGAAGCCCGACCAAACTTGCGGTCAGATCGGTGGCGGTGCTGTAGGCCCGCGTGCTCGCATACCCTCTCGCCTGGGAAAAGCAGACTTCCACCCCCTCCCGCGCGAGGCTGTCCATCCAGTCGACGATCAGGCGCGACTTGCCAATCCCGGCATCGCCGCACAACCCGATCGTTCGCATTCCGGACTTTTGAACGGTCTTCAGGGTCCCTTCCAGGATCCTCAAGGTGTCTTCGCGCCCGATCAGAGGCGCCCAGCGCGGCTTCCGCGTCAACGGCGCCGCCGCCGAACTTTCGGTCTCCACCACGACTTCATGCACTTCGATCGGAACATCCAGTCCGCGCACGGTCCGCACGCCGGCGGTACGCGTGTCGATTTGCTGCGCCACCAGCCGCTGCGTCGCGGCGCTGATCAGAATGCCGCCGGGCGGCGCCATCTTCTCAAGTCGCGAGGCGAGATGGATTGTCTTTCCGTCCGCGCCGTAATGGGACCACCGGTACTGTCCGACGATACCGACCAGCACCTCGCCCGAATTGATACCGATGCGTAGCGTCGGGCTGACAACGCCTCCGACGTCATGGGCTGGAATGGATGCTCTCTGCATCTTGAGAGCGGCAAGGCATGCCCGCAGGGCGTGGTCTTCCTGCGCCACGGGCGCGCCGAACAAGGCGACGAGGCCATCGCCGAGCAACTGGCTCACCGTGCCGCCATAAGTCTCGACCGCTTCAGCCAGCCGGTCCAGTGCCCTGCCGAGATAGGCGCGGGCTTCCTCGGGGTCGACATGCTGCAAAAGGGAGGTCGAGTTGCAGACGTCGACGAACAGCACGCTGACCTGCTTGTTTTCAGTCAGCATCTGCGAGCGAACGGGAAGATGATGGTGCAGCTGGACGACGTGCGCATCGCGCTCCGGGGCGCCCGGCTCCTCCGCGTTACGATTGAGACTCGCGCCACATTGAGAGCAGAAGCGATGCTCGCGGGAAATACGGGCTGAACAAGCGGGACACCTGGTCACGGCAGCACACACTCATCAATGACTTGAACGAAATTACCAACGCGTTCTGGCTTGAACATCGCCCCTTCGGGGCGTGAACCCGCTCAGCAGAAAAACAAGCCGTCGATCAATCCAAACGATCAAACCAAACATTTCGTGCGCCAACTATATTCGCGCACAACCGATAGATGAGTCTGGAGATTTGCAGTGGCCGCTCTTGGTCCGGCGCAGGACCCGCCGATCATCCCGCCGGAAGCAAAATCAATGCTGAAACAGGGGTTATTATTGTACGCCCGGTCAGCAATTGCAACTAGTATACGCGCGCCGCACAAATTGAAAAGTGACAGTTTGCCAAATCGAGTTCCGACGCCAGGTTTTGCAACCCCTGCGCGCAAAACGGAAGCAACGTCGCCAGCCAACACATCTAACCGGGCAGACGCTCGCTTTCGCAAAGGTCATGCTCGCTGCCTGATCGGGGGCCGTCCGAGCAAGGCCCAATTGAACGGGCCGGACAGATAGCCGCCGCCCTCACCCGAACAGTGTATCCACCAGCAGCTTCACGTTCAAAATCACGATGACGCCCGCGACGATCCACGCGATCGCCGCGACATATCCCGGAATCGCGAACTGCCCCATCTTGCGACGGTCGGAGACGAAGCGGACCAGCGGGATCACCGCAAAGGGCAGCTGCATCGACAGCACGACCTGGCTGAACACCAGCAGATCAGCGGTGCCGCGCTCGCCATAGATCGCCGTCACCACGATCACCGGAACGATGGCGATGCCGCGCGTGAGCAGGCGGCGCGCCCAGCTCGGCAGGCGCAGGTCGAGAAAGCCTTCCATCACGATCTGGCCGGCCAGCGTTGCCGTCACCGTCGAGTTGAGGCCGGAGGCGAGCAGCGCCACCGCGAACAGCGTCGAGGCAATACCGAGGCCGAGCAGCGGCGACAGCAACTCGAAGGCCTGACCGATCTCGGCAACGTCGGAGTGGCCGCTCTTGTGGAAGGTTGCGGCTGCGACCACCAGGATCGCGGCGTTGATGAACAGCGCCAGCATCAGGGCGATGGTCGAGTCCGTCGTCGCCCATTTGATCGCCTCGCGCCGGCCGGTGTCGTTGCGCTCATAGGCGCGCGTCTGCACGATCGAGGAATGCAAATAGAGATTATGCGGCATCACCGTCGCGCCGATGATCCCGATCGCGATGTAGAGCATCTCGGGGTTGGTGAAGATCTCGCTCTTCGGCATGAAGCCGTGCAGGACCTCCGCCACTGGCGGCGACGCGGCCACGATCTGGACCGCGAAGCAGACCGCGATCACCGCCAGGAGTGCGATGACGAAGGCTTCGAGGAAACGGAAGCCACGGTTCATCAGGAGCAGCAGCAGGAAGGCATCGAGGGCCGCGAGCAGCGCGCCGCCGATCAGGGGAATGCCGAACAGCAGCTTCAGCGCGATCGCGGTGCCGATGACTTCGGCGAGATCGCAGGCGATGATCGCCGCCTCGCAGGCGAGCCAGAGCAGGAAATTCACCGCCGGCGAATAGGTGGCGCGGCAGGCCTGGGCGAGGTCGCGGTCAGTGACGATGCCGAGCCGTGCCGCCAGCGACTGCAGCAGGATCGCCATCAAATTCGAAAGCAGGATGACGGACAGCAGCGTGTAGCCGAACTTCGAGCCACCGGCGAGGTCGGTCGCCCAATTGCCGGGGTCCATGTAGCCGACCGAGACCAGATAGCCCGGGCCGACAAAGGCGAGTAGCCGGCGCCACCAGCGGCCCGCGGCCGGAATGGCAACCGTGGCGTTGACCTCGGCGAGACTTTTGGTGACGGGCGCATCAGCGCGCCAGCCGGCGGCGTCGGGTGTGAAATCAGGCGAGCGGGCATCCATGGGGCGAGAATACCGAAATCGAGTCTTATTGCAACTCATTTGCAACTGCATCTAGCGGCATGGGTTCCCGTTCCTGCCGTTATTCGCCGCCGTGTCGGGAAGCGGGTGGGTTCGGCGGCCCTTGGCGCCGGATACTGGCGCCAACCCGACTTTGCAGGAAATGAGCCATGTCAAACCCGCCTCGCCTCCCTGACACCTTTGGCCGCCTCGCCTGGTCCAACCTCGCGGCGCAGTCGGCCGAGCAGATCGCATTGGCCGCAGCTCCGATCGTCGCCGTGCTCACGCTCGGGGTCGCGGAAGGCCAGACCGGCCTGTTGCAGACCGCGCTGACCCTGCCCTTCGTGCTGTTCGCGATCCCGGCCGGCCTGCTCGCCGACCGGATCTCACGCCGCTCGCTGATGGCCGGGGCCGAGGCGCTGCGGGCGGTGGCCCTCGGGACAATCGTGCTGCTGCTCGCGCTCGGCGCCCTCAATCTTCCGCTGCTGGCCCTGCTCGGCTTCGCGGCCGTGTGCGGCACCGTCGTCTACAGCGTGGCCGCGCCGGCGCTGGTGCCGTCGTTGGTGAGCTCCGACCTCCTGCCGGCGGCGAATGCCCGGATCGAGCTGGCGCGCACTATCGCCTTCGCCAGCGGACCCGCCCTCGGCGGCGCACTGGTCGGCTGGTGGGGCGCGAGCCCGGCCTTCGGCTTTGCCGCGGCGCTCTCCGCCATCGCTGTCGTGCTGCTCTCGGGCATCTTCGAACCCGCGCGCGCACCCGCCCCGCGGCGCCATCCGTTCCAGGACATCCGCGAAGGCGCGGCCTTCGTATTCCATCATCCGCTGCTGCGGCCGGTGTTCATCACCCAGTTCATCTTCAACACCGGCTGGTTCCTGCAGATCGCGGTGTTCGTGCCCTACGCGGTGCGCCATCTCGGCCTCACCGCCGCCGGCGTCGGCATCGTGCTGACCATATATGGCGTCGGCATGGTGATCGGCGCGCTGTTCGCAACGCGCGTGATGCAGCGCGTGGCTTTTGGCACCGTCGTCGGTCTCGGCCCGGTGACGGGCTTCGTTGCAGCTGTGGTGATGGCGCTGACGGTGCTGGTGCCCTCGCCCTGGCTTGCGGCGTTGAGCTTCTTCCTGCTCGGCGTCGGGCCGATCCTGTGGGTGATCTCGACCACGACGCTGCGCCAGTCGGTGACGCCGCCGCGCCTCTTGGGCCGCGTCTCCGCCATCAACATCATGAGCTACGGTGCCCGCCCGCTCGGCTCGGCACTGGGCGCGATCGTCGGCGGTCTCTGGAGCGCGGAAGCTTGCCTTTATCTCGCGGCCGCCGTGTTCGGCCTGCAGGCGCTGGTGATCTGGCTGTCGCCGGCGGTGGCGCTGGATCGGCAGCCGGACATGGTGGGGGATGAAGTGGCGGCGCGGTGCTAGCTCGCCAGGTACCGCTCGTAGCTCCCCGTCACCGGCTCGCTGGCGTCGACCTCGGGATCGAGCGTGTAGAGATCCTGCGCGCGGCCGATGCCGCGTAGCGCGTAGCGGCCGGTGGACACGAGATAGCGCCGGCCGGCGGCATCCAGGCCCTTGTAGAATTCCGCCGATGCCAATAGCTCGCGGTCGACCGAGCGGCTCATCGAGGCGATGCGGCTGACCTCGTTGACGGTCGGCCCGACCACCGTGAAATCGAGCCGGTCCTCGCTGCCGATATTGCCGTAAAAGACCTCGCCGACATGCAGGCCGATATAGGCCGACGTCGTCGGACGGCCATCGGCCTCGCGCCGCTTGTTCAGCGCCGCGACGTTCTTGCGGAACAGATGCTCGGCGCGGAGCGCAGCGCGCCGCGCATCCGCCATGTCCTCACCCCAGAACATCGCGAGCACGCCGTCCCCGATCAGCTTGAGCACGTCGCCGCCGGCCTCGTGGATCGCGTCGATCACGGCCTGCGCATAATCGTTGAGGAACGGGATGATCTCGTCGGGGCCGATGCTCTCGCTGATTCCGGTCGAGCCGCGCAGATCGGAATACCAGAGCACGGCGTTGATGCGCTCGGTGACGCCGCGCGAGATGCGGCCGCGCAGCACCTGCTCGGAGGCGTCGCGGCCGAGATAGACGCGCCCGAGCGTGCGCGCGATGTCGACCTGCTGCCCCGATTTGATCGCGAGCCCCAGCACCGGCACGAGATCGCGCAGGGCCTCGAGCTCGCCCTCGGAGAAGCCGCCGTCGCGCCGCGTGGTCCAGCAGGAATAGAGGCAGTCCATCAGGCCGAGCGCGCCGTTCTCGCCGAAGCGATGCACGAAGGCGAGATAGTGCTTGTGGCCTTTTTCGGCGAGCTCGCCGATCTGCGAGAAATCCATCGACGGCGCGTCGGCCAGATCGATCACCATCTCGTCGTGGCCGTGCTCCAGCATGTGGAAGAACACCGAGCGGCGCCAGCTTGCGGCGGCGTCGCCCTCGGCGGTCGAGCGGTATTCGAACGCGTCGCTCTCGTTGCTGGGACGGTCGCTCCAGCGGAAGCCGCGGCCCTCATAGATCGGATGCAGCGTGTCGATCACGACCAGCGCACGCGACAGCTCCAGCCCTTCGGCGCGGCAGCGCTCGCAGAAGCCGCGGAGCAGTTCGTTTTCGGGAAGGCCCGTGAGCCCCTGGCCGGTCAGCCAGTTCATCAGCGCAAGGCGCGAGGTCAATTGCATGCGCCATTATGGCGTGCATTCGTGACGAGCGGAAGGCCACGCGCGAACGTCATGCAACCAAGGCGCCCGCGTGCAGCAGGTCGAATATGCCGCAGGCGCGGTTGACGCGCTGTCGTGCCGGCTGCAAATGGAACCGATGTCACTGCCGACCAGAAATACAAGAATATGAGCCAGCGCCAGCTTCCGATCATCCTGGCGCTCGGCACCACGCAGACCCTGGCCTGGGCGTCCAGCTATTATCTGCCGGCGCTGATCGCCGATCCCATGGCGCGCGACCTCGGCGTCTCCTCCAACTGGATCTTTGGCGCGTTCTCGGCCTCGCTGGTGATCTCGGCGATGCTCGGCCCGCGCATCGGGCGCCAGATCGATCTCGTCGGCGGCCGGCAGGTGCTGTCGGCCTCGAACCTGACGATTGCCGCCGGCCTCGCGCTGCTTGGCTTCGCACACTCCGTTCCGGTGATGGTGTTCGCCTGGCTGGTGCTCGGCATCGGCATGGCGATGGGGCTCTACGACGCCGCCTTCGCCGCGCTGGGGCGCATCTACGGCACCGAGGCGCGCAAGCCCATCACCGGCATCACGCTGATGGCGGGCTTCGCCTCCACCGTCGGCTGGCCCCTCACCGCCTGGGGCCTCGCCCATATCGGCTGGCGCGAGACCTGCTTTGCCTGGGCGGTCGCCAACATCCTGATCGGCCTGCCGCTCAATTTCTTCCTGCTCCCGACGATCAAGGGCGCCAGGCAGGCGGCGGCGACGGCGGAGAAGCCGCATTTGCCGCTCGACCGCACCATGGTCCTGCTCGCCTTCATCTTCGCGGCGGTCTGGACCGTCACCGGCGCCATGGCCGCGCATTTCCCGCGTATCCTCGAAACGACAGGCGCAACGCCGGTCGAGGCGATCGCGGCGGGCGCGCTGATCGGCCCGGCGCAGGTCGGCGCCCGTATCCTGGAAGCCGGCTTCCTCAGCCGCTTCCATCCGCTGTGGTCGACCCGCCTCGCCTGCCTCACCCACCCGATCGGCGCGGTGATCGTGGCGATCTTCGGCGGCGCCGCGGCGAGCGCGTTCGCGCTGTTCCACGGCTCAGGCAACGGCATTTTGACGATCGCGCGCGGCACGCTTCCGCTGTCGATCTTCGGCCCAAAGGATTTCGGCTACCGTCTCGGCATCATCGGCGCGCCGGCACGCATGGCGCAGGCGGTGGCGCCGCTGACCTTTGGCCTGCTGATCGACCTCATGGGCGCCAAGGTGTTGATCGTCTCGTCCGCGCTCAGCCTGTCGGCGCTGGCGGCGTTGTTCCTGATCCGCACCAAGCCGCGGCCGGATTGACCCTACAGCCGCTTTCGCGCACAAGCGACCCATGAGCGAAGAGACCCGCCCGCCCCGCACATTCAAAGGCCTCGTGCGCTGGGCCACCACGCCGCCGCAGGCCTGGGGCGTCTATCTCCTCGCCATCATCCTGGTGTGGTTGGTCTCGTTCTATGCCGGCACGCTGAAGCCGAAGAAGACGCCGGACCCGAGCCCGCCCACAGTGACGGCACCAAAAAGCTAAGCCAGCTAATCGTAAAACTCCGGCGCCAGCTTCTGGCTGTCGCGCTGGGCCTTGTCGTGGTTGATCCAGAGCTGCGCCTTCTCCTTGGCCAGCGTGTCGGCGATCTTCTGCATCGAGGCCGCGCTCTGGTCCTTGTTGACGTTCATGCCGGGCACACGGCGGTTGTCCCAATTGTCCTTGAAGTGGACGGCATCGCCCGACAGCACCACCGCGCCGGTCTTCGGCAGTTTCACCAGCAGCGACTGATGCCCGGGCGTGTGGCCGGGCGTCGACAGGATGGTCACGCTGCCATCGCCGAAGACGTCCTTGTCGCCGTTAAGCAGCTCGACCGGGTGCGAGGGCTTGAAACGCGGCTCGTTGTTGGCGCCGGGCCAGTCATATTCTGCCTTCTGCACGTAGAGCGTCGCCTGCGGGAACAGCTCGACATTGCCGGTGTGGTCGGGATGCGTGTGCGAGACCGCCATCGCCTTGACGTCGTCGGGCTTCAGCCCAAGCTGTTCGAGCTGGGCGGCAAGCGTCTTCGGCCGGCGCCAGGTGACGGCCTTGGGATCGGCTGGCACAAGACCATTGGGCATGCTTGCGACGGAATCGGCGATGCCGGTGTCCCACAGGAACCAGCCCTTGCTGTGCTTGACGAGATAGCAGGTGTCGACGAAGTCCATCGTCTTGCCCTCGTTCAGGCCGGGCGTCCAGCGCGAGATATCGCCTGCGGTGCCCTCGCCGCAGTTGAGCACATAGAGCTTCTCGACGCCGGCCTTTTCCGATTGCGCCAGCGCCGCGGGGCCGGACAAAGCGAGTGCAGCGATGGCGACAGCGAACGTGATCCTGGGCATCATTGTTCCTCCGGTACAGCCATGCGGGCTGCGACCGAGGATCAACCCCGGCCGCGTCGCAGAATTCCGCTCGCGCGGTTCATGTCAATGCGGGCAGGTCTCGACCTCGACCGTGACGTGACTGAGGCCCTTCAATCCGGCGAGCCGCCGCTTGTAGACCGCCGGTTGCTTCGGCTCGTCCGACACCACCGAGAGCAGCACGGCGCAATG
Source organism: Bradyrhizobium sp. 25ACV (assembly GCF_054863005.1). Classification (NCBI taxonomy): domain Bacteria; kingdom Pseudomonadati; phylum Pseudomonadota; class Alphaproteobacteria; order Hyphomicrobiales; family Nitrobacteraceae; genus Bradyrhizobium; species Bradyrhizobium sp. 25ACV. The sequence goes on from NZ_JAVAYO010000006.1 coordinate 337,441, forward strand.
GCCGGGGCCGACCTGCCAGAGATGCAGGTCGGTGACGCGGTCGTCGCCAACCTCCATGCGCGCCCGGATCACCCGCTCCAGCTTCTCGTCAGCGCGCACGTCGAGCAGCACCGCGCCTGACGTCTTGATCAGGCCGAACGCCCAGCTCGCGATCACCACGCTGCCGATCAGGCCAACCGCCGGATCGGCCCAGACCCATCCCGAATACATGGCGACGGCAAGAGCCGCGATCGCCAGCACCGAGGTCGCGGCATCGGCCATGACATGGACGTAGGCCGCGCGAAGGTTGTTGTCGTGGTGATGGTGATGGCCGTGATGATCATGATCGTGATCCCCGTGGTCGTCATGTGCATGGCTGTGATCATGATCATGGCCGTGATGGTGATGATCGTGGCTGTCGCGCAGCAGCCACGCGCTGGCGAGATTGACGCACAGCCCGAGGGCGGCCACAGCGATCGCCTCGCCATAGACGATCGGCACCGGATTGATCAGCCGCAGCACGCTCTCATAGGCGATCTCGACCGCGATCAGGCCGAGGATGACCGCGCTGGCGAAGGCGGCGAGATCGCCGAACTTGCCGGTGCCGAAGGTGAAATGCGCATTCCCCAGGTGCCGCCGCGCGAATCGATAGGCGAAGGCGGCAATGCCGAGCGCGGCGGCATGCGTGCCCATGTGCCAACCGTCGGCCAGCAGCGCCATCGAGCCGAACAGCGAACCGGCCACAATCTCACCGACCATCATGACCAGCGTCAGGACGACCACGAACCAGGTGCGCCGCTCGTTCTCGTCGTGCTTCTGGCCGAGAAAGGCGTGATCGTGGGTCCATTGTTCGATGGAATGGGAATGCATCGAATTCTCCAGGAGATTCAGCTCTGTTGGCGGACAATATAGTCGCCATGCATCACTTTTCGAAGGTCCAATCATCCCACGGATTGACAGTGCTTCTTAGTTTCGCTGTAATCCGCGCCATGGGGATTTGAGCGATCTCCCCACGAGGCGACATGCCCAAGTATCGCGTCCCGTTCGATTTATGCGAGGACGCATCATGTCTACGTTCACGACCATATCATCTGACAAATTGGCACGGCTGATCGGCACGGCGAACGGCCCTGCCCTGATCGATGTGCGCACCGACGAGGATTTTGCCGCCGACCGGCGGCTGATCCCCGGCTCCATCAAGCTCAGCCACGATAATGTGACGGACTGGGGCGGCGACTTCGCCGGCCGCCGGGCCGTCGTCTCATGCTTCCGCGGGGAGAAGCTCGCGCAGGGCACGGCGGCCTGGCTCCGCCAGCTCGGCGTGGAGGCCGAGACGCTCGAGGGCGGCTTCGAGGGCTGGAAGGCGGCCAAGCTGCCGCTGGTCGACGCCCGCAAGCTGCCGCCGCGCGATGCCAAGGGGCGCACCGTCTGGGTCACGCGGGCGCGACCGAAGGTCGACCGCATCGCCTGCCCCTGGCTGATCCGCCGCTTCGTCGATCCCAATGCGGTGTTCCTGTATGTGGCGCCGTCCGAGGTGGTCGCCGTCGGCGAGCGATTCAATGCTGCCCCCTTCGACATCGAGAACGTGTTCTGGAGCCACCGCGGCGAGCTCTGCACCTTCGACGTGATGGTCGAGGAGTTCGGCATTGCGACGCCGCCTTTGCTGCGGCTGGCCACGCTGGTGCGCGGCGCCGACACCGCGCGGCCCGACCTCGCGCCGGAGGCGCCCGGCCTGCTCGCGGCCTCGCTCGGGCTGTCGCGGATGTATGACGACGACCTCGCGCAGCTCGAGGCCGGCATGACGCTGTACGATGCCTTCTACCGCTGGTGCCGTGATGCCACCACCGAGACCCACAACTGGCCGACCAACAAGGTGAAGGCTTAATGGACACCCGTAACGTTCAAGCTGGAGCTGATGCCGGTCACGGCATCAGCTTCGGTGAAGCCTTTCGCGTCTGGCTCCGCGTCGCCTGCCTGAGCTTCGGCGGGCCTGCGGGCCAGATCGCGGTGATGCACCGCATCCTGGTCGAGGAGAAGAAATGGATCTCCGAAGGCCGCTTCCTGCATGCGCTGAACTACTGCATGCTGCTGCCGGGCCCGGAGGCCCAGCAGCTCGCGACCTACGTCGGCTGGCTGATGCATCGCACCGCCGGCGGACTGATGGCGGGCGGGCTGTTCATCCTGCCCGGCATCATCGCCATCATGGGCCTCAGCTACATCTACGCCATCTACGGCAATGTCAGCTTCGTCGAGGCGCTGTTCTTCGGGCTGAAGGCCGCCGTGCTCGCCATCGTCGTCGAGGCTGTGGTCCGCGTCGGCAAGCGCGCGTTGAAGAACCGCATCATGATCGCGCTGGCGGCAATCGCCTTCGTCGCGATCTTCTTCTTCGCCGTCCCCTTCCCGATCATCATCATCGCCGCCGGCCTCATCGGCTATGCCGGCGCGCGGAGCGGCCGTCCTGAGTTCGCCCCCGCCGGTCACGGCCATGGCGACAGCACGGCATTGATCGACAGCATGCTCGGCGAAGCCGTGCCCGATCACGTGCGTCCCAACACAGCGCGTGCGATCCGCGTCGGCGCTTTGTGGCTGGCACTCTGGCTCGTGCCGGTGGTCGTGTTGCTGCTCGCGCTTGGGCAAGGCAACGTGTTCAGCCAGATTGCGCTGTTCTTCTCCAAAATGTCGCTGGTGACTTTCGGCGGCGCTTATGCCGTGCTGGCCTATGTCGCCCAGCAGGCGGTCGAGCATTATCACTGGCTGAAGCCGCACGAGATGCTCGACGGCCTCGGCATGGCCGAGACCACGCCGGGCCCGCTGATCATGGTGCTCCAGTTCGTGGGCTTCATGGCCGCGTTCCGCGATCCGGGCGGCCTGTCGCCGTTGCTCGCGGCGACGTATGGCGGACTGCTCGCGACCTGGGTTACCTTCACGCCCTGCTTCCTCTGGATCTTCGTCGGCGCGCCCTATATCGAGCGCCTGCGCGGCAACACGGGATTGGCCGGCGCGCTCAGCGCAATCACCGCCGCCGTCGTCGGCGTGATCCTCAACCTCTCGATCTGGTTCGCGCTGCACACGCTGTTCCGCGAGACGGTGCCGGTGCACGCGTTTCCGCTGGATTTCGACAGGCCGGTGCTGACGAGCGTCGATCTCCCCGCGCTGGTGCTGGCAATCGCGGCAGCAACTGCGATCTTCCGGTTCAAGCTGGGGATGCTGACGGTGCTGGCGGGCAGCTGCGCGGCGGGTGTGGGGCTAAGGCTGGCGGGGGTGATTTGAGACACGTAATCGTCGGTTCGCCGACGGAGCTGCATGGCGGCTTTGGGCCAGGAAGAGACACGGTTCCAGCACATTGGCGCGGCCCGATAACCGGCGACGCCCGAGACATTCGTTTCAGCTCAGATGGCAGCTCCGGCCAGCAAGAAAGTACCGCCAAGTGCGACCATCACAAGTCCAGGCCAGTTCGATTTGATGCCGAAGCCGCCACCTGGCCTTTCAGGCTCCAGCGTGTCACGCCCGGAGCGAAGCCACCTTCCACCGCTGAATCGGCCTCGCCAGATGGGCTGAAACGCCATCTGGAGTATGCCGCCGAAAACAAGCAGCACACCAAGCCATATGAGGGTCATGCTCACCTCCTCTACCCGTGAACGCCGATAGTGCTGCGCCGAAACTTCGGTCCATTCAGCATCTATCCGCGGCTCTCGGAATCAGACCGACCTTGAAAGCCGCCGGACTCACCAGCGCGCCGCACGCAGGCTGGGGATCGCACTCACCGAAGCTCAGGCTACGCATCCCGCTTAGTCTTCGTCCGGCTCGCGCACGACCGGCGATTCGTCGGTTTGGTTCTCCTCCTCGTCTTGCTCTTCGTCCTCATCCTCTTCGTCGTCATCTTCTCCGTCGTCATCAGGATCTCGAGGCGGCATCGTGTTGCTCATAACCGCGAAGACATGCCATTCGATCCTGGCGGGAACCTGCTCGGGGAGTAGGGTCATGTTGTTGCTCCTCGGATGTGCCCTGGGGCACTTTACCCCTTTTTCGGCGAGGCAGGTGACCGAGATGGTTCGCGTGCGAGCCAGAGCTCCTTCCAAAGCTTCCTTCCAGAGTTTCTTGGCATCTTTCTCCCGCTCGGCACGAGCCATAGCCGTTTTGTTTGAGCGTGAGCTTGCGCGCCAACCGGATCGTGCCGGTCCGGGGCAGACTGAAAAGAGACAGCCAGGTGGACGCTTTTCCGTCGATCCGCCCTGAGCGGACACGATGGCGCAGGTCCGGCAGTTCATTCGGAGCCAAGAGCCGCCCCTCCGCCAGCAGTTTGTCCCTTCTCGGCTCCGTCCGAAACGGTATCAGCGTCGAGATCCTGATGCTAGATTTCCTGGGTCATACCGAACAGGAGGACGACATGCCTGATAGCGTCTACAAGGTCATAGAACTGGTCGGTACCAGCAGCGACTCGTGGGAGAAGGCGGCCGCCAATGCGGTCGAGCAAGCTGCGAAATCTCTCCGGGATCTTCGCGTTGCAGAGGTCATCAAGCTCGATATGCAACTGGATGAGAACGGAAAGGTTGAGGCCTATCGCGCCAAGCTCAGCGTTTCGTTCAAGTTCGAGGGCTCCTGAGCCTCGGCACCTCGGCCCCCACTTGCGGGGCGAGGATGGCTCGTTGGACAAGGCGCGTTGCGCGGTCCGCCCAACCGGGCGGTGTGACCCATCCCGGAGTAGGCCCTAGTCCGACTGGGGCTGATGTGCTTTGATGCGTGGGGGCGTGAGGCGCGTGTGGCGCGTGGTGGCCCCATGTACATGGTCATTCGCAAGTACGCCAAGGTTCGTTCGGTAGCGGACGCTGCTCGCCGCGCCAAGAGCGGCGTCGGCGAGATCCTACGACAATCGCACGGATTCAAATCTTACTATGTCCTGGATGCGGGCGACGGTCTTGGTATCGCTGTGATGATATTTGACGACCGCGAAAGCGCCAATGCAGCAAATGCCAAGATACTGGCGTTTGTTCAAGCAAGTCTACCCGACCTCGATCTTGGAGTTCCCGAAATCACGACCGGCGAGGTTTTGGTGCACATAGAGGCTAATGGGTCCTCGAGCATAAAGTAGCCCTAAACGCCGGCAGCTGCGTGGGAGCGCCGCCCTCTTGCTGATGTCGTCGAATTTCAGACTCGCGCCTTGTAGCGAATGGAATGCGTCTCATTCATCCGCCCATGGTCATCGCACAGGGTGATCCCATGGGTGGTCCACTCGCGTACCGTCCGATTCTCAAGTGCGCTACCTGGTTGGGTAGCAGAATGGCCGCAGGAGAAGCCGATCATGACTGACGATCAGGTCAATCTCGTCGTTCAGCACCTTTGCGAGCAATTGCACCTTGCGCTCCGATTGAAGAACAGCGAGGCACATCCACCAAATGCCAAGGATATTGGATTTGATGCGGCCTCTGTCAGAACTGTATTGCTGACCGGGTTGCGTTCGGCGGATGTCACGATCCGCCACGAGGCAGCCGGGACGAGCGAAGAGCCGCCGTGGTCCTGAACGCAAAAACGAGGGACAGAAGCCCAGCGCCAATGTCTCAGTTGGGGTCAAAATGCGAAGAACTGCGGGTGAACAGATCCAGTCCGCTATGCCTCACGGAGCGGACGTCAATCCGAGAGGGCGTCACTGCGCAGATGGGCCATCTGCGGACTCATGCAGCGCCGCTATTGTGGTCGCTATTCGATCACCTCGTCGGCGCGGACGAGCAACGAGGGGGACACAGTGAGACCGAGTGCTTTGGCGGTCTTCATGTTGATGACCAACTCGAATTTGGTTGGCCTCTCTACCGGCAACTCAGAAGGCTTGGTGCCTTTGAGTATCTTGTCCACGTAGCCGCCCGCACGGCGCATCAGATCGCCCGCTTCGGCTCCGTATACCGACAATCCGCCATTGGCGTAATGTCGGAACAAGTAGATTGCCGGCAGATGATATTTCGCCGCCAGCGCGATGACTCGCGGAGCCTCGACATAGGTGAGAGGATCACCAAAATCGATTATCGCATCGGCGTGCTGAGCGGCGGCCGAGGCAAAGGCGGCGTCGAGTTCTTCGGCCCTGGTCGCCTCAACTATTAGCAGAACTATACCAAGCCTACGAGCCAAGCTGGGTATTTCTTCCGCCAAATAATGCCTTTGCATTGGGTTGTCGGGATTGACCAAAAGCGCGATCTTCGAGGCGCCGGGTACGAGTTCCCGAAGGATCTCGATACGTTTAGCGAGGAAGTCATCTGGTACCATGGTCGAAAGCCCCGTTATGTTGCCACCGGGGCGTGACAGGCCTTGGACGAGGCCGAGCTGCACGGGATCTGCTACCCCCACGAATACAATTGGAATGGTGGCAGTCGCCGATTTCAGGGCTATTGCTGCTTGTGGTCCCGGAGCAACGAGGACATCCGGATTGAGTGCAACCAAGTCGGCGACGGAGGCTGGTAGTCGATCCGGGGGTTGGGAAAAGCGATACTCGATCACCAGATTTTTCCCCTCCACCCAGCCGAGACTTCGCAGCGTATCAACGAACACACGCTCGGCTTGGTTCAGGGCCCGCCCGCTCCCATCACCTATGGCAAGAAAGCCAAGTCGACGGCGAGCTCCCTGCGCCCACGAGCGCCTTCGCGAAACGAGCAGTGCCGCAGTAGCCGCTATGAACTCCCGCCGCTTCATCGGATCCTCATCGCAATTTGAGGATAATGGGAGACGGGAGATATGGTATCACGTTCGATGGTCGCGCGGACTGCGATGCTGCGTCGCAAGTACGGCGTGTGGCGCCGGACGGCTTTGGGTCAAAAGCCGCCGCCTCCAGCCGAACCAAGCGATGTCCGCTCGACTCTGTGAGGCGACATTCCGATGAACAGAGAGACCTTCGGCAAGGGGCCAAAAGCGGACCTTGGCGGCGCCGAAGTGGCGTCTGCTTTCTGATCGAGAGACAACGTCTCGTTAGCGCCAGATCGAGCTGATAGCAGCCACCTCAATTCGTCGTGGTCTTACTGGCGCGCATGGACACGAGCTTTTCCTCACGAAATCGGAGAATGAGCCATGCGGTCTCCTCGAAACCGTCTGCGAGCTTTCCGTGGTGAGAATACACCATCTGAGCAGCTTGCGACTTCGACGGCGGTCCCAGCGCCGTGACGACCTCCAAACGCGACATACCTAAATGCAGCTTGCCGTCGACGACGAGGGGCGCGAACTTTTCCGGGACGATGGCGCAATCGGTCGAGGTCTCGGTGTCTTTCTCGGTGATCTCTTCAACGACCTCTGTGACGAGATGGTCCGGGCCGCCTATCTCTCCGCTGGACATGACCCATAGTCGATGCTGCGCGCGCCTATAACACAGCCAATAGATGCTACCTCCTGCGTCGCCCTGGTGTTGGATGGTCCCTTCGCCCACGGCTTCGCGAACCGCGCCGAGCGGCGTCTCCTCGAAGCGGCCGGCGAATGCGCCTAGCGAAAAGCGGGTCGCCAATCTCTTCACGACTGTCGGCCGCACGCGCTCGAACGCATGTTCGCCGACCGGGGGTGGAGGTGTTTGCGCGGAGCAGTCGTCCGCGGGGATCGCGAAAATGAGAAACAACAAGAAGAGCGTCTTTCGACCATCAACTCCGAATTGCCTGACATTGAAGGTTGAGCGCTTCTGCATAGCTCAATTGCTCATCATTTTGGGCTCAAAGCTTTCTTCACCCGCCCGATCGTTTCTGGGGCGTCGGGAGCGGCCGGGGATAGCGTATCGCTATTTCCCCGCCCCCTCTTCCGACCCTTTGGTCGGGGTCACAATTCAAATGGTTCATACACGAACTCGGTCAGCTTCCGGTCCGGGTCACAAGCCGTCGATGGCGACCAAGCGGAACGACTTCCGCTTTGCCCTTAGAAGCTGCCATTCGCGAACACCCGTCCTCGAAAAAAACGCTCGTCGCAGCGCGCCCGTCGGGCAAAACAGCCGACCAATTCCGCTACGTCGCCTGTCAAGCCCCACCCCGCAAAATATTCCACTTTACCGAAATTCGGATTTATCGTACACACCGATCACCCTGGCCCGAGACGAGGGGCGGATCGCGATCGTCACGAACCGCGGGCTGGGCAGCGATGGACGCGACGGCGTCGGGCACGATGGGCATTGCAGGGCGGCTTCAGCCGTGAGCAATGGCTTTCCGCGCGAACGACACGACGCTGACAACGTCTTCGCATGGCTTCGGGGGCGAGCACACGCCACCCCTCGGATTCCCAGCGAGGACGTGCGCGGACGGAGAAGTCGTGTGGTCCCGACGCCCGGGGTCTGTGCGTCAAGTCTTGCGGTGATGTGGCGGCCGACCGGCACGCGCATCGATTATCCGCAAGGCGACGGGGGCAATAGTGCAACGCTCCCCGAGGAGAGCACGAAGGACACCGTTAAAACCATTCGCGCAGGGAAGGCCGGGCGACCGGCAACACCTGTGGTCCACCCCGTGTGCACTTCTGTCGCGCACGGATCTCGGGTGCCGCCGGCGCCCGGCCTTCCCTGCGCCCTCGTCTTTTTCGAGGGCGGCACATGAAGCAAAACTCGGGCGAGACGCGCCGCGGGAGCGCGAACGTACGTCTGCTGTTTGAAATATGAATTGGAGCGCGATGGCCTCCCCGCTTGCTCCGTCATTGCGAGGAGCTCGCGACGAAATTGCGAAGCAATTTTGCGCTGATGCGACGAAGCAATCCAGAATCCCTCCGCGGATAGATCCTGGATTGCTTCGCTACGCTCGCAATGACGGTGTTGAAGCCGCGAGCACTGCACCATCACCGTCACCCTGAGGTGGCCGCTTCTTCAGCGGCCCTCGAAGGGCGACGGCCCGGCTGTCACTGTTGAGGTATCGAAGCATCTCGGCCGGTCATCCTTCGAGGCTCCGGATGGGGCGCTATCGCGCCCCATCACTCGCTCCTCAGGATGACGGGATTCAACGCAGCAGAAACTACCGCATCATCATCCGCGCGATGGCTTCCCCAATTACCACCGTGGTGAAATGCGTGTTGGCGCGGCAGTCGGACGGCATGATCGAGGCGTCGGCGACGCGCAAGCTCGCAATGCCCTTCACCCCGCCGTCAGGATTGACCACGCCGTCGGCATCCCCGGCGCCGCTCATGCGGCAGCTGCCGGCGGCGTGCTGGATGTCGCCGGTCTCACGGCGCAGCACTGCATCGAGTTCGTGATCCGGCAGGTGAGCTGCCTGCGGCAGCGTCAGGTCGGTATCGGCGAGCCGGATCCAGTCCGCGATGCCTGCCAGCGCCGGCTGCGACGTGATCACAGCGAGCCGTCTCACCGCATCCATCATGCGCAGCATGTCGCGGGGATCGGCCAGCATGTTCTCCTCGACGACGGGATCGATCGCGGGATCGGTCGAGGCCAGCTTCAGCGTGCCGCGCGAATAGGCGTTGAACAGGCCCGCACCGATCGCCCCGGGATTGCCGATGCCGCGGTGATTGAAGGCGATCAGGATCATGTCGCGCTTGCCGCCATTGGCGAGGCCCGAGGAATAGGTCACGCAGCAATTGGTGTGACGGGTGTCCGGGTCCGTGGGGCGCAGCTCCTCGCGAAGCTGGATCGTGGCGCGAAACAGCGGGTGATCGAAGTAGTGGCGGCCGACCGGCAAATCGCGCGCAACGCCAATTCCCATCGCCTTCAATTCCTCGGCCGGGCCGACGCCCGAGCGCAGCAGGATCGCCGGACTGTGGATGGCGCCGGCGCACAGCACGATCTGCCGCGCGCTGATCTCGTGGGTGCCCTGCCCTTCGATATGAACGCGGACGCCGGTTGCCCTTCCGTCGCTGATCAGGACGCGATCGACCAGCGCATGGCCGCGAATTTCCAGATTGGCGCGGCCGCGCGCCGGCTCGAGATAACCCTCATTGGTGCTGATGCGGCGGCTGTCGCGGCTGTTGATGGGATAGCAGGCAGCACCCTCGCCATCGGGGCCGTTGAGGTCGGCGCACCAGGGATAGCCGCTCGCGAGCGCCGCATCGCGCAAGCCCCGATCGATCGGTCCCCAGGTCTCCGGCGGCGCGCGATAGACCGGCAGCGGCCCGCCGCGGCCGTGGCCCTCGGCATCGCCGAACTCCAGATCGTCCTCGATCACGGAGAATAGCGGCATCACCTCCCTGGCCGACCAGCCGGTGCAGCCGTTGGCGGCCCATTCGTCGAACGCATCGGCAACGCCGCGGATGGCGATCTGCCCGTTCATCATCGACGAGCCGCCGAGCCCCTTGCCGCGCCAGTAGAAGCGCGCCTCCTGCCCGGCCACCCGGCGCGACAACAGATCTGGCCACTGCCATTTCTCCTGGTACTCGCGCTTGTGGATGATCGGGATCGGGTTCGGCGTCCGCACCTCCCAGGGCGCCTCATCGGCGCGCCAGTCGCGCCCCGCCTCCAGCAGCAGGACGCGCCGCGCGGGATCTTCGGACAGCCGCGCCGCAACAGCCGCGCCAGCGGAGCCGCCGCCGACAACAATGACATCGTACATCGCGTTATTTCTCGACATTCCAGAAGACCCGCGTCGCGAACGGTATCAGACCGCGCTGGGCCGTGGAATGCGAATTGGAGAGCAGCCCTGTTGCAACGACGATGGAACGACAGGTGCGCGCTGCACATTCTCCGTGCCCCGGACGCGGCGCAGCGCTACTTCAGCGGTGCGCTGCAGAGCCGGGGCCCATGTCTCCGAGCAATCGGTGCGGCGTGGTTCCCGGCTCTGCGCAGCAACGCGAAGAGCGTTGCAGCGCGTCCGGGACAAGAAAGGCCCCTACCCGATCACCTTGCCGAACTTGTTCGACTTCGGGAAACCCTTCGGCGGCAGGCGGCCGGCGTCAGCGCGGGTGCCTTGCCACTCCGCCAGCTCCTTCATGGTCGCCGAGAATTCGCGGCCCGCGGAGTCCTTCCAGGTCAGGCCCGCCTTGGCCTCGAACACGGCGACGTCGGAGAGATCGCCGTCCTTGTACTTCTGCAGCCGCACGCCGCGGCCGCGCGCCATCTCGGGCACCTGGTCGAGCGGGAAGATCAGCATCTTGCGGTTCTCGCCGATGACCGCGACGGTGTCGCCCAGCACTTCGGTAACCACGCGCGCCTCGTTCGGCATGTCGACGTTGAGGACCTGCTTGCCCTTCTTGGTGGTGCCGACGCAATCGTCCTCGTTGACGACGAAGCCCTGGCCCTCACTGCTCGCGACCAGGAATTTGCGTCCGCCCTTGTTCACGAACAGCGCGACGGGCGCCGCCTCCTGCTCGAGGTCGATGAACAGGCGGATCGGCTCGCCGTGGCCGCGGCCCCCTGGCAGCTTGGCGACATCGAGCGAGTAGAACTTGCCGTTGGTGGCGAACAGCAGCAGCTTCGAGGTCGTCTCGGCGAAAAACGCAAAGCCGAGCTTGTCGTCCTGCTTGAAGGCGAGCCCCGAGAGATCCTCGACATGGCCCTTCATGGTGCGGATCCAGCCCTTGTCGGAGACCACGACCGTCACCGGCTCGCGTTCGACGAGGGCCTCCTCCATCGCGGCGAGATCGTGCTCGGGCGCGTCGGCAAAAGTGGTGCGACGCTTGCCGAGCGGCGTCTTCGGTCCGAACATGTCGCGGACCTTGCCGACCTGCTCGCCGACCTTCTTCCACTGCTCGGCTTCCGAGGCGAGCACCGCGTTGATGCCCTTGAGCTCGGCACGGAGGTTCTTGTCCTCGGTGCGGATCTCCATCTCCTCGAGCTTGCGCAAGGAGCGCAGGCGCATGTTGAGGATGGCTTCGGCCTGCACCTCGGTGAGCTTGAACTCCTTCATCAAGGCCGGCTTCGGCTCATCCTCGGTGCGGATGATCTTGATGACCTTGTCGATGTTCAGATAGGCGATCAGGAAGCCGCCGAGGACTTCCAGCCGGTGCTCGATCTGCACCTTGCGGTAGTTGCTGCGGCGGATCAGGACGTCGCGCAGATGGTCGAGCCATTCGCGCAAGCACTCGGCCAGCCCCACCACCTTGGGCACGCGGCCCTTGATCAGCACGTTGAGGTTCAGCGGGATCTTGTTTTCGAGCTCGGTGAGACGGAACAACGATTCCATCATCAGCGCAGGATCGACGTTCTTCGACTTCGGCTCGATCACGATGCGGACGTCTTCCGCCGACTCGTCCCTGATGTCGCCGACCAGCGGCAGCTTCTTCTGGTCCAGCAGCTCGGCGACCTTCTCGATCAGCCGCGACTTCTGCACCAGGAAGGGAATCTCGGTGACGACAACGACCCAGGCGCCTCGCGCGCCCTCCTCCTGCTCCCACCGCGCGCGAACGCGGAACGAGCCGCGGCCGGTGGTGTAGGCTTCGGCGATGGCCTGCTTGGAATCGACGCAGATGCCGCCGGTCGGGAAATCGGGCCCCTTGACCCACCGCATCAGCGCCTTGGATTTGGCGTCGGGCTTCTCGATCAGGTGCAGCGCGGCTTCGCAAAGCTCGGCCGCATTGTGCGGCGGGATCGAGGTCGCCATGCCGACCGCGATGCCCTGCGCACCGTTGGCGAGCAGGTTCGGGAAGCCGCCGGGCAGCACGACCGGCTCCTTCGACTGGCCGTCGTAATTGGCGCGGAACTCGACGCCGTCCTCGTCGATGCCGTCGAGCAGAAGCCGCGCGACGTCGGTCATGCGCGCTTCGGTGTAGCGGTAGGCGGCGGGATTATCGCCGTCGATATTGCCGAAATTGCCCTGGCCGTCGACCAGCGGATAGCGCGAGGAGAAGTCCTGCGCGAGGCGGACCATGGCGTCGTAGATCGCCTGGTCGCCGTGGGGATGGAACGAGCCCATCACGTCGCCGACGATTTTTGCGGATTTCTTGAATGCCGTGCCGGGGTCGAGCCTGAGCAGGCGCATGCCGTAGAGGATGCGCCGGTGAACCGGCTTCAGGCCGTCGCGCGCGTCGGGCAGCGCGCGGTGCATGATGGTGGAGAGCGCATAAGCGAGATAACGCTCCTCGAGCGCTTCGCGCAGCGGCACCTCGTGAATTTCGGCCGGTTCTTCCGGCGGAACGATTCGTTTTCCCATGCCGCCCGGTTAAACCGTGGAAGCGAATCGGGCAAGGATGGATTGGTTCCCTGTGGGCGCCTAATGCCCCGCCCAGCCGGCTGTCACGGTCTGGGTCTGGGTCCCACCAGGCGTTTGGGCCGGCGCCGGCACGTTGGTCAGGCACCGCCGGGCGGCCTCGATTTCGGCCTCCGTCGCTCCCTTCGACCGCGCCCATGTCTCTGCGGCCGCAGCAGAATATTTCGCCACATAATACCGGACGACCGTGCAGGACGCCCGGCGAAACACGCCGGGTTGCGGCTCACCGGCCATTGCATCAGGCGCAAACGTGAGCAGCGCCGCGGACAAGGCGAATCCTCTGATCAACATTTAGGCTGTCCCCGCTATGGAACCTGAGGAAGCGAACTCAACCAGCCCCACTTCGTTCCCCCGGAACTCCATACAGAGAGGCAAAGCAGAGTCCCGCTCCGCTCATGGCGCGGGAATCGCCACCTTCGCCTGCTGCCGGATCAAGGCGTTGATGAAGCCCGCGCGCGCGTCGGAATGGCCCTGCCCGCGCGGCTCCAGCACATGGCGCAGCAGGAACAGGCCGGTGAGCCGAAAGCCGTCCTGGAGATCCTGCTCGGTGAGATCGCTTGCGGTTTCGCCCTGGCGCAGGAACGGCGGCAGGCGCAACAGGCGGTCGCGCCACGGCTCGCCCGCGCCGCGCGACACCGCGCCGCCGGATTTCGGCGAGACGTAGATCAGATCGGTGGTCTCGCCCGTGACCGCGCAATTCTCCAGCGCCAGCCCGAAGCCGAGCTCGGCGAGCATCGCCAGCTCGAAATGGATGAGATGCACGGCCGCACCACCAATATCCTCGAAATCGTCGAGCGAATGCTCGAGCAGCGCGAAGATCTCCTCATGCGGATCGCGCTCCGGCAAGAGCCGCGCAATCGAGGCGAGATGGGTGACGCCGTAGACGCCATGGGACGATCCCAGCAGCGTCGCCGCGCGCAGCTTAAGCCCTTCGATCGCATAAGTGCCGAGATGCTCGTCGAGCCGCGCCCGCCACACCGCGCTGACGCTGTTCCCCGGCTGCAGCAAGGGCCGCATCCGCGAGCCGGCGCCGCCGCGCACGAGGCCGAGATGGCGGCCGTGCCCGCGCGTCAACAGCTCGACGATGGCGCTGGATTCGCCATGCCGCCGCACGCCCAGCACGATGCCTTCGTCGGTCCATTCCATGGGGTGAAGTGTAGCGGATTCCGGCCTTCAATCGTAGGGCGGATTAGCCGAAGGCGTAATCCGCCGATTGCCCAGCACAGGTAGGTGGCGGATTACGCTTCGCTAATCCGCCCTACGCACCGTTACGCGTTGAACCAGCCCTGCGCGTCGCCGCTGAAGGAGAAATACAGGCCTACCGTCGTCAGCGCACAGGAGACGATCTCGATGGCGCTGTCGAGCTCCATGCCCTTCTCCCCGATGATCTGGCCGAGCGAGATCACCGACAGCACGAGGGCCGCCGCCAGCACCCAGCGCGGCCAGTTCTTGCGCCAATGCGCGGCGAGCCAGACGAAGTAGACCAGGAGCAGGATCATGCCGCCGGCGAGCAAGGTCCCCGTCATGATCATCTGCTCGGTCACCTCGGCACTGGGCGTGCGGTCCTGGACCGCAACGGACAAGGCGTCCAGCATCAACGACGCATAGAGCAGCGCTTCGAAGCGCCGGACATTGCTGGGCACGCTCATCGGATACCGATCTGTTCTTGGTTATTCTCTCGGAAAGTCCAGGCCCATCTCGCGGTAGCGATCGGGATCGTCGCCCCAGTTCTCGCGCACTTTGACGAACAGGAACAGGTGGACCGGCACGTCCAGGATCTGCATCAGTTCCTTGCGCGAGTCCGCGCCGATCGACTTGATGGTGGCGCCGCCCTTGCCGAGCACGATCTTGCGCTGGCTCTCGCGCTCGACGAAGATCGTCTGCTCGATCCGCACCGACTTGTCCTTGCGCTCCTCCCACTTGTCGGTCTCGACCGTGGATTGGTAGGGCAATTCCTGGTGCAGCTTCTGATAGATTTTCTCGCGCGTGATCTCGGCCGCCAGCTGCCGCATCGGCGCGTCCGACATCTGATCCTCGGGGTAGAGGAACGGGCCCGATGGCACTATCTCGGCGAGAGTCTTGCGGAGGTCGTCGACGCCGTCGCCCGAGATCGCCGCGATCATGAAGGTCCGCGCGAACTTCATGCGCTCGTTGGCGGCCTGCGCCAGCGCCAGCAGTTTCTCGCGCTGAACCAGATCGACCTTGTTGATGACAAGGATCTTCTCGTGATTGACGCTGGCCGCCTTGGTGAGGATCGCCTCGGCCTCCTCGTCGATCCCGGTCTTGGCGTCGAGCAGCACGCAGACCAGATCGGCGTCATGCGCCCCGCTCCAGGCGGTCGATACCATGGCGCGGTCGAGCCGGCGCTTGGGCAGGAAGATGCCGGGCGTGTCGACCAGAATGATCTGCGCGTTGTTCTCGATGACGATGCCGCGGATCAGCGCGCGCGTGGTCTGCACCTTACGCGAGACGATCGTGACCTTGGCGCCAACCAGCGCGTTGACCAGCGTGGACTTGCCGACATTCGGCGCGCCGATCAGCGCAACGAAGCCGCAGCGCGTGGCAGTGGGCGCCTCGCCGCTTGTTTCAGCCGTCATTGCCGCCGCCAACGCCCTCACGTTCGATCATCACTGAAGCTGCTACTTTCTCTGCCGCGCGCTTGCTGCCGCCGATGCCCTCGGCCGGCGCGAGCCCCGGCAGGTCCACCGCGACGCGGAATTGCGGATCGTGGTGCGGGCCGGTGCGCTCGACCTCGCGGTAAACCGGCGTCGGCAGCCCTTTGCCCTGCGCCCATTCCTGCAGCACGGTCTTGGGATCGCGCAACGGACGGCGCGGCTTGTGCATGCGCTCGGTCCAGTTGCGCTTGACGAACTCGGCGGCCGCCGCATGGCCGCCGTCGAGGAAGATGGCGCCGATCACGGCCTCGCAGATGTCGCCGAGGATGGACTTGCGCAGGCGCGCGTCGGCGCTGGAGCCGACCGAGCCGAGCTTGATGTCGTCGAGCAGTCCGAGCGACTTGGCCACGTCGGCGCAGCTTTCCTTGCGCACGAGTTCGGCAAGACGCTTGGACAGCTCGCCCTCATCGGCGTTCGGGAAGGCATGATAGAGCATGTCGGAGACGACGAGCCCGAGCACGTGGTCGCCGAGGAATTCCAGGCGCTGGTAGCTGTCGCCGCGCTTGCGCCCGGACTTCAGCGCCGAGACATGCGTGATCGCCTGCATCAACATATTCGGGTCGGCGAAGCTGTGGCCGATGCGCGCCTCGAGCGCCGCGTTGGCATCGGTGCCCTTGGCCTTGCTGCTCCGCGTCCGCTTCTTCTTTGCAGGCGTCTTCGCTGCAGCTTCGCTCTCAGGAGCGGCTTGCGCCTCGGTCGGTTGGATCGCGATGTCCTTGGCTTCGTCTTTCATCGGACGATTTTGAAGAACCGATTCCAGCGCACCGCCCACGGCCAGCGCCAGAACATCCAGGCATGCTCGCCTTCGGCGATGGAGAAGAAGATCATCTGGGCGCGGCCGATCAAATTCTCCTGCGGCACATAGCCGACCTGGCCGAGGAAGCGGCTATCGGTGGAGTTGTCGCGGTTGTCGCCCATCATGAAGAAATGGCCGGCCGGCACGGTGTAGACATTGGTGTTGTCCACGTAGCCGTTGTCGGCGCAATCGAGCGTCTCATAGGACACCCCGTTCGGCAGCGTTTCCTTCCAGCGCTTCACGCGGGAGATGCCGCCACCTTCCGAGCCGCAGGGCTCCTCGCCGACATATTCGCTCATCCGCTGCCGCTCGACCGGCGTGTCGTTGATGTAGAGCAGCCCGTCCCGCATCTGGATGCGGTCGCCGGGAAGGCCGATCACGCGCTTGATGTAATCGGTGGAATCGTCTTTCGGCAGGCGAAACACGACGATGTCGCCGCGGTTCGGATCCGAGCCCCAGATCCGCCCGGAGAACAGCGGCGGCGAGAACGGAATCGAATAATGGCTGTAGCCGTAGGAATATTTCGAGACGAACAGATAGTCGCCGACCAGCAGCGTCGCCTTCATCGAGCCGGACGGGATGTTGAAGGGCTGGAACAGGAAGGTGCGGATCACCAGCGCGATCAGGAGAGCGTGGATCACGACCCGGATCGTCTCACCGACGCCGCTCTCAGTTTTCGTTCCTGAAGTCACGCTCATTGCTCTCTCAATTCCGCCCGGCGATCACAGAGCGCCCTCCTCCCGCGAACGGCCCACCGGTTCGCGGCGCAAGGAGATTGTCCTGATTCTGATAGTGAGGGCCAATTCCGGCGTAAAGCCGAATTTACCCAAGCTGATTTGCGTCGGCGGACTTTTAGACGGTTGTCGGAGGCCACGCAATCAAGGATCGCATCAAAACTGAATAAGGCATTGATTTATAACACAAATCATAAAATTCGCCGGGCCCTCTCAGGGTTTCGGCAGCGGGACGGCCGAAATGATAACGAAGGCCTGCGCCAGCGGCCAGTCGTCGGTGATCGACAGGTCGATCCGCGCCTCGAACCCCTCCGGGGTCAGGGCCTGGAGCCGGGCCAGCGCCCCGCCGGTCAGTTGCATGGTCGGCCGCCCGCCCGGCAGGTTGACCACCCCCATGTCGCGCCACCACACGCCGCGCCGGATCCCGGTGCCGAGCGCCTTGGAGCAGGCCTCCTTGGCGGCGAAGCGCTTGGCGTAGGTCGCCACCACCATCTTCTCGTTCTTGGCCCGCCGCTCCGCCTTGGCCCGCTCGGCCGCAGTGAAGATGCGTTCGAGGAAGCGCTCGCCATGGCGCTCGATCACCTTGCCGACGCGGGTGATGTCGATCAGGTCGGAGCCGATGCCGATGATCATGCCCGGCTCCGGCCGCGGTCCATCGCCGCGCGCATGCTGCGCACCGTCTCGGCAAGACCGACGAACAGCGCCTCGCCGATCATGTAGTAGCCGATGTTGAGCTCCATGATGTCTGGCAGCGCCGCGATCGTCTCTGCCGTCGCATAGTCGAGCCCGTGCCCGGCATGAACCTCCAGCCCGGCGGCCTTGGCCAGCTTCACCCCCGCCACGATCAGCTGCCATTCGGCCTCGGCCTTGGCGGTGTGGCCGTCGACGACGGCGTCGCACCAGGCGCCGGTGTGGATCTCGATCACCGGCGCGCGCAGCCGCGCCGCCATCTCGATCTGGGCGGGATCGGCGGCGATGAACAGGGAGACCCGAATGCCGGCATCGTTCAGCCGAGCGATATAGGGCGCCAGCGCGTTGTGCTGGCCGACCACATCCAAGCCGCCTTCGGTGGTCACCTCCTGCCGGCGCTCCGGCACCAGGCACACGGCGTGCGGCTTGGTGGCGAGCGAGATCCGCATCATGTCGTCGGTCGCCGCCATCTCGAAATTGAGCGGCTTGGAGATCTCGGCCTTCAGCCGCGCCATGTCCTCATCGCGGATGTGGCGGCGATCCTCGCGTAAATGGGCGGTGATGCCGTCGGCGCCGGCTTCGATAGCCATCAGCGCCGCCCGCACCGGATCGGGATGGCGGCCGCCGCGCGCGTTACGCACGGTTGCGACGTGATCGATATTGACGCCGAGGCGGAGCTTCGAAGCGGGCATTTCAGAACTCGCGAAGTGACATTTCCCAACTCGTCGAGCGCGGGCTCGACCCGCGCATCCATCTTCTTTGAAGAGAGATGGGTTGCCGGGTCAAGCCCGGCAACGACAAGCATCATCCATTAACACGTTCGACTTTGGCGACGACCGCCTTCGCGCGCAGCTGTGCCAGGATCGCGCTGAGGTGCTTGAGATCGTAGACTTCGAGATCGATCGTCGTCTCCGTGAAATCAGGCGAGCGGCGCTGCATGCTGATGTTGTCGATATTGCCGTCGTGCTCGGCGATCACGGTCGCGATCTGGGCGAGCGCGCCGGGCTCGTTGACGTTCTCGACCTTGATGCGGGCGGGGAAGCGCTGCGGCGCGGAGTCCTCGATGTCCCAGCGGACGTCGAGCCAGCGCTCTGGCTCCTCCTCGAAATCCTTCAGCGCCGGCGCCTGGATCGGGTAGATCGTGATGCCCTCGCCCGGCGTGACGATGCCGACGATGCGATCGCCCGGCACGGCGCCGCCATTCGGTGCGAACTTGATCGGGAGGTCGGAATTGATGCCGCGGATCGGGATCGCGACCGGGCTGCGCGGCGGCTCCGACGACTTCTCCTTGAGCTTGGCGGCAAGCCCTTTCTTGACGCCGTAGCGCGCGATGCGCTCCTCCTTGTAGTCGGGATACATCGCCCGCGCGACGTGGGAGGCCTTGATCTCGCCGCGGCCCACCGCCGCCATGACGTCGTCGATCGAGGTGCGTGCGAGGCGCGGCAGCGCGCCCTTGAGCTTGTCGTCGGCATATTCGATCTTGGCGCGCTCGAACAGGCGCTCCACGATGCGCCGGCCGAGGCCGGCATATTGATCGCGCACCGCCGTCCGCGTGGCGCGACGGATCGCGGCGCGCGCCTTGCCGGTGACCGCAAGGGTTTCCCAGGCCGAGGGCGGCGCCGATTGCGCTTCCGAGGTCAGCACTTCGACCTCGTCGCCGTTCTGCAGCTCCGAGGACAGCGGCGCGAACTGGCCGTTGATCTTGCAGCCCACCGCGCTATTGCCGACGTCGGTGTGCACGGCATAGGCGAAGTCGATCACGTTGGCGTGGCGCGGCAGCGCGATCAGCTTGCCCTTCGGGGTGAAGCAGAACACCTGGTCGTGGAACAGCTCGAGCTTGGTGTGCTCGAGGAATTCCTCCGGGTTGGCGCTCTCCGAGAGGATGCCGATGGTGTGGCGCAGCCAGGCGAACGCATTGGACTCGCGCTTGAGGAATTCGGTCGGCGAGCCGACGCCCTCCTTGTAGAAGACGTGCGCGGCGATGCCGCGCTCGGCGATCTGGTCCATCGCCTCGGTGCGGATCTGCAACTCGACGCGCTGGTTACCGGGGCCGATCACCGTGGTGTGGATCGAGCGGTAGTCGTTCTGCTTCGGCGTCGAGATGTAGTCCTTGAAGCGTCCCGGCACGACCGGCCAGGTGGTGTGGACGATGCCGAGCGCGCGATAGCAGGCCTCGATGTCGTTGACGACGAGGCGGAAGCCGAAGATATCGGACAATTGCTCGAAGCCGACCGACTTGCGCTCCATCTTGGTCCAGATCGAGAACGG
Source organism: Bradyrhizobium sp. 25ACV (assembly GCF_054863005.1). Lineage (NCBI taxonomy): Bacteria > Pseudomonadati > Pseudomonadota > Alphaproteobacteria > Hyphomicrobiales > Nitrobacteraceae > Bradyrhizobium > Bradyrhizobium sp. 25ACV. The sequence continues at coordinate 357,665 of NZ_JAVAYO010000006.1, forward strand.
CTTCTTGCGGCGGCCATAGACCCGCGCGCCAAGGCCCCGGTGGCGCAGATTGTTGGAGAGCTGGTCCTCGATCTCGCCGATCAGATTGCGGTTGCGTTCGGCGAGCGCGTCGAGACGCTGCATCACCACCGAATAGGCCTCGGGATCGAGGGTGCGGAAGGACAGATCCTCCAGCTCCTCGCGCATTTCCTGCATGCCCATGCGGCCCGCCAGCGGCGCATAGATGTCGAGCGTCTCCTCGGCGATGCGCCTGCGCGACTCCGTCGGCACGAAATCCAGCGTGCGCATGTTGTGCAGGCGGTCGGCGAGCTTGACCAGGAGCACGCGGACATCGTCAGCAATGGCCAGCAACAATTTGCGCAGATTCTCGGCCTGCTTGGCCTCGCGCGACACCAGCTCGAGCCGCTTCAGCTTGGTCAGGCCCTCGACCAGCGCGCCGATCTCCGGCCCGAAGATCTGGTCGATCTCGGCCCGCGTCGCTTCGGTGTCCTCGATGGTGTCGTGGAGCAGCGCGGCCACGATGGTGGCGTCGTCGAGCTTGAGGTCGGTGAGAATCGCTGCCACTTCGAGCGGGTGCGAGAAATACGGATCGCCCGAGGCGCGGGTCTGCGAGCCGTGCGCCTTCATGGCGTAGACATAGGCGCGGTTCAGCAGGTCTTCGTTGGTGTTGGGATTGTAGGACCTGACGCGCTCGACGAGGTCATATTGACGCATCATGCGCGCGCGGGGCTTGGCCGGGCGCGCGACCGGCGCAGTCGGGGCCACGGCAACCGATTCGGTTGCGGCCTGCATCTGCGTGGATCTGCGGCGCCGATATACCATCCCGTCCTGCCTTCAAACGAGCCCGAGCCGGCCCGCTGTATACATCTTAGCTCCGATCGCGCTTGTGTCCGATCAATTCAGTGACAGGACGCATCGCCAAGTACAACGCATGGTAACCACGAAAACGTCAACAAAAGCAAAGGCCCGAACACCGGTTCGGGCCTTTGATAAAATCACAAGAAATCGACGATCGCGACGGACGATTTACTCGTCTTCCTCGGGCTGCTCCTCGGGCGGCGCGAGGCCTTCGAGACCCTTCAGGAGCTCCTCTTCGGTCATGCGCTCGACGGCGACTTCGGTATCGTCCGCATCGACGCTCGCGCCCGCGGAACCGATCAGCGGCACCGTATCCGGCTCGGGCTCGTCGACCTCGACGAACTTCTGGAGCGAGTGCACCAGCTCCTCGCGCAGGTCCTCGGGCGAAATGGTCGTGTCAGCAATTTCGCGCAAAGACACAACAGGGTTCTTGTCGTTATCGCGGTCAACCGTTAGTTGTGAACCGGACGAAATCATGCGGGCACGGTGGGCGGCCAGCAGGACCAGGTCAAACCGGTTGTCGACCTTGTCGATACAATCTTCTACGGTGACGCGAGCCATGGACTGTCGCTCCGTTGTGGGTGGGACGAAATATGTGGATGATTGGGGCTAGTTATAGGGGCTGGGGCGGTTTCGCAAGGCCAATTTGTGATTTGGCCTCGCCAAACGGCTCTGCTACCCCCACATTAGGGCTGGGATGGGCGGTTACCCGGGCTGCCATTGAGGGCGGCGCCGGGTCTATGAAAGTCCGCCATAACTATACCTTGTTTGCCCCGACTTCTCCGGATTTGCGGCTTCGACGGATTTCGGCGGCACCCTAGACTGCGCGGCCTGCTGCCGCCGCGCCAACAATAAACGATCAATCACGAACACTACGCGAGCAAACTGAATGTCACCTTCCTCTACCGACAAGATCGCGCTCTTCATCGACGGAGCCAATCTCTACGCGACGGCGAAAACTCTGGGCTTCGACATCGACTACAAGCGCCTGCTGAAGGAGTTTCAGAGCCGCGGAACGCTGCTTCGGGCGTTCTACTACACCGCCATCATCGAGGATCAGGAATACTCCTCGATCCGCCCGCTGATCGACTGGCTGGATTACAACGGCTACACCGTCGTCACCAAGGCGACCAAGGAGTTCATCGACGCCTCCGGCCGCCGCAAGGTCAAGGGCAACATGGACATCGAGCTCGCCGTGGACGCCATGGAGCTTGCCGAGCACATCGACCAGATGGTGCTGTTCTCCGGTGACGGAGACTTCCGCTCCCTGGTCGAGGCCGTGCAGCGCCGCGGCGTGCGGGTCACGGTGATCTCCACCATCGCCAGCCAGCCGCCGATGATCGCCGACGAGCTGCGCCGCCAGGCCGACGTCTTCACCGACCTCGTCGAGCTGCAATCCAAGCTCGGCCGCGATCCCTCCGAACGCCCCGCCCCGCGCGACCGCGGCGATCGCGAGGCCCGCCACCACGCCCCGCAATTCCTCCAGCGCGCAACCACCATGGCGCCGAGGGGCGATGACGACTTCGAGGAGTGAGGCGGCCCGGTCAAGCCGCCAGCCTCCCACCGTCGTTCCCGACCGCAATTGTCCGCTCTGTCCGCGCCTGGTCGCCTTTCGCGAGGCGAACCGGGCGCGCGAGCCGTTGTGGCACAACGCGCCGGTCGCGCCCTTTGGCGACGTCAAGGCACGCCTGTTGATCGTCGGCCTCGCGCCGGGGATGCAGGGCGCCAACCGCACGGGACGGCCGTTCACCGGCGATTACGCCGGTGACCTGCTCTATGCCACGCTGCTCGAATTTGGTTTTGCCAAGGGCACCTATCAGGCACGTCCCGATGACGGCCTGAAGCTGGTCGACTGCCGGATCGCCAATGCAGTGCATTGCGTTCCGCCGCAGAACAAGCCGCTGCCGGTGGAGATCAACACCTGCCGCCAGTTCCTCGTCGCGAATCTCGAGACGATGCCGAAGCTGCGCGCGATCATCGCGCTCGGACGGATTGCGCACGACAGCGTGCTCAAGCCGCTGAAGCTGAAGGCCTCGCAGGCCCCCTTCGGCCACGGCGCCGTGCATCAGGCCGGCGCGTTCAGGCTCTACGACAGCTATCACTGCTCGCGCTACAACACGAATACTGGCGTGCTGACGCCGGACATGTTCCGGTCGGTGTTCGCGAAGGTGAAGGCGGATCTCGATTAGCGCGCTGGTTCACGCCTTGGCCGGATTGGCCTTCAGCCACTCCAGGACGTCGCCGGCGTTCCGGTCGGGCGGAAACACCGGGTAGAACACATGCGTGATCCTGGCGTCGTCGACGATCAGCGCAAGACGCTTGATCAGCGTCAGGCCCGCGACCTCCATCGTCGGCAGATTGAGCGCGCGCGTCAGCGCCAGCTTCTCGTCCGACAGCACGGGGAACGGCAGATGCAGCCGTGACGCCATCTCGGTCTGGTACTCGTTGCTCTGGGTCGAGAGGCCGAACACGTGGGAGGCGCCCGCGCCCTTCAGCTCGGCGAACAGATCGCGAAATGCGCAAGTCTGTGGCGTGCAACCGCGCGCACCCGGGATCATGTCCCAATCGTCGACCAACGAAATCTTGCCGGGTTCGCCGGTGCGGGGATAAGCGAACACCACGGTCCGGCCGTGCAGCGCCGACAGCGTCACCGAGGTGTCGTTGGTCGCGAGCAGGCCGATTGGCGGCAGCGTCATGCCGGTCAGATGCGCGGCCGCGCCGTCGTCTTCAGGTGCGGGAATCTGGCTCCAATCGACCTCGAGCAGGTTCCGTTGGTTCATCTCGCTATCCCCTCGCCCGCATCAGGCGGCCCTTCTCCCGGCTCCAGTCGCGCTTCTTTTCGGTCTCGCGCTTGTCGTGGAGCTTCTTGCCTTTTGCAACCGCCAGCTGCAATTTGGCGCGCCCACGCTCATTGAAATAGAGCTTGAGCGGGATCAGCGTCATGCCCTCGCGGTCGACGGCACCCATCAGCTTGTTGATCTGCCGGCGATGCAGCAGCAGCTTTCGCGGCCGCTTCGGCTCGTGATTGAAGCGGTTGCCTTGCAGATATTCGGGAATGGTGGCGTTGATCAGCCATATCTCGCCGTCTTTGGAATCGGCGTAGGACTCCGCGATCGTGCTCTTGCCGTTGCGGATCGACTTGACCTCGGTGCCGGTCAGCGCAATCCCCGCCTCGATCGTATCCTCGATCGCATAGTTGAAGCGGGCCTTGCGATTTTCCGCCATGACCTTGATCGGACGTTCGTTCTTTTCAGCCATGGCGACGAAACCTGAGCGCGATGCGCAGCGATGCTAACAGTTTGGATGAAGCGCGCGCGTCACTTCTTGAGGAGATCGCGGATCTCGGTCAGCAGCACGACCTCCTCCGACGGCTTCGGCGGCTCCGCGGGCTTGGTCTCTTCCTTCCGCTTCAGTGTGTTCATGGCGCGGATCACCAGGAACAGCACGAAGGCGACGATGATGAAGTTGATCGTCAGCGTCAGGAAGCTGCCGTAAGCAAGTACGGCGCCTTGCTTTTTCGCATCCGCTAAGTTGGTGGCGGTCACCGCCTTCGACAAGGGGGCGAAGTAGTTCGAGAAGTCGAGGCCGCCGGTCGCGGCGCCGATGATCGGCATGATGATGTCACCGACCAGCGAGGTGACGATGGCGCCGAAGGCCGCGCCAATGATGACGCCGACCGCGAGATCGACGACGTTGCCCTTCATGGCGAATTCGCGGAACTCCGTGAGCATCCGCCTGCCCTTTTCGTCGACGCTCATGAACGGCCTCCCCGATAGGTCAACCCATCAGTTGATGAGGCCAGCGTGCACCATGGCGCTGCGCACGGCAACGCGGGTCGGCTCGGAGACCGGCACCATCGGCAGCCGCAGCGTCTCGTCGAGCTTGCCGAGCAGCGACATCGCGTACTTGATCGGCGCCGGGTTGCTCTCGATGAAGAGGTTGTTGTGCAGCGGCATCAGCTTGTCGTGGATCTTCAGCGCAGCGGCATGGTCACCCCTAGCCCAGGCGGCCTGGAACTCCGAGCACAGGCGCGGCGCGACGTTCGACGTCACCGAGATGCAGCCGTGGCCGCCATGCGCCATGTAGCCGATGATGGTCGCGTCCTCGCCCGAGAGCTGGTTGAAATCCTCGCCCATCGCCGCACGCTGCTGCGACACGCGCACCATGCTGGCGGTGGCGTCCTTCACGCCGGCGATGTTCTTCAGCTCCCACAGTCGCTTCATGGTGTCGACTGACATGTCGATCACCGAGCGCGGCGGGATGTTGTAGATGATGATCGGAATGCCGATCGCGTCGTTGATCGCCTTGAAGTGCTGGTACATGCCTTCCTGGGTCGGCTTGTTGTAGTAAGGCGTCACCACCAGCACGGCATCCGCGCCCGCCTTCTCGGCGTGCTGGGCGAGCTCGATCGCTTCCTTGGTCGAGTTGGAGCCTGCACCGGCGATCACAGGCACGCGGCCCTTGGCTTCAGCGATGCACCATTCGACCACCTTCTTGTGCTCGTCATGGCTGAGCGTCGGGCTCTCGCCGGTGGTGCCAACCGGGACCAGGCCGTTGGTGCCCTCCGAAATCTGCCAGTTGACCAGGGATCGGAATGCCGCCTCGTCCAGCGAGCCGTTCTTGAACGGCGTGACCAAGGCGGTGAACGATCCCCGGAATTTCGTCTTGGCTGCCATGGACTTCCTCCGTACGCGGCTATCTCTTGAGCAAGCCCCTTTCATATCGGGTCTATCCCGCCGGTAAAAGGCCCGCTTCCGTGTGACGCACCGTTTAGGCCGCGATTTTGCCGCGGTAGTGGTGCAAACCCGCCCGCGGTAAGCCGCTGTTGGTATTTTGTCCGCATATTCAATCAAATACAGCTAGATCTTGAGCCACTTGACTGATTCGGGGCGACCAAACCCGTGACCTCATTCCCTCGTGCCGCCTGGCGATCCACCGGTCTCATCGTGTGCCTGATGGCAGGGCTGTCGGTCGGCTGCGCCGCCCTGGCCAAGTCCAATGAGACGACGGCGGAAGCTGGCAAGGACACCGCGAAGCCAGCTGCCAAGGACACCGCGAAGGGCTCGTCCAAGGGAACCGGCAAGGAAACTTCGAAGGACGCGGCCAAAGGAGCAAGCCCGGGCGCAAGCAAGGGCGCGAGCAAGGGTGCCGCCGGCGCTCCGGCCAAGGACGCGGCGAAGAAACCGGCCAAGGAGACGGGCAAGGACACGGGCAAGAGCGCCGGAAAAGAGCCCGCGAAGGACAAGCCCAAGCCTGCCGCAGCGGCCCCTGCGCCGAAATCGCATCCGGCCGCCGGCGGTTCGCCGCCGAAGACCGCCCCCGCGCCGGCCGTGACCGCCACCGTCAGACCTTCCGCCCCCGCGGCCAGACCGGCCGCAGCGCCCGTGCTGGCCCCGGCGACGCGCCAGCATGCCGCGCCGCGCAAGCCGGTCATACCGGCCGCGGTCGCGGCGACGTCGTCGACGCCCCAGGGCGACAAGGACGCCCTCGAGAGCATCATCGAGCTCGTGCGCAAGCGCAAGGCGGGTGAGGCCAGCAACGTCGCGGCCGGCATCTCGGATCCGGTCGCGCGAAAACTCGCGGAATGGATCATCCTGCGCAGCGAGGACAATGGCGCCACCGTGGAGCGCTACCGCGCCTTCCTCTCCGCCAATCCGAGCTGGCCGTCGCAGACCTTCCTGCGCCGGCGCCTCGAGGCCGCGATGTGGGACGACAGGCGCGACGATTCCGTCGCGTGGTCGTGGTTCGAAAACGAATCTCCGATCTCCGCCAAGGGCCGCTTCACGCTCGCCAAGGCGATGCTGGCGCGCGGCGACCGCGCCAACGCCGAGCGGCTGGTGCGCGAGGCCTGGCGCAGCGATCCGATGTCCGAGGATACCGAGAACAACGCGCTCGACCAGTTCGGCGCCCTGCTGACGCCGGGCGACCAGAAGGCGCGGATGGACACCCTGCTCTACGGCAGCGAGAACGAGGCCGCGCTACGCGCCGCAAAGCGCCTGGGTGCCGGCTATGTCGCACTCGCCAAGGCCCGCATCGCCGCCGTCAAGAAGGCGCCGAACGCGCGTGCGCTGCTCGACGCCGTGCCCCGCGAGCTGCACAACGACCCCGGCTTCACCTTCAGCAAGATCCAGCTGCTGCGCCGCGAGGAGAAGTTCGCCGAAGCAGCCCAGCTCATGCTGTCGGCGCCGAAGGATCCGAACCGGCTCCACAATCTCGACGAATGGTGGATCGAGCGGCGTCTTTTGGCGCGCAAGATGATCGACACCGAGGAATTTCGCAGCGCCTATCTGATCGCGCGCGACGCCGCACTGCCCTCGCGCGACATCTACAAGACCGAGCAGGAGTTCACGGCCGGGTGGATCGCGCTGCGCTTCCTCAACGACCCCGCGGCCGCCACCCAGCATTTCGCCCGCATCGGCGTCGGCAGCGTCAATCCGACCGCGCTGGCGCGTGCGGGGTATTGGCAGGGCCGCGCCGCGGAAGCGGCGGGTCGCCAGCAGGAGGCGCGCAACGCCTATGCCCGTGCGGCCGAACAATCGACCAGCTATTACGGCCAGCTCGCCCGGGCCAAGCTCGGCCTGCCGCAGATCGAGCTCAACAGCCAGCCGCGCGGCCGCGGCGCCGAGCGGTTGGAGATCGTGCGCGCCGCGCACCTGCTCTACGAACTCGACGAGCGCGAGATGGCGATACCGCTGCTGGCCGACATGGGCGAGAACGGCGATCCCGAAGCACTCGCCGGCCTCGGCGAGCTGACCCAGCGCTACAACGATGCGCGCGGCATGCTGCTGCTCGGCAAGGCCGCGCTCAATCGCGGCCTGCCGTTCGACTTCTACGCCTACCCCGTCAACGGCATTCCGCAGTTCACGCCGATCGGTCCCGAAGTGGAGCGCAGCATCGTCTATGCGATCGCGCGGCAGGAGAGCGCATTCAATCCGTCAGTGGTCTCGCCGGCGCAGGCCTACGGCCTGATGCAGGTGACGCCCGACGCCGCGCGCTATGTCTGCAAACGCCACGGCGCGACTTACGATCTGGGGCGGCTGAAGAACGATTCGGTCTACAACGCCACGCTCGGCTCGGCCGAGCTCGGCGGACTGCTCGAGGATTATCGCGGCTCCTACATCATGACCTTTGCCGCCTACAATGCCGGCCGCGGCAGCGTGAAGAAGTGGGTCGAGCGCTACGGCGATCCGCGCGACCCCAAGGTCGACGCGGTCGACTGGGTCGAGCTGATTCCGTTCTCCGAGACGCGCAACTACGTGCAGCGGATCATGGAGAACCTGCAGGTCTACCGTGCCCGCTTCGGGGGCGGCACGCGGCTGCAGATCGAAGCCGATCTGCGCCGCGGCGCCGGCAGCGTGGAATAGCGATCAGCTCTTTCGATTCGCAGCCGCGAGCATGGGTGGCGAGCGCTGCCGTTGCCTCGCGGTGCAGATGAAGGCGCCTGTCGCCACCGCTGCAAAGACAGGTCAGCGAAGGCGTTTGAGCGGCCAGGCCGGCCAACGGCAGTCCTTTCCCAGCGCGCCACTGTCAGGGATGGGAAGCGCGGAGCTCCCCTCTCCCACCCAAAGCATCGCATTTGGGAGCGGCCCCTCTGTGGCTATCCTTCGAGACGCCCGCCGTTGGCGGGCCCTCAGGATGAGGACGGAGTGTGCGGCAGCAGTCTTGGCGGGCATCGACGCCGCTTAGCCTCCAGGAGACCGCCGCCGGGTCCGCGCAAAGCGCGGCCCGATGACAGGCTTCGCGGTCGTCTCGAAGGACGAGGTGCGCGCTCAGCTGGCGGAAAATGCCGTATGCGATTGCCCTGCTCTCCCGGTACGCTTCCATCAGATCGCAACGAAGACCGATCAATGGAGAGCGATGCGCCAAACTTGGCCCATTGCGCGAAGTGCGAAGGCGAGCAACCGCGGCAAAAGAAAAGCCCCGGCGGTTTCCCGCCGGGGCTCTCTGTCAGGTCGTTAGACCGAACTTACCAGTTGCGCTGAGCGCGGAGGAGCAGGGTGATGGTGTCCTGATCCTTCAGCTCGTACACAGCGGCCGGCTTGGCCGTCGTGCCAGCACCGGCGTAACCAACCGTACCGGAGTACTTCTGGTCGAGGTGGGTCCAGTTCAGGTCAGCCGAGAACGTCAGGTTCTTGACCGGGGTCCAGCGGGTGATGACACCGACCTGCGCAACGGCGAAGTCAGGGTTACAACCCGTCACACCGACCAGGCCACCGAACACGCCGCCTGCACCACCAGCGCCGCAAAGCGTGGTCTTGGCGAGCGAGCCGAACTGCGCCTGAGCGTAGGCACCGTACAGCGCGGTGTTCCAGTAGGGATCCCAGTTATGGGTGTAAGCACCGCGGAAGCCCCAGGTCTTGACGGTTTCCTGCGAGCTGCCGGTCACGAACACGGTGTCCGGAGCGATGGCGAAGCCGACGCTCTGGTAAGCAACGCCCGAGCTGCCGAACATCGAGTAGCTGCCGCCCGCCAGGTTCTGGAAGTTGTAGCGGGACGCGCCGTCGGTGTAGACGCCCGAAATGTTGATCACGTCACCCGCACCAGTCGGGATGTTCTTGATCGACAGAGCGAGCTGAACAGCCCAACCCCACTTGTCGTCGGGGTGGCCAGTCGGCTCGGTGGCGCCGTAGTAGGCAACGTGGTTGTCATGAGCAGCGACCGACGCCTGGAACAGACCCCAAGCCTGGTCGACACGGACCATACCGACGAGGTTCGGCGAACGCGAACCGCCGATGGCGTTCGAGCCATACGAACCGCCGATCATGCCAGTCGCCGAAGCGCCGGTCATGTTGAGGTTGCCGGCCTGGTAGTAAGCCGTCGCGTCTTCCGCCGAGAACGACGCCGTCACGCCCTGACCGAAGTCAGCGGTGTAGGTGAACTGGTTGACACCAGTGACCGTGCCGGAACCGCCGACGAGGCTGTCGAAGTTGTTGCCGGGATAGTTGGTCCAGGGCGCGTCGAACTGCGACACGGCCTTACCCATGGTGAAGCCAGCGAACTGGATGAAGGCGTAGTACACGCCGAGCGAACCGCCCGAGGTGTTGCCGTCGGTGCCGTTGATCGACGAACCAACGAGCGCCGGGGTGGCGCCGGAGGTGTTGAGCGCCAGCGTGCCGCTGTAGGCGGTCGTGCCCGTCGCGCTGCCGGTGCCGGCGTAGTTGCCGGTGGTCCAGGAGAACACGCCGTCGAAGAAAGTACGGACGACGCCGTACTCGGTCGCGGTGCGCGTGTCGATGTTGAGATCTTCACGAGCGCGCATGGTGTAGTAGTTCGTCAGACGGTTACGCGCGCCGTTGTTCGACGTGAGCTGACCGCTGAAGCTCGAGTTGGTGTTCAGCGCGACTTCAGCGCGCAGATAACCACCCAGCTTGATGCAGGTGTCGGTGCCCGGGATGTAGTAGAAGCCCGCGCCGTACAGCGAGCAGATCTTCACGTATTCGACCGCCTTGGCCTTCACGGGCAGATCGGCTGCTTGAGCTCCGCCCACGGCGATCAGACCCGCCGCTGAGCCGAGCAAAAGGCTCTTAACCAACTTCATGTTAAACCTCCAAGTTGCTCTTCAGGGAAGGTCACTGACCGGACGGCCAATTCCCCAACCCCCTCTAAATCACCGCTCCGGGCTCCTTCGCGTCTTCGGACACACCCGCATGAACGCGAGGGACTTAAGCGAAATGACCTAAACGGGACGACCTCGGGATGCCCCCCTCCGTCGCTCAGTCACAATTACCGAACGTCCTTGCACACACAACAAGAGAACGCTTTGAAACGGGCCTATGAAGCTTGTTTTCCGACGGGTGTTGCACAAATAACACGCAGATGTGATCGAAGCGCCCTCGCAACCAATTGTTTTCATTGACGTTTTAGAGACGGTTCCTCCTGCCATCAAAGTTCCCCACTTAAGGCACCGCAAGCGAGATCTCGGCCTGGAGGGGCTTTGACGCACTCGAATCGTAGAATCGGAGGGAGACTCAAGGAGAACGCATCGACCTGCTCCGCGCCTCCAGCCTGATGCAGGCACGGCTATTATAAGGTGCGCGACGAGCACCTTGTGCCGCCCGCCCCGTCCCATCAATTCTTCCAGTAAACTCAGTGCCTTACGCGAGCTAAGACGTTCTCATAGGCGGAACTATCCTTCGAGATGCGCCGGACGCTCCAACTCTGTGCCCGATTCTCGCAACGTTACGGCCACGCCCCGGGGCCAAACTGCTTTGCCGCGAAAATCGCTGGGAATATTCGAGCGAAAACACACGCTTCCAAATTGACCGGCCCGAGTAATTAGATGCATAAGGCTCGCACCGGAGAGGTGGCCGAGTGGCTGAAGGCAACGCTTTGCTAAAGCGTCATACGGTCTCAAGCTGTATCGAGGGTTCGAATCCCTCCCTCTCCGCCAACCAGCGGCAGAATCAATCAATGTCTGGGCGTTCTTTCACCTGAAAGCGCTCGTGTGACCGGCGCGAAAGCCTGGCGCAAGGATCGGCGGCGAGCTCCAGCTCGATTCGCGCTATCTTATATGTGTGGGTATGTGTTCGGTCCGTGCCTACCGGTGGAACCGCCAGATCCGCCAATGCGAGGGCGAAATCAGCACCGCTTCGCCGGCCCAAACGTTGTACCAGACGCCGGACCTGCGCCGGCACGGAAATGACCAGGGCAGAATCCCCGTCTTGTGCGGACGTCCGAGTTCCAGATCGCACTCATCGGGAGCGATCTGAATCGGCAGCCATCGTCCATTGGTGTCGGTGTCGCTCATGCCGCTCGGTTCTTATGTGCGGCACGACGAAGAAACTTGATTCAGCGCAACCAGGCCCACCCGTGCGAACACGGGTGCGGATGCGATTCTCGGTTCAGTGCGTGGAGACCCACGCCCTCGCCTCGCGCTGCGCGGCCGAGATCTCGGCATCCGACATCTGCCCGGCGACTTCCTGGCGCAGCGTCACGGCGTCCTTGCGGCCCTTCAGGGCGGCGAGGTTGAACCATTTGTGCGCGGCGACGAGATCGACCAGCCCGGAACGGCCGCTCGCCCAATAGATCCCGCGTTCGAACAGCACGTCCGACAGCGCGGTCGCGTCGATCGGCGTTGCCGTCTCCAGATCGAAAGTACCCTGAAACATAACGCATCCCCTTTTTTCTTGTGCCTTGCTCCCCCGAGCGCGGCTCCCGTCCAACTCTGATGTGCATGACCCTTCCCGGGACCGCGCACTGTTCAACTCATCCCTTGGGCTTCTTGCCCAACGCCGTTTGCCGGCTTGTTGGAGGCGATGATGGCGGGCAAATTTGAATGGCAGTTTAAGTATCGCGATGAAGCAGACGTAAACGCGAGCGCGCGGCGCCGGCGCGCAGAATTCAAGAAGTCCCTGATTTGCAGGCACTTCCGCGATTCGTCAGATTTGGTTTACCCTGGGATTTTGGGACATCGATAACCATCGCGCGCGGTGGGCGCATCCTGTGGCGTCCCAACTCGCTTTCGTCGCGCGCCCCGGGCTAAGGCCAAGGCTTCGCCGGGGTCCGTCGTCTTGGAGCGCCGAAGCTTCAGCGAAGGCGGTAGGCGGACGAGCCGGTATTCCGGAGACAGCAATGTCGCTCGAGAAGCCGGAGCGTACTGGATCGCCCGGTCGGAGCCCGGCGATGACACCGCGAATGGCAAAGCGGCGTGCGAGCAGCGCGCAATCGGCCCCGCAGCCCTCGCCTGCCCAAGGCGGAGCGGCCAGCGCAACGATGACGCCGTGGTCAGATCAGCAATGTGGGGAAAAGGAATGCCGGCAATACCCCGGCCTCAGGAGAACGAGGGCGTCGGCGAACACGTCAGGACCAGATTCCACTTTGACCGCGAGGCCACTCGTGAAATTGCAGAACCGGAGAACCGGCCCCGCACCGAACGAAGAAAACTTGTTTCTTCTGCCGGACCGCAAAAGAGAACGGTCCGACCGTTGACCTGATGTCTCGCCGACACCCTCTATCGTCGACCAGAACCTCTGGGAGGCGCTGATGACGTGCCGGCTCTCAAGGAGCCGGCAACTTCAGAAGCGAAGTTACTTCTTCTTGGCGACCTTGCGGGTCTTCTTCGCAGTCTTCTTCACTGCGCTCTTCGCCTTCTTCGCCTTCTTTGCCTTCTTAGCTTTCTTGGCCATGTTGCCCTCCGATGTGTGAGATGGCTTAATCGCTGCATGCATTCGGGGATCGAGTGCACACTCATCCCGAATACACCAACACAACGAAAAAAACAGCGTCTCGCTTAAAGAAGTGTTGACGGCGCAAGGCGCGTGCGCTTGGCGAGCGCGATGCAAGCACGCTGCATGACGCGTCTGCACGATCGCGCAGAGTGCCAGCATCGTCGATGTCTGCGAGAGATGCGATTGCAGAAAACTCTATGCAGCAAGTATTTTCCTGCACGCGCGCATCGCGCACGATCGACCCGACGGTGCGCATCGTGACGGTCGAGATCACCTTGCAAGGGCATTTCGCGGACTCTGAGTCGCGATTTTTGGCAACGAAATTATTTTCATGCTTAACGGCGCGAGCGCTCGCCAGAGCGTGTGCGAGCCGCCTTTTTGCGCGAATCGCGTGACGGCGATTCGGCCGTCGCATCGCGTCTGGTCGGGATGAAGTTTGCCGCCGAGGATGCGCGCGAGCGCCGCATCACGAACCGAAAGCGAGGTGACGAAGCGTGTCCGTCACCTCGTTCGAACGCGCGACGCTAGACGCCGAGCTTGGACTTGAGCAGGTCGTTGACGCTCTGCGGGTTGGCCTTGCCGCCCGACGCCTTCATCACCTGGCCGACGAACCAGCCGAGCGATTGCGGCTTGTCCTTGACCTGCGCGGCCTTGTCGGGATTGGCCGCGATGATGTCGTCGACAACCTTTTCGATCGCCGAAAGATCCGTGACCTGCTTCATGCCGCGGCTTTCCACCAGCGCGCGGGGATCGCCGCCCTCCTGCCAGACGATCTCGAACAGATCCTTGGCGATCTTGCCCGAGATCGTGCCCTCGCCGATCAGGTCGATGATCCCCGAGAGCTGCTCGGCGTTGACCGGAGAGCCCGTAATATCCCGGCCTTCCTTGTTGAGACGGCCGAACAGCTCGTTGATCACCCAGTTCGCCGCCATCTTGCCGTCGCGCGCGCGGTTGCCGAGCTTGTCGAGCACGGTCTCGTAGAACACCGCGCTCTCGCGCTCGGCGACGAGCACGCTCGCATCATAGGCCGACAGGCCGAGATCGGCGACGAAGCGCGTCTTCTTCTGGTCCGGCAGCTCCGGAAGGTTCGCCTTCAGCTCGTCGACGAATTCCTGGCTGAACTCCAGCGGCAGCAGGTCGGGATCGGGGAAGTAGCGATAGTCGTGCGCCTCTTCCTTGGACCGCATCGAGCGCGTCTCGCCCTTGCTGGGATCGAACCGACGCGTCTCCTGCTCGATCTGACCGCCGTCCTCCAGGATCTCGATCTGGCGCCGCGCTTCATACTCGATCGCCTGGCCGATGAAGGTGATCGAGTTCATGTTCTTGATTTCGCAGCGGGTGCCGAGCGGCGCGCCGGGCTTGCGCACGGACACATTGACGTCGGCGCGCAAGGATCCCTTCTCCATGTCACCGTCACAGGTGCCGAGGTAGCGCATGATCGAGCGCAGCTTGGTCACATATGCCTTGGCCTGCTCGGCGTCGCGGATGTCCGGTTTCGAGACAATCTCCATCAGCGCCACGCCGCAGCGATTGAAATCGATGTAGGACAGCGACGGCGACCGGTCGTGCAGCATCTTGCCGGGATCCTGCTCCAGATGCAGCCGCTCGATGCCGATGGAGACACTGCGGCCGCCGTCGAGATCGACGATCACCTCGCCCTCGCCCACGACAGGCGACTTGTACTGGCTGATCTGGTAGCCCTGCGGCAGGTCCGGATAGAAATAGTTCTTCCGGTCGAACACCGAACGCAGATTGATCTGCGCGTTGAGACCGAGCCCGGTCCGGACAGCCTGCCTGACGCATTCCTCGTTGATGACGGGCAGCATGCCCGGCATCGCGGCATCGACCAGCGACACCTGCGTGTTCGGCTCGCCGCCGAATGCGGTGGACGCGCCCGAGAACAGTTTTGACTTCGACGTCACCTGGGCGTGGATCTCCATGCCGATGACCACCTCCCAATCACCGGTGGCGCCCTTGAGAAGCTTGTGCGTGGCCGTGCTCATGTCGTGCTCCCGAGCAGCGTGACAGCGATCCGCTCCCACTCCGCTTCCAATGAATCCTTTGCCGCCGGCTGGCCGGCCTGGCGGTACCAGTAGCCGGCGTTGCCGAGATCGCCCTCGACGCGGTGCAGGTAAGCGTGCACCCAGGCCGCGTCGCGGCCGTTGTCGTCCTGGACGATCTTGTGCGCGCGGTCCCAGTCCCCCTTCGCGGCCCACCATAGGCCGGCGAGCGGCGCACTCAGGTGTGGCGCGGGGGCCGCGCCGTCGAGGCTCGCGATGAACGCCGCGGCATTCACCACCACCTCGCGGGCGTGAAGCGGCCGGCGGCCTGCTCGATCACCTCGCCGAGCGAGAACAGCGTCTCCTCCTCGAACGGACGGCCGATCAGCTGCAGGCCGAGCGGCAGGCCCTGCGCATCCTTGCCGGCGGGCACCGCGATGCCCGGCAGGCCCGCCATGTTCACGGTCACCGTGAAGATGTCGTTGAGATACATCTCGACCGGATCGGCGCCGCCCTTCTCGCCGATGCCGAAGGCCGCCGACGGCGTCGCCGGCGTCAGGATCGCGTCGACGCCCCGCGCGAAGCAATCCTCGAAATCCTTCTTGATCAGCGTGCGCACCTTCTGGGCGCGCAAATAGTAAGCGTCGTAATAGCCGGCCGAGAGCACATAGGTGCCGATCATGACGCGGCGACGGACCTCTGCGCCGAAACCTTCGGCGCGGGTGTTCTCGTAGAGCTCGGTGATGTTCTTGGCCTGCTCGCGCAGGCCGTAGCGGACGCCGTCATAGCGCGCGAGGTTGGAGGACGCCTCCGCCGGCGCCACGATGTAATAGGCCGGCAGCGCGTATTTGGTGTGCGGCAGCGACACCTCGACCAGCTCGGCGCCGGCCGCCTTCAGCCAGGCCGCCCCCTCGCTCCAGAGTTTTTCGATCTCGGCCGGCATGCCGTCGAGGCGATACTCCTTGGGAATGCCGATCTTCATGCCCTTCACGGATTTGCCGATCGCGGCCTCGTAATCCGGCACGGGAATGTCGACCGAGGTCGTGTCCTTGGGGTCGTGACCGGCCATCGAGCGCAGCAGCATCGCGCTATCGCGCACGCTGCGCGCAATGGGACCTGCCTGGTCGAGCGAGGAGGCAAAGGCGACAATGCCCCAGCGCGAGCAGCGGCCATAGGTCGGCTTGATGCCGACGGTCGCGGTGAATGCCGCCGGCTGGCGGATCGAGCCGCCGGTGTCGGTCGCGGTCGCGCCCATGCAGAGCAGCGCCGCCACGGCCGAGGCAGAGCCGCCGGACGAGCCGCCCGGCACCAGCGTCGTGTTGCTTCCCTCGCGCCGCCAGGGATTGCCGACGGGACCGAAGCACGAGGTCTCGTTCGCCGAGCCCATCGCGAATTCGTCATTGTTGAGCTTGCCGAGCATCACCGCACCGTCGCGCCACAGCTGCGAGGTAATGGTGGACTCGTAGGTCGGCACGAAATTGCCGAGGATCTTCGAGCATGCGGTGGTGCGCACGCCCTTGGTCGCGAACAGATCCTTGATGCCGAGCGGGATGCCCGCGAGCGGACCGCCGTCACCCTTGGCGATCTTCTCGTCCACGGCCTTCGCCATGTCGCGCGCCTGCTCCGGCGTCTCCATCACGAAGGCGTTGAGCACCCGCGCGGCTTCGATCGCGCTCAGATGCGCGTCGGTCAGCTCGAGGGACGTGAAAGTCTTGTCGGCGAGACCCTTGCGGGCCTCGGCGAGCGTCAGCGATGTCAAATCGGTCATTTATTGATCGGGCTGCAGAAGAACGGAGACAGGGTCTTGTCGTTGGCCGGGTCGTCTTTTTTGGCGGCCGCATTGGCGGCGGCCTCGATTTCGTCGAGCACGGCATTGACGGCGACGTTGGGATCGGCAGCCTTGCCCTGCCGCTCCATCTTGTCGAGATAGTTCATGTAGGCCTGATAGGCCTTCTCATCGTCGCAAAGCAGGCACATCGGACCTAACCTGTCTATTCAACGACCTTGGGCACCAGGAAGAAGTGACCTTCGGTCGCGGGCGCGTTGGCAACGATATCGTCGGCGATCTCGCCGTCATTGACCACGTCCTGCCGCTTCTTCATCTGCATCGGGGTGACCGAGGTCATGGGCTCCACGCCCTCGACATTGACCTCCGAGAGCTGCTCGACAAAGGCGAGCATGGCGTTGAGCTCGCCCTGCAGATGCGGAACCTCGCCCTCGGAAACCGCAATGCGCGCCAGATGCGCGATGCGGCGGACGGTAGCGGCGTCGACGGACATTATATAAGGCCTCTCACGGCAAAACCTATGTGCCGTATAGCAGAGGCCGGTTTTGCGCCGCAACCGGCGCCGGGACTTAGCTGGCCAGCGCTTTCATGCGGGCCAGCGCCGATTTGGCAAAATCCCGGGTCAATTCGGCCGCAGGGACCTCGCGGCCCAGTGCCACGGCCTGTCCAGCCCAGAGATTGGTGAAATCCACCCTGCCCTGCTTTTCGGCAGCCGTCTTCAATGGGCCCAGCGCGGTCGCGGCATGGGGAAACGGCGGGGCATCCGGCGAGATCGGGCCGGCCTCGCGCATCAGGCGGTTCTGGATGCCGCGCGCCGGCCGGCCGGTCATGACATTGGTGATCACGGTGGAATCGTCCCGCGCTTCAGCCAGCGCCTTGCGGCCGCCGGCGCTGACCTTGGACTCCGGACAGCGCAGATAGGCGCTGCCGATCTGCACGCCCGAGGCACCGAGCGCGAAGGCGGCCGCGATGCCGCGCCCGTCTGCGATGCCACCGGCCGCGATCACCGGCACCTTCACGGCATCGGCGACCTGCGGCACCAGCGCAAACGTGCCGGGCTGCTCGGAGATCTTGTCGGTCAGGAACATGCCGCGATGGCCGCCGGCCTCGGCGCCTTGCGCAATGACGGCATCGACGCCGCGCTGTTCGAGCCAGACCGCCTCCTTCACCGTCGTCGCCGACGAGATGACGAGGCAGCCGGCGGCCTTGACGCGCTTGAGCAGCGCCTGCTCCGGCAGACCGAAATGGAAGCTGACGACCTCGGGCTTCAGCTCCTCGACGACCTCGCAGAAGGCGGAATCGAACGGCGCGCGGTTCGCCGCAGCGATCGGCGCTGCGGGATCGAGACCATGCTCGGTGTAATAGCCCGCGAGCCGCTGCTTCCAGCGCGCTTCGGCCTCGGTCGAAAGGTCAACCGGCGTGTGGCAGAAGAAGTTCATGTTCACCGGCGCCTTCACGCGCTGGCGGATCATGTTGACCTGCTCGCGCGCCTTCTCCGGCGACAGCATCGCGCTCGGTAACGAGCCGAGCCCACCGCCCTCTGCCACGGCGATCACCAGCTCCGCATCCATCACACCCGCCATCGGCGCCAGCACGATCGGAGATTCGGTCTTGAAGAGGTCGATCAGTCGACGGTCAGGCCACATGGTCATTCTCTCTCGTTTTTCTTACCCCCCTGGAGGGGGAGGGTTCGATCGCGCGAAGCGCGAGCGGGGTGGGGTGAAAGTCTCTCGATTGAGACGCTGCCCGAGTGGAGAGATCACCCCACCCCGCTCCGCACTCGCTTCGCTACATGCGTAGCGACCCTCCCCCTCCAGGGGAGGGTGAAGAATCCTACCCCGCCACTACCGAGTTCCGACGTCCGGCAAGAAGCTGTTCGGCCTCAATCGCGATCCGCTCGACGATCTCGGCTGCCGCAGGAATATCATGGATCAGACCGACCGCCTCGCCGGCAAAGACGGCGGCAATCTCGAAATTGCCGGCCGCTTTGGCGGCAGCATAGTCTCTCGCAATCTCGCTCGCGCGCTGCATCAGCTCGATCTCGCGGCCGGTCCAGCGCCTGATGTGATCGTTGACCAGCGTTCGAGCGGTGAACGGGGCCGGCCAGAACAGGCTGCGCGACCAGTCGACGATGACGCCGCGCACCGTATCGTTGGGATTTGCCGCGCGGATGCGCTGCTTGGCCTCCTCGGCGCCGTCGGCCTCCACGCTCGCATAGAAGCGCGTGCCGATCAGCACGCCGGACGCACCCAGCATCATCATTGCGGCGAGCCCCCGGCCATCGGCGATCCCGCCGGCCGCGACGACCGGCACGCGTCCGGCCGCGAGATCGACGATCGCCGGCACGATGTCGACCGTAGTACGCGATGCGCCATGGCCGCCGGCCTCCGTCCCCTGCGCGATCAAAATATCCGCGCCGGCATCGAGCGCCTGCTTGGCCATATCCTCGCTCTGCACCTGGCAGATCAGACGCAGGCCGCGATCCTTGATGCGCGGCGCGAACGGCGCGGGATCACCAAATGAGAGCATGATGGCCTGCGGACGAGCGTCGAGGGCGATGTCGAGAAGATCGGGCTGCCTTGCCAGGCTCCACGTGATGAAGCCGATGCCGAATGGTCCAAAGCCGCTCAGCTTCCTTGTCTCTGCTTCGAGCCGCGCCCGGTCCCCGTAGCCGCCGCCAAGTATTCCGAAACCGCCAGCTTCGCTGACCGCGCGCGTCAACCGGCTGCCCGCAATCGTGTCCATCGGCGCGAGCAGGATCGGATGCCTGATCCCCAGGAGCTGGGTCAGCGGCGTCGCGATCGGCATGGCGTCCCTCCAGTCTGGACAGGAAGACTAGGGGCGAATAGCATTCTCCAAAATTGAATTATACAGAACGCTACCATCTCAAACGCGAAACGGTACGATGGAACTCAGCGATCTCCAGACCTTTGCCGCCGTCGCCCGCAGCGGCGGCATCACCCGCGCCGCCGAAGAGCTCAACACGGTGCAATCCAACGTCACCCAGCGCGTGAAAGCGCTGGAGGCGGAGATCGGCACGCCGCTGTTCGAACGCCATAGCCGCGGCATGACGCTGACCGGCGCCGGCAAGCGCCTGCTGCCCTATGCTCAGAGGATGGTGGCGCTGTCGCGCGAGGCCGTGCTTGCCGCGCGCGACGATGGCGAGCCCAAGGGGCCGCTCGCGATCGGTTCGATGGAGACGACGGCAGCGGTGCGGCTGCCGCCGCTGCTCGCCGACTTCCATCGCCGCTTTCCCGCGGTGCGCCTGTCCTTGCGTACCGCGCCGACCGCCGACCTCGTCGCCTGCGTGCTCGACGGCACGCTGGACGCCGCCTTCGTCGCAGGCCCCATCACGCATGCCGACCTCACCGCAATGAGCGCGTTCCGCGAAGAGCTGGTGCTGGTCAGCGCGCGGCGCTGGACCTCGCTCGCCGAGCTGCGCGCCGGCACGCCGGAATCCGGCCCGACGGCGCTGGTGTTCCGCACAGGCTGCACCTACCGCCAACGGCTCGAGCAGATCTTCGTCGACTTCGGCTGGCCTTCGGCCGCGCGCTTCGAACTCGGCACGCTCGACGGCATGATCGGCTGCGTTGCCGCCGACATGGGCGTGACGTTGCTGCCGCGTGCCGTCGTCGAGCGCAGCTCAATGAACGGCAGCGTCTCGATCCACACGCTGAGCACCTCGCATGCGCGCGTCGAGACACTCTTCATCCAGCGCCGCGCCGGACATCAAACCAGCGCGCTGAGCGGTTTTGCCGCGTGCATGAAGCAGGACGAGGACGTCATCGCAGCCTGACGCGATGCTTCGTTCCATCGCACGAAATTCGCTGTCACAAATCCGTCGCACTTGAAACCAGCGACGTCGCGCTGCGTTTCGGCGGCCGCAGCACCGCGCGCTAAAATATTTTGAAGCGCAGATGCCTTTGACGTTAGGATGCGGCACTGCCAGCGCAAATTACCATAACGAAGCCAAAACATCGGGAGGACTATCGATGCGCAATACGCTCGTGTTGTGCTGCGTCGCCGCGTTGTCGGCGATGTCAGGAACTGCAAGCGCTCAGGACTGGACGAAATCGAAATGGGGCCCGAACGACGAGATCGGCGCCGCCAACTACATGACACCGGAGCTCGTGGTGAAGGCCGCCTCCCTGGTGAAGACCGGCAAGACCTACGCGCTCGGCATTCCCGTCACACCGCAGACGCCTGCCTATCCGCCGCGTCAGTTCAAGCTCACCATCGTGCAGCCCGGACAGGCCGGCAGCCGGGCCTCGGCCCCAACAAGGCCACCTACAATGACGACATCCTCGACACCTGGGTCGGCATCGGCAGCCAGCTCGACGGGCTCGGTCATCTCGGCGTCGAGCACGTCTATTACAACGGCAACAAGCTCGCCGACTTTGCCGATCCGAACGGATTGAAGAAGCTCGGCATCGAAAAGGTGCCGCCGACGGTCACGCGCGGCGTGCTGCTCGACATGGCCGCCTATTTCAAGACCGACGTGGTGAAGGAAGGCACCGCCTTCAACGTCAAGGAGATCGAGGAAGCCGCCAAACAGCAGAACGTCGAGATCCGCCAGGGCGACGTCGTGATCTTCCACTCCGGCTGGCTCAGCCTGATCGGCAAGGACGACAAGCGCTACTCGGCCGGCGAGCCCGGACTTGGCGTCGAGGGCGCAAAGTACCTGACCGGCAAGGGCGTCGTCGCTGTTGGCGCCGACACTTGGGCGCTCGAAGTGCTGCCGTTCGAGTCCAAGAACGTGTTCGAGGTGCACCAGATCCTGCTCGCGATGAACGGGACCTACATCCTCGAGAACATGGACACCGCCGCGCTCGCTCGCGACAAAGGCTATGAATTCCTGTTCGTGCTGGGCCAGCCGCGCTGGACCGGCGGCGTGCAGGCAATGATCAACCCGATCGCGATCCGCTGACGTCGGACGCGCGTCTGGGCGAAAGAAACCGGGTGAGGACAGCAGTGCCTCGATAGAGCGCACCCCTGCCCTCACCCGAACGTCGCCTCGGTTTCGCTGCTTCGCGAACCGAAGCGCTCATCAGAGCCGAATGTCCTCATAGGACTCGATCCGCCGCGGACCGACCGAGGTCGCCTCGTGCGAATCCGCATCAGTGAGATTGCCGAAATCGAGCTTGGTCAATTTCGCGAGGTCCGCGATCGAGACCTGGAAGACACTGACATCCTCCTCCGACATCTTTTCGCGCAGATCCGCCTCCTGGATGCGATCGATCTCCATGACCAGCTTTCGCTGGCTCATCAGGAACGCCGCCGCCTTGAGCGCGTCGTCATCCTCGTTACGTCGGATCAGAATCTTCCAGAAATATTTCGGGATCTGAACGCCGCCGAAGCTGGGATCCTTGTGCGGCCGCCCGGCCGGATTGGGCAGATCGGATCCATCGGCATCCGGCCCGTCGAACACCGGACCGTTCATGACGATGCCCTTCTCCTCGCCTTCGAGCAGGACATCGCGCGTGTAGTCCTCGAGGCCCGCCCAGAGCTGCTTGCCCTGGTTGAACGAGAAGAACTGCGGCGAGCAATTGGTGAAGTGGAAGGAATCGTCGCCATGCTGCTTGGCCGCGGCGACGGTGTCGCCCCAGGTCGCATCGAGGCGGCGCACGAGATGACCGCGATCGAAGGGATTCTTGCTGCGGTCCGCCTCGAAGGTGGCCTGCTTGCGGTAGAACTCGTCGCCGATCTGGGCATCGTCGTCGATGCGCGGATCGCGCAGCCAGGAATCCCCTTCGCGCTTGCCGACGTCCTGTTGCTGCCCGCCGTCGATATTGACACAGCTGAAGAAGGCGAGCCGGCGCTCCTTGTTCATGACGACGCTGTAGTTGAAATATTTCAGCTCGGACTGTCTGGAGCTTCCCTTCAGCGTCGCGATCCGGGACTTGAGAGCGGCCGGAATCTTCGGCAAGGCCACCGAGAATTTACCGGTGCCGAGAAAATTCGCCTTGTATCCGGGACGCGATTTCAGCGTGCTCTGATCGATATGCACGGCCTCCATGGGCAGGCCGTTCGCACTGATGCGAGGCAGGAGGCCAGCCGGCGGAGCGATCAACGGCTTGCCGCCGTTCGGCATACCGCCATTCTGCGCCCCTCCGTTGCCCCCAGCCGGGCCCGGCACGGGTGCCAGCGGAGCGAACGGAATGTCCTTCCTGAACATCGGCAACGGCACGCGGATCGGGACTACCAGCGAGGTCCCGTCGAGCGATTGCTCGACCCAGACATTGGCGCCGAAAGCAGGCGCGGCGACCGGCGCGCTGACCTTCTCGGCCTCGAGCCGGATCGGCGGCTCTTCCTCGTCCAGCACCGGCCTGATCAAGGGATGGGAGCCGACGGCGACCTTGAGATCGGCGACGATCGCGCTGATCCGGATGCCTTCATTGGCGATCCAGTCGATCAGGGATTCATCCATCGACGGCTTCCACACCTTGCCGTCCTTGGCCAGGGTGCGGCCTTGCGAATCCTTCCGGGGAACGCCGCTGTGATGCAGCCCGACCACCTGCCAGAAGCGGTTGAACGCCGGCGAGCCCGACGATCCCGCCGTCGTATCGGTGTTGTACCAGAGGAAGTCGCCGACATATTTGAGCAGCTTGTTCTCGCGGACGCAGACCTGCTTCATCTGCCCGCTGGGATGCTGGACGATGGTGAGGTACTCGCCGGGGTCTGCTTTGCCGGGCGCTCCGCTGAGCGGCAACCATCCCCAATCCTCGAGCTCCTCGTGGCCCGACAGCGAGGTCGGCGCCACCGCGACGATCGAGAAATCCAGCCTGTCATTGGTGTAGAAGAACTTGCCCGGCTCGAAGCCGAACCGCACCGGCACACGCTCTTGTCCGGAGACGTCGAGCTCGTAGTTGAAATCGGCGATCGAATTGGCGGCGTCGGCCGGCTTGCCGAAGACATGATGGTTCGTCATCAGCAGGCCCGGCCCGATCAGAAAGCCCGAGCCATAGCCGAGCAGGTTCGACTTGAGATCTCTGAGCTGAATGCGGCAGACCGAGCGCGAGGCCGCCGTCCCCTTGGCGAGATAGTTGATGCTGTCGAGATCATTGCCCTGGATGATCCGCTCCAGGCCGATCTCGGCCTTCTCCACGTCCTGCGTCTCGGCCAGAAGCTGGCGCTGGCGCACGCGCATCTTCTCGACCGTCATCTCGATCGGACCGTCGCCCAATTTCCGGTTCAAGGCTTCGGGTGAGAACTCGGCTTGCTTGAATCGCCTTTCTGAGCCCGCGATCAGGCTTGGCTTGATGAGCATCATGACCTCTCAAATGACTGGGCGAATATCGGACGTGGTCGGCGCCTGAAAAATTTGCGCCAAGGTTGCAGCACGGGCTGGACTGCCGGTTGCTGCCGCTCGTTCTGGAAATCGGGGCACATGCCCCACACTACTTTAGACCTACATTTATATCTCTTCGCAACCAGAGCGTCAATCGATGCGCGCAGCCGGAGACGCGACATCATGCCATGGCCCGCGACGTCACCCGTGTGAGATTTGCCACAAATGATCGACGCACTTTGTGTTCACGATTTCGCGCGCTCGTTGCTATCGCCGGACGATCTACGGCTTCAGCTGCCACCGCCGCAGCGCCACGACGGCCCAGATCGCTTCGACCAGACCGAACGGCCAGGCGCCCTGCAGAAAGCCGTAGGCCGAGCCGAGCGCGCAGGACGCGGCGAACAGCAGCACGAACCAATGGCTGCGATCTTCCAGGGCGTAACTGACCAGCATCGCCGTGACGGCGAACAGACCGAA
Source organism: Bradyrhizobium sp. 25ACV (assembly GCF_054863005.1). Classification (NCBI taxonomy): domain Bacteria; kingdom Pseudomonadati; phylum Pseudomonadota; class Alphaproteobacteria; order Hyphomicrobiales; family Nitrobacteraceae; genus Bradyrhizobium; species Bradyrhizobium sp. 25ACV. The sequence continues at coordinate 382,241 of NZ_JAVAYO010000006.1, forward strand.
TAATGTCAGCGTATCCATTGTTCCGGGTTCACTCCGCGGCGCGACGCGTGATATGCGCTACGCATGCCGGCTCTTATCCTGCCTCTCGTCGATGCTGCAACCCACTGGCCCGCCCGCGGTGCGCTGGTCGGGCTCGACCTCGGTACCAAGACCATCGGCGTTGCGGTGTCCGACCCGGACCGGCGGCTTGCGACCGGCGTCGAGACGATCCAGCGCAAGCAGTTCAAGCAGGACGCGGCCCGGCTGCTCGCGATCGCGGCCGAGCGCAGGGTGGTCGGCTTCGTGCTCGGCCTGCCCATCAACATGGACGGCAGCGAAGGCCCGCGCGCGCAATCCACCCGCGCCTTCGCCCGCAATCTTGCCGGCCTGACCGCCCTCCCCATTGGCCTGTGGGACGAGCGCCTCTCGACCGCGGCTGTCGAGCGCGAGCTGATCGGCATGGATGTCAGCCGCGCCAAGCGCGCCGAGGTGATCGACGAGCACGCCGCGATCTTCATCCTGCAGGGCGCGCTCGACCGCCTCGCCAATCTCCGTCCAGGGACCGCCTGACCGATGGCCGTCGTGATTGCGGCGCTGCTGCCGGTCTTCATCCTCATCGTGCTGGGAATCGTCTTGAAGCGCAGCCTGATGCGGCTGGACACGCAGTGGCACGGGCTGGAGCGGCTGACCTATTTCGTGCTGTTTCCGATGCTGCTGATCCAGACCCTGGTGAAGGCCGACCTCTCCAAGGTGCCGGTCGCCGGCGTTGGCGGCGCGCTGCTGCTGTCGGCGCTGGCGATGTCGCTGCTCTGCCTCGCGCTGCGCCCTGCCCTGGCCCGGCTCGATATCGACGGCCCCGCCTTCACCTCGATCTTCCAGGGCGCGACGCGCTGGCAGACCTTCGTCGGGCTGTCGGTGGCCGCCAACATGTTCGGCGATGTCGGGCTGGCGCTCGCCTCCGTGGCGATGGTCGCGATCATTCCCCTGGTCAACGTGTTGAGCGTCGTGGTGCTCGCCCATTACGCCGCGCCGGAGAAGCAGTCAGCGCGCACCATCGTCATGACGGTGATCCGCAACCCCTTGATCTGGGCCTGCGCCATCGGGCTCTTCGTCAATGTCACCCACCTGCCGTTGCCAAAACTCTGGCACGAGGTGGCGGACGCGCTCAGCCGCTCCTCGCTCGCGATCGGCCTGCTCGTCACCGGCGCCGGTCTGCATCTCGAAGGCCTCTTGCGTCCAAGCCTGGCCGCGGCCATCGGCGTCGTCTTCAAGCTCGCGCTGATGCCTGCGCTGGCGCTGGTGCTGGCCGTCTGGTTCGGACTGTCGGGCGACAGCCGCGCCATCGTGGCGATCTGCGCGGCGGTGCCAACCTCGTCCAGCGCCTATGTGATGGCGCGCCAGATGGGCGGCGACGCGCCGCTGCTGGCGCAGATCATCACGCTGCAGACAATTTTGGCGGCGATCACGATGCCGATCGCGATCGCGCTGGCGGCTTAGCTCCCCAGCCACATCGTCAGGACCACCGCGGTCAGATTGTTCAGCGCATGCAGCACGATGGTGAGCCAGAGCGAATTCGCGCGATAGCGCATGTAGCCGAACCACAGGCCGATGGTGAAGACTTCGGCGAGGAAGTACATGTCGTATTGCAGGTGCACGACCGTCCAGACCAGCGACGACAGCAGGATCGCGCCCGGCACGCGCAGGAAGCTCGCCGACCAGCCGCGATAGAGGAAGCCGCGCGCCAGGATCTCCTCCGACATCGGCGCAGCGACGCTGAAGGCGAACAGCAGCAACAGCGCCGCGCCCTTGTCGCGGCCCGATTTCAACAGATCGGTCATGAAGCCCGGCGTCGCCTCGCGGCCGAGCGCGCGCGACATCGTCTCCCAGACCAGCACCAGCAGGATGAGGCCGACCGCACCGAACAGCAGCTGCTTCCAGGACGGCCAGTGCAGCGCGAGATAGTTGACGAAGGAGGCTTTCTTGATGGCAATGGCGAGCCACACCGCCAGGAGGGTCGTCGGCAGGCCCATGATGACCGAGAGCGCGAGCGCCTGCGGATCGCGGCCGACCGCCTGGAGCGAGGCGAAGTCCATGGGAAGACCACGCTGCGCCACCAGCAGGACGACGGCGCCGATTTGCCCGACGAACATCGCGACGAAGACGAAGAGGCCCCACAACGCGGTGCCCCAGAACATCCAGACGCGCGGCGTCGCTGGCGTCACGGTCAACGGCGGATGGTCGGGATTGAGGGAGTCCATCAGGAGGCTTTCGTTGGGAAGACTCACGGCAGCGCCCGCTGCAGCAACGCGCGGGCCTCGCCGCTGTCGAGCTCGACGGCGCCGTACATGCTGGCGTGATTGGCCGCAAGGCGCGTGCTCGCGAACAGTTCGGCATTGCGCGGGGAAACCCCGTTGAGAGCCGCAGCCGCAGCCAGCAGCGCCAGCTTCTCGACCGCAAGCCGCGCGACGCGCTCGCCATCGGCGCGGCGAAGAGTCTTGCCGATGAAGGTGGCCGTCTCGCCTGCGCCGGGCAAGCCCTTCGTCTCGGCCGCAAGTGATTGCAGCACAGCCGTCGCCGCCTCCGGCTCGCGCGAGAGCGCCCGGAGCACGTCGAGGCACATCACGTTGCCGGAGCCCTCCCAGATCGCGTTGACCGGCGACTCCCGGTAGTGCCGCGCCAGAATGCCGTCCTCGACATAGCCGTTGCCGCCAAGGCATTCCATGGCCTCATAGAGGAACGGCGGCGCACTCTTGCAGGTCCAGTATTTGATCGCGGGCGTCAAGAGCCGCATATAGGCGGCCTCCGCCGCATCGTGCGGCGTGCGGTCGAAGGCGCGGCAGAGCCGCATCACCAGCGCCGTGCTCGCCTCGACATGCAGCGCCATGTCCGACAGCACGGCCTGCATCAGCGGCTGGTCGGCCAGATGCTTCTGGAACACGCTGCGGTGACGGGCGTGATGCAGCGCATGCGCGAGCCCCGAGCGCATCAGGCCGACGGAGGCGATCGCGCAATCCTGCCGCGTCAGCTGGACCATCTGGATGATGGTGCGAATGCCCTTGCCCTCCTCGCCGACCCGTTCGGCGTAGGCACCGACGAACTCGACCTCGGACGAGGCATTGGAGCGATTGCCGAGCTTGTCCTTCAACCGCTGGAACTGGATCGCATTCACGGAACCATCCGGCGCGAAGCGCGGCATGAAGAAACAGGTCAGCCCGCTGTCTGCCTGCGCCAGCACCAGGAAGGCATCGCACATCGGCGCCGACATGAACCATTTGTGGCCGGTGATGCGATAGGCCACGCCCTCGCGCACCGCGCGCGTCATGTTGGTGCGCACGTCGGTGCCGCCCTGCTTCTCGGTCATGCCCATGCCGAGCGTCATGCCGCGCTTCTGCCACCACGGCGCAAAGCTCGGGTCGTAGCTCCGGGTCGACAGCACCGGCATCACCTTGCCGAGCAGGTCCGGCTGCATCGCCAGCGCACCGACCGAGGCGCGGGTCATCGTGATCGGACAGAGATGGCCGGTCTCGACTTGGGCTACCATGTAGAATTTTGCCGCACGAATGACTTCGGCGGCATCGCCCGCAGGTTTGCCGTTGGCGGTCCAGGTCGAATTGTGCACGCCGGCATGGGCGCTGTGCGCCATCAGCTCATGATATGCCGGGTGAAACTCGACCTGGTCGCGGCGATTGCCTTTGGCGTCGAAGGTGCGCAGCTTCGGCGTGCTCTCGTTCGCGACGCGCCCGCGATCGGCCATCGCGGCCGAGCCCCATTGCTTGCCGAACTCGGACAGCTCGCGTTCCGCCGCCGCACCGCCATTGGCCTTCACCGCATCGACCAGCGGCCGATCCACGACGAACAGGTCGATATCCTCGAACGGCGGCGACTGGTTGAAGACCTCGTGGGTCGCGAATACAGGCTGGGTCATGGTGCTTCCTCGGCGCGGAATCAGTTCCGGCGCGGCTGGATCGGGAAATCATAGGCTGCCCCGCCTGCCCCCGGCAGGGAAAAATGCCACCACTCCTTCGAATAGTTCACAAAGCCTTGCCCGGCCATCGCAGCCACCAGCCGCTTGCGCCAGGCGCGCTGCTCCGCCGTGATCGCCGGTGCCGCGGTATGGCCCTTGGCATCGGTACAGTCGTAGCCGGTGCCCATGTCGACGCTGCCTTCCGGCGCGCGCGCTTCGACCGGCGCGGTGCAATCGGCATAGGTCTTTGCCGGATCGTATTTGGCGGCGCTGTCGGCTTTGAGATCGACCAAAGTGAGATCGAGCGCGGCGCCCGTGGAATGCTGCGACCGGCTCGCGATGTAGCCGAGGCGGAACAGTTCGGTCTTGGGAATTTTGGGATTGTAGCGCCGCTCGGCGGCGCTCTCGTGACCGTTCTGCGACCACTTGACCATGTCGAGCGAGGCTCGCGCCGGCCGGTAGCAGTCGAACATTTTGAGCGAGAGATTTTGCGCCGCCAGCTCCTCTTGAACCGCCTTCAGCCGCAGCCCGACTTCGCGCTTCACCACGCATTCACCGGCATTGTAGCCGGCGAGCGGCCGGCCGACGAAATTGTTCGACGTGGCGTAGCGGATGTCCTGGATGATGCCGGGATCGATCTCGCGCAGATAGACGAAGCCGCCGGGGAGCGATTGGGCGTGGGCTGCACCGATTGTCATCGCAGCCAGAAGCACAGTCAGAATTGTTTTCACGAAATGCCCCCACATCGTCATGGCCGGGTTTATCCCGACCATCCACGTTCTTTTTGCGTCAAATGCGATAGAAGATCGTGGATGCCCGGGACAAGCCCGGGCATGACGGGAAGGTAGGGACAGGCCGCGCCAGAGCGACCAAACCGACAGATCAGGGGATAACTCACCGCCCCGGCTTTGGCCCTTGCCCCCTCATCCATCCGCGCCTATAGCTCTCGTTTTAATGACATCGAAATCGACCTTCGTCCTCGGCCACCGGCATTTGCTGGGCATCGAGGGCCTTTCCGCGGCCGACATCACCGGCCTCCTCGACCTGTCCGAAGAATATGTCGAGCTCAACCGCCAGGTTGACAAGAAGCGCACCGTCCTGCGGGGACGGACGCAGGTGAACCTCTTCTTCGAGGCCTCCACCCGGACCCAATCCTCGTTCGAACTCGCGGGCAAGCGGCTCGGCGCGGACGTCATGAACATGTCGGTGTCCTCCTCGTCCATGAAGAAGGGCGAGACGCTGATCGACACCGCGATGACGCTGAACGCAATGCACCCGGACATCCTGGTGATGCGCCATCACGCCTCCGGCGCGGTGGAACTGCTGGCGCGCAAGGTTGACGGTTCCGTGATCAATGCCGGCGACGGCGCCCATGAGCATCCGACCCAGGCCCTGCTCGACGCGCTGACGATCCGCCGCAACAAGGGCCGGATCGAAGGGCTCGTGGTCGCGATCTGCGGCGACGTGCTGCATTCGCGTGTCGCCCGCTCCAACATCATCCTGCTCAACACGATGGGCGCCCGCGTCCGCGTGGTCGGCCCCACCACGCTGCTGCCGCCGGGCATCGAGCGGATGGGCGTCGAGGTCGCACGCGACATGCGCGAGGGGCTCAACGGCGCCGACATCGTCATGATGCTGCGGCTGCAGCGCGAGCGCATGAACGGCTCCTTCGTGCCGTCCTCCAGCGAGTACTTCAACTATTTCGGGCTCGACCAGAAGAAGCTCGCCTACGCCAAGCCCGACGCACTGGTGATGCATCCCGGCCCCATGAACCGCGGCGTCGAGATCGACTCCATCGTGGCCGACGGCGCGCAGTCCCTGATCCGCGAACAGGTGGAGATGGGGGTGGCCGTGCGCATGGCGGTGCTGGAAGCGCTCGCCCGTAACCTGCCGAACGCGTGATGCCGATGTTGACCGATCGCCGCCCCATCCTGCTCGCCAACGCCCGCGTCGTCGATCCCTCCCGGGATTTCGACGGTGTCGGCGACGTCCTCATCGCCGACGGCGCCATCCGCGAGACCCGCCGCGGCATCGGCGCGGCCGGCGTCCCCGAAGGCACCGACATCGTCAACTGCTCCGGCAAGATCGTCGCGCCCGGCCTGATCGACATGCGCGCCTTCGTCGGCGAGCCCGGCTTCAGCCATCGCGAGACCTTTGCCACCGCCAGCCAGGCGGCCGCGACCGGCGGCATCACCACAATCATCTGCCAGCCCGACACCTCTCCGGTGATCGACAATTCGGCGACCGTCGACTTCGTGATGCGCCGCGCCCGCGACACCGCGATCGTCAACATCCAGCCGATGGCGGCGCTCACCAAGGGCATGCACGGCGATGAGATGACCGAGTTCGGTCTGCTCAAGGCCGCGGGCGCCGTCGCCTTCAGCGACGGCGTCAGAAGCGTGACCAATGCGCAGGTGATGCGCCGCGCGCTGACCTACGCGCGCGATTTCGACGCGCTGATCGTGCACTACACCGAGGACCCCGATCTCGTCGGCGAAGGCGTGATGAACGAGGGCGAGTTCGCATCGCGGCTCGGCCTGATGGGCATCCCGAATGCCGCCGAGGCCGTGATCCTCGAGCGCGACATGCGCCTCGTGGCATTGACCGGCGGCCGCTATCACGCGGCCTCGCTGACCTGCATCGATTCCCTCGAGATCCTCCAGCGCGCCCGCGACGCCGGGCTCGCCGTCAGCGCCTCGGTCTCGATCAACCATCTTGCGCTGAACGAGAACGACATCGGCCCCTACCGTTCCTTCCTGAAACTGTCACCGCCGCTGCGGACCGAGGACGACCGCCGCGCGCTGGTGGCCGCAATCGCCTCCGGCCTCCTCGACGTCATCATGTCCGACCACAATCCGCAGGACGTCGAGGTCAAGCGCCTCCCCTTCGCGGAAGCCGCTCCCGGCGCCGTTGGTCTCGAAACCATGCTGCCCGCCGGCCTCCGCCTCGTGCACAATGGCGAGCTGGACCTGAAGACGCTGATCCGCGCGATGTCGACCCGCCCGGCCGAGTTGCTCGGCCTGCCTGGCGGAACCCTGCGTGCAGGTAGCCCGGCCGACGTCATCGTGATCGACCCCGATGTGCCCTGGGTGGTCGATCCCGCCGACCTCAAATCGCCCTGCAAGAACACCCCGTTCGACGAGGCCCGCTTTACAGGCCGCGTGGTGCGCACCATTGTCGGCGGACGCACGGTCTACGAACATGTCTGATGTGCGCAATCGTTCGGCTCGGAAGTCGGGCCTTTGGAGCTGCCGCCATGGGGCTTGAAGCATTTCTGCCGGTGGCCTTCGTCATCGGCTACCTCCTCGGCTCCATCCCGTTCGGGCTGGTCCTGACCAAGCTCGCCGGCACCCAGGATATCCGCTCGATCGGCTCCGGCAGCATCGGCGCCACCAATGTGCTGCGCACGGGACGCAAGAGCCTCGCCGCCGGCACCCTGTTGTTCGACGCGCTCAAGGGCACCGTGGCCGTGGTGATCGCCGGCTACATCGCAGGACCCAATGCCGCCATGGTCGCCGGGCTCGGCGCCTTCCTCGGCCATCTCTTCCCGGTCTGGCTCAAGTTCAAGGGCGGCAAGGGCGTGGCCGTCTATATCGGCATCCTGCTCGGCCTGTTCTGGCCTGGCGCCGTCGTGTTCTGCCTGATCTGGCTGGCGACCGCCTTCACCACCCGCTACTCCTCGCTCTCCGCGCTGGTGGCGGCGTTCGTCACGCCGATGTTCCTGTGGTGGTTCGGGCATCTCGCGTTGTCGGCGCTGACGGCGCTGCTGACGCTGCTGCTGTTCTATGCGCACCGCGAGAACATCAAGCGTTTGCAGACCGGCAAGGAAAGCCGGATCGGCGAGAAGGCGTAGAGCGTTTTCGAGCGAAACGGATTCCGGTTCGCGTCAAACGCGTGTCCACAGCCGGGCATCTACGGATACCTAGGCACCTCTTCTGCATTATATGTCAGTTCCTGTTCGCAAATGACGGCCGAATCACGGTTCTATTGGCGAGCGGGTTCCGGCCTGTCATCCTGACAGCGGAAATGGGTTACGCGGTTGCTCAGAATGAGCGAGAAGATTGTTGGCGCGCATGACGGGGTTGGTTCGCGAGGTGCGGTGAGCACCGCGGCAAGCCGGCTGCTCTCGACCACCTACATCTGGTCCGATGCGCCCTCGCCGCCCCCCGCGCCAGAGCCTCCTCCCGTGCTGCCGCCAACGTCGCAGCCTGATCCGATCGCGCAAGCGCCTGTGACGGTCGAACTGGTGACCACGACCGCGCCCGTTCCGCGCGCGCAGCTACCCGCCGGCCAATGGCCGCCGCGAAAGCTCTCGCTGGCGCTGCAGGGCGGCGGCACCTTTGCCGCCTTTACCTGGGGTGTGCTGGAGCGGCTGCTGGAAGAGCCCATCGAGATCGACACCATCAGCGGCGCCAGTGCCGGCGCCATCAATGCGCTCCTGCTCGCCTCCGGCCTTGCCGAAGGCGGCCGCGAAGCGGCCCGGGCACGGCTGAGCCGGTTCTGGCTCCGCCTGATGCACGAGGCCTCGTTCCGCTCGCTGATGCTGGTCGGCGGCTTTTCGCCGGCGGGAAGTTCGGTCGCGTTCGGTCCGACGCTGCGCTCCGGCCAGTTCGATCCGTTCGATCTCGATCCGCTGCGGCAGGCGCTGTCGCGCGACATCGATTTCGCCGCCCTGCTCAATCCGGACTGCCCCAAGCTTTTGATCGCGGCGACACGGATCCGCGACGGGCAGCAGCAGATCTTCCGCAACGACGCCATCACCGCCGACGTCGCGCTGGCCTCGACCTGTCCGCCCCTGGTTCACTGCGCCGTCGAGATCGAGGGCGAAGCCTATTGGGACGGCGGCTTTGGCGGCAACCCGCCGCTGCTGCGGCTGGCGCAGGAAACGACCACCGCCGACGTCCTGCTCGTCCAGGTCACGCCGGCGCGCGACAGCTACGTGCCGATCACGCTCGCCGCGATCGATCGCCGGCTCGACCAGATCGCGGCCAACGCCGCCCTCAATGCCGAGATCGCGGCGATCGAATGGGCGCAAGCGCATGCCGCGCCGTCGCTGCGGCTCTCCAGGATCGCGGCGGAAGATTCCGTTGACGGCCTGGCACAACGTTCGTCCACCGATCTCGGCCGCGGCTTCATTCGCCTCCTGCATCGGAGCGGGCGCGCAGCCGCAGAGCGCTGGCTCGGACAAGATGCAAAGGTCGGCGCACCGCTCTCTGCGCCCGCACAGTCCCTTGTCGCTTCCGAACTTGCGCTAACCTGATTTCGCCAGCGCGTTCTCCAGGAACCACGCCGCCGAGAGCGCGACCGGATCATTGCCGAAGCGCGCGATCACCTGCACGCCAATCGGCAGGCCACCCGCCTTCAGCACCGGCACGTTGACGCAAGGATTGCCCATCAGCGTCCAGAGCCGGTTGTAGCGGGGATCGCCTGTCGTCGCGAGCTCCTTGGCCGGTGCCGTGCCCGGGGCCGAATAGGTCAGGAGCACGTCGACGCCCTCGAACAATTCGCCGAGCTCGCGGCGGCCGCGACGGCTGATCCGGCGCGCCTCGTCATAGTCTTTCGGCGTCAGATTGGCGGTGGCATCGAGGCTTGCCCGCAGCATCGGTGCGATCTCGTCGTGACGCTCCGAAAACTCCCAGGCCAATGCGCGATGCGCCTCGAAATCCTGGACGATGGGGTGGATGCGCCAGGCCTCCTGCACCGCCTCGGGCAGATCGATCGCCTGCACGCGGGCCCCGGCACGTTCCGCGGCCTTGATCGCGGCCTGCAAGCCCTCCTCGGCCGCCGGCTCCACGGCGCCGGCAAACTCCTGCCTGACCACGCCGATGCGCGGCGATGTCGCCGGGACGATGCCGGAAAACTCGGTGCGACCCGTCATCGCCAAAAGTCCGCGCGCGAGATCTTCCGCACGTGATCCGAACAGGCCGACCGTGTCGAGCGCCCATGAATAGCATTTCACGCCGACCGTCGGCAGCATCCGGAACGACGGCTTGATCGCGGCCGTCCCGCAATAGGCGGCGGGCCGGATCACCGAGCCGCCGGTCTGGGTGCCCAGCGCCAGCGGGATCATGCCGGCACCGACGGCCGCCGCAGAGCCCGAGGACGAGCCGCCCGGCGAATGGCCGAGATTATGCGGATTGAGCGTCGGCGTCGGATCGCGCGAGGCAAACGCCGTGGTCGTGGTCTTGCCGATGATGGTGGCGCCCGCTCGCTTCAGCATCATGACAACAGGCGCATCGGCGCGCGGCTGCCAGCCGCGATAGATTTCCGAGCCCATCTCGGTCGGCATATTGGCGGTGTCGATGATGTCCTTGATGCCGACCGCGATGCCGCGCAGCGGACCGGAGGCTTGCGCCTTCGCGGATTTGTCGTGGCGGACGAAGGCGCGGACGTCCTTCTCTTTGGCCTCGATCGCCGCATGCGACTGCGCGATGGCGGCATCGGGCGACAACTCGCCGGCTTCGATGCGGCGCTGGAGGTCGGCAAGTGAGATCATGGCAAAATCCTTCTTATTGGCATCGCTTTTAGCATCGGGGCGAGGTCGCGCAAGCGCACGCCGCTGTTGCGCAACGCCCTCAGGTTGTTCCATGCTGCCCCCACAAGGGAGACGCCGTGGACGCCATCAATCCGAGCGTGGAGCTGACCGAGGCTGAGCGGATCGACCGCATGCGGCTGATCCGCTCCGACAATGTCGGGCCGCGCACCTTCCGCTCTCTGGTCGATCATTTCGGCAGCCCGCTTGCTGCGCTGGAACGGCTGCCTGATCTGGCGCGCCGCGGCGGCGCGTCGCGGTCGGGCCGCATCTGCAGCGCGGATGAGGCCAAGGCCGAGCTCGCCGCAAGCCGCAAATTCGGCATCGCCTGGCGCGCGCCCGGCGAGGACGGCTATCCGGCCCGGCTGGCGATGATCGACGATGCGCCGCCGCTGCTCGCCGTGCGCGGCGATACCACAACCCTGATGCGGCCGATGATCGCGATCGTCGGCTCGCGCAACGCCTCCGGTGCCGGGTTGAAATTCGAAGGCTTGCTGGCGCGCGAGCTTGGCGAAGCCGGTTTTATCGTCATCTCCGGGCTCGCCCGCGGCGTCGATCAGGCCGCACATCGCGCCAGCGTCGCAAGCGGCACGATCGCGGTGCTCGCCGGTGGTCATGATTGCATCTATCCGCCCGAGCATGGCGACCTGCTCGCGGGGATCCTCGACCACGCGGGGGCTGCGATCTCCGAGATGCCGCTCGGCCACGAGCCGCGCGCCCGCGACTTTCCCCGCCGCAACCGGCTGATCTCGGGCGCCTCGCTCGGCGTCGTCGTGGTGGAAGCGGCGCACCGCTCGGGCTCGCTGATCACCGCGCGCATGGCGGCCGAACAGGGCCGCGAGGTGTTCGCGGTGCCGGGCTCGCCGCTCGATCCGCGGGCCGCCGGCGCCAATGATCTGATCAAGCAGGGCGCAACCCTCGTCACCGAAGCTGCCGACATCATCAATGCTGTCGCACCGATCATGGAGCGGCCGCTGATGCACCCCGTGAGCGAGCCCGACAGCGAGCCGTTCGAGAGCGATCCGCAAAGCCACGACCGCGACCAGATCACCGGCCTGCTCGGTCCCACCCCCATCTCGATCGACGATCTCGTGCGGATGTCCGGCGCCTCGCCCGCGATCGTGCGCACGGTGCTGCTGGAGCTCGAGCTTGCCGGCAAGCTGGAGCGTCACGGCGGCGGGCTGGTGTCGCTGCTTTAGCTCTCGTTGCGCGCGTCGAAGCGCACGCGCGCCATCGCGATCTGCTCCTGGTGCGCGATCGCCCACTCGCCGAGCGCTTTCACGGGCTGCTGGAGACCGCGGCCGAGATCAGTCAACTCATAGTCCACCCGCGGCGGGATGGTGGGGAAGATCGTGCGCGTAACGAGGCCGTCGCGCTCAAGCCCCCGCAGCGTCAACGTCAGCATGCGCTGCGAGATGCCGTTGATCATGCGCTTCAGCTCGTTGAAGCGCTTAGGTCCGTCGCTCAGCATCATGATGACGAACACGCTCCATTTGTCACCGACGCGCGACAGCACGGAGGCGACCCCACGGCAGTCCGCATGGTCGGGATGCGGCATTGGATCGGGCCGCGGCGTCGCAGGAAAACCGGTGTTCTTAGGTTTCAAAGATGTGCCCATGGCTCAAAAAAGTGCGTTCTTGCGGGGTTTTCGATAGTCACTCATGTAGCTCTGGTTACAAACTTATACCAGGGTGACCCCAAATGAAACTGCTCCATATCGACTCCAGCGTGCTCGGCCCCCACTCCGTCTCCAGGCAGGTTTCCGCCGCCATCGTCGACCGGCTCCGGCAGGCGACGCCCTCACTGGACATCACTTATCGCGACCTGACCCAGACCCCGCTGGCCCACCTCTCCGGCTCGCACCTCGCCGCCGCGCAAGGCGCGCCCGCACCGGCGGAACTCGGACCCGACCTTGCCGCGAGCGCGGCCGCGCTGGATGAGTTCCTGGCCGCCGACATCATCGTGATCGGCGCGCCCATGTACAACTTCACGATTCCGAGCCAGCTCAAGGCCTGGATCGATCGCATTCTGGTGGTGGGGAAGACCTTCAAATACGGCGCAACCGGGCCCGAGGGGCTCGTCGGCGGCAAGCGCGTGATCGTGGCGATCTCACGCGGCGGCTATTACGGCGGCGAGACGCCGTACGCAGCAGGCGAACATCTCGAAAGCTATCTGCGCTGGGTGTTCGGCTTCATGGGCGTCACGGGCGTCGAATTCATTCCGGCAGACGGCGTCCAGGTCGGCCCGGACCACCGCGAGAAGTCGCTGGCCGGCGCCCTCCAGGCGGCAACAAGCCTTCGCGCGGCCTGAGTTCATGCCGACATCATCAGTCCGCCGGGGCATCGCCCGCGGCGGCTGATGGACGGCGGCCGGTCTGCGAAGCTAAAACCAGGCGCCCTGCATGCCCAGGATGACGGCGACGAGCGAAATGAACAGGCCGATGCCGGCGAACAGAACCACCCCGATGAGTTCGGACGTATCGGAGCGCTTGGCCGGAACGGCGGAATTTTCGGTGTAAATGCGCGGTGCTGAAATCGATGAAAAAATGCGGGCTGCTTTTGGCATATCGGGCTCCCTTGAAATGAGTCTTGTGACCCCCTGCCCGTAAAAATGTCTTGCCAGCTTGCGCGAAGGTTCAACGCCTCACACAAGGTTCAGGAATATACGGCTCGCCAGGTGCAGGAATCTGCCGGCGCAATTGCAATGATCGCGCCGACTGATTCAATTTTCACTTCACTTGATCAACCGCGATAGATCGGCGCGCCGCTCGGCGAGGCCACCGCGCCGCCGTCGACGAAGATCTCCTGGCCCTGCACATGCGCGGAATCATCGGAGGCAAGGAATAGCACCGTCTTCGCAACGTGATCGGTTTCACCGATGCGCCCCAGAGGCGTCGACAGCGCGATCCGCTTCTCGAACGCCTTCTCGGCTTCCGGTGTTGCCGTTGCAGGTCCCCAGATCGGCGTGCGGGTCGCGCCGGGCGCGACCACGTTGACGCGGATGCCGCGCGGCGACAGCTCCGAGGCCATGATCCGCGCCATCGCGCGCACGCCGGCCTTCGCGGCGCCGTAAGCCGAGTAGCCGGGAATGCCGAGCACTGAGATCACCGAGCCGTTGAGGATGATCGAGGCATTGTCGTTGAGATAAGGCAGCGCCGCCTGCACCGTGAAGAATACACTTGTCAGGTTCGTGCTGATGACCTTCTCGAAGACCTCGAGCGTGGCCGAGCCGAGCGGCGTGCCGCCGGCGATGCCGGCATTGGCGAACACGATGTCGAACTTGCCGAACTTTTCGGCGCCTTGCTTGATCGCAGCTTCCGTCGCCGCGATGTCGGTGGCGTCCGCAGCGAGCGCGAGCGCGTTCGGTCCGAGCTCCTTGGCCGCCGCCTCCAGCGTCTGCTTGTTGCGTCCGGTGATCACCACCTTGGCGCCTTCGGCCACGAACAGTTTTGCGGTCGCAAGGCCAATGCCGCTGTTGCCGCCGGTGATCAGGGCCGTCTTGTTCTTCAGTCTCACGTTCGCCTCCAGGGGTTGCATCATAAAACTATGTTGCCATCTAGGGCATATGGTTTTATCATGCAACCACACAAGCGCGTGATCGGCACACCGGTCGTGCGAACGCGACAGGAATCGGAACGATGGTGAAACGAACCAGCTTCGAGGGCGATGCCTGCCCGATCGCGAGGTCGCTGGACGCGATCGGGGATTGGTGGTCGCTGCTGATCATCCGCGAGGCGCTGTTCGGCCTGCGCCGGTTCGGCGAATTCCAGAGCAAGCTCGGCATGGCCAAGAACATCTTGTCGGTCCGGCTGCGCTCGCTCGTCGACCATGGCATCCTGGCAACCGCCCCCGCCTCCGACGGCAGCGCCTACCAGGAATATGTGCTGACACCGAAGGGCCGCGGCACCTTCCCGATCCTGGTGGCGCTCAGGCAATGGAGCGAGGAGTTCGACGACGCGCCTGAGGAGATCGCGACAGTGTTGGTGGATCGCGCCAAGGGCCGCCCGGTGAAGAAGCTGGAATTACGCGCCGAGGATGGCCGGTTGCTCAGCCCGGCGGATACCACGCTGAAGCCGCGGGCGACGCGGCGGCGGTCGGCGTGATGAGCCGTAACTGCCACCACACCGTCATTGCGAGGAGCCCTTTCGACGAAGCGATCCAGACTGCCCCCGCGGAAAGACTCTGGATTGCTTCCGCCTTCGCCAGGGCTTCGGCGGACTAGTCGCTCCGCTCGCAATGACGGCGTGGGGGACTTGTGCAAAGTCTCGGCGACGTCAAAGATGGCTAGGCATCCCAAAGCGTCATCCCATGCCTCTGCTCGCCATTGTCTATTTTTCCAATTCCGGCACCACCGAGACGCTGGCGCATGCAGTGGCGCGCGGAGCCGCTGGAATGGCGGAGGTCACGCTTTGCCGGATCGCCGGCGACGACATCAAGTCGGGCCGATTTCAGAATGAGCAATTACTGGCGACGATCGACCGCGCCAGCGCGGTCGCATTTGGCAGCCCGACCTACATGGGCGGAGCAGCGGCGCAGTTCAAAGCCTTCGCGGATGCTTCAAGCGATCGATGGAGCGAGCAACGATGGGCCAACAAGCTCGCAGCCGGCTTCACGACGGGCGCCTGCGCGGGTGGCGATCAACTGCACACGCTGAGCTACTTCTCCATTCTGGCGGCCCAACACGGCATGCTCTGGTGCGGACTGGATATTCCGGGAGGGGAGGATCCGAGCGGCCGCAATCGTCTGGGCAGCCAGCTTGGATTGGCGACCCATTTGGTCGACTGCGCCTTGCCGCAGAGCGATTTGAGCACAGCCGATTATCTCGGCCAGCGATTGGCCAGGATGGCTGTTCGCTATGACAGAGGATAGAGGAGCGCGCTCAACTCTCTCCCCGTCACCCTGAGGTGCTCGCCTCTTCGGCGAGCCTCGAAGGGCGACGGCCCGGCTGCATCTCGGCCGTTCATCCTTCGAGGCTCCCGCCGCGATGCTGCGCATCACGCCACTCGCGCCTCCAGCGACGAACGCTACGCGCTCGCGCAGGGATGACGGGTGGATAGAGCCGCCCCCTCACGACAGCTTGCGCTTGCTCCGCAGCCTCACATGCTCGTCGGCCTCGAGCTTGGTCATGCCCAGGAGATAATGCAGCACGTCGAGCTTGTGGCGCTCGGCGAGCTTGCGCAATGCCCCGACCTGCTCGGCGATGAAGGCGACAGCCTCGTCCACGCCGCCCTCCCCCGGTTCCTCGTGACGCGAGCCTCCCGGCGCGCCTGATGCGGCGCGCACCCGTTTCTTTCCCGGCCTAGTCACCAGCCCCCACCCGAATCCATGCCCCGCCGAAACATTACGCCGACATCGATCGCAACTCCAAGGTGGTATTTTGCAACTTTCTCGATATGAAACTTTTCCCATCCGGGCGGCTTTCAACAGCCTTCGATTTGACAGGACCCGCCTCACCACCCATGTTCGGAGCGAAACGGCCGACCCGAGTCCTTTCGTTTTCGGCCTCAGATTTTCCCGTAAGTTACTGGAACTACATGAATATCGTCATTGTGGAGTCGCCGGCGAAAGCCAAGACGATCAACAAATATTTGGGCTCGTCCTATGAGGTTCTGGCCTCGTTCGGGCATGTCCGCGACCTGCCCGCGAAGAACGGCTCCGTCGATCCCGACGCCAATTTCAAGATGATCTGGGAGGTCGACCCCAAGGCGGCCGGCCGGCTCAACGACATCGCCAAGTCCCTGAAGAATGCCGACCGCCTGATTCTCGCCACCGACCCTGATCGCGAGGGCGAGGCCATCTCCTGGCACGTGCTGGAGGTGCTGAAGGAAAAGCGCGCGCTGAAGGACCAGAAGATCGAGCGGGTGGTGTTCAACGCCATCACCAAGCAGGCGGTCTCGGACGCCATGAAGCATCCGCGCCAGATCGACGGCGCGCTGGTCGACGCCTATATGGCGCGCCGCGCGCTGGACTATCTGGTCGGCTTCACCCTCTCTCCGGTGCTGTGGCGCAAGCTGCCGGGCGCCCGCTCCGCCGGCCGCGTGCAGTCGGTGGCGCTGCGCCTCGTCTGCGACCGCGAGCTCGAGATCGAAAAATTCGTCGCGCGTGAATATTGGTCGCTGATCGCGACCCTGCTCACCCCGCGCGGCGATGCGTTCGAGGCCCGCCTCGTCGGCGCCGACGGCAAGAAGATCCAGCGCCTCGACATCGGAACCGGCGCCGAAGCCGAAGACTTCAAGAAGGCGCTGGAGACGGCCGCCTACGCCGTGACCTCGGTCGATGCGAAGCCCGCCCGGCGCAATCCGCAGGCGCCCTTCACCACCTCGACGCTGCAGCAGGAAGCCAGCCGCAAATACGGCTTTGCGCCGGCGCATACCATGCGGATCGCCCAGCGCCTTTATGAAGGCATCGACATCGGCGGCGAGACCACCGGACTCATTACTTATATGCGTACCGACGGCGTGCAGATCGCCCCCGAGGCGATCACCCAGGCGCGCAAGGTGATCGGCGAGGATTACGGCAACGCTTACGTGCCGGACGCTCCGCGCCAGTACCAGGCCAAGGCCAAGAACGCCCAGGAAGCGCACGAAGCGATCCGCCCGACCGACATGTCCCGCCGCCCCGACAGCATGAGCCGCAAGCTCGATGCCGATCAGGCGCGGCTCTATGAGTTGATCTGGAAGCGCACCATTGCGAGCCAGATGGAATCGGCCGAGCTCGAGCGCACCACCGTCGACATCACGGCGAAGGCAGGCTCCCGCACGCTGGAGCTGCGCGCCACCGGCCAGGTCGTCAAGTTCGACGGCTTCCTCGCGCTCTACCAGGAAGGCCGCGACGACGAGGAGGACGAGGACTCCCGCCGCCTGCCCGCGATGAGCCCGAACGACGCGCTCAAGCGGCAGTCGCTGTCCGTCACCCAGCACTTCACCGAGCCGCCGCCGCGCTTCTCCGAGGCCTCGCTGGTCAAGCGCATGGAAGAGCTCGGCATCGGCCGGCCCTCGACCTATGCCGCGATCCTCCAGGTGCTGAAGGACCGCGGCTACGTCAAGCTGGAGAAGAAGCGCCTGCACGGCGAGGACAAGGGCCGCGTCGTGATCGCGTTCCTGGAAAGCTTCTTCAGCCGCTACGTCGAGTACGACTTCACCGCGGGTCTCGAGGAGCAGCTCGACCGCATCTCCAACAACGAGATCTCCTGGCAGCAGGTGCTGAAGGATTTCTGGACCGGCTTCATCGGCGCCGTCGACGACATCAAGGATCTGCGCGTCGCGCAGGTGCTCGACGTGCTCGACGAGATGCTCGGGCCGCACATCTACCCGCCCCGTGCCGACGGCGGCGACGTCAGGCAGTGCCCGAACTGCGGCACCGGCCGGCTCAACCTGAAGGCCGGCAAGTTCGGCGCCTTCGTCGGCTGCTCGAACTATCCGGAGTGCCGCTACACCCGCCAGCTCGCTGCGGATGGCGAGGCCAGCGCCGACCGTTCGCTCGGCCAGGATCCCGACACCGGCTTCGATGTCTGGGTCAAGGCGGGCCGGTTCGGGCCCTATATCCAGCTCGGCGAGCAGAAGGATTATGAGGAAGGCGAGAAGCCGAAGCGCGCCGGCATTCCGAAGGGCACCTCGCCCGGCGATGTCGAGCTCGAGCTTGCGCTGAAGCTGCTGTCGCTGCCGCGCGAAATCGGCAAGCATCCGGAGACCGGTCAGCCGATCACCGCAGGCCTCGGCCGCTTCGGGCCGTTCGTCAAGCATGAGAAGACCTATGCCAGCCTGGAGGCCGGCGACGAGGTGTTCGACATCGGCCTCAACCGCGCGGTGACGCTGATCGCGGAAAAGGTCGCCAAGGGGCCGAGCCGCCGCTTCGGCGCCGATCCCGGCAAGGCGATCGGCGATCATCCCTCGCTCGGCACCGTCACTGTGAAGAGCGGCCGCTACGGCGCCTATGTCACCGCGGGCGGCGTCAACGCGACGATCCCGGCCGAGTTCGAAAAGGACACGGTCACGCTTGCACAGGCGATCGCGCTGATCGACGAGCGCGCGGCCAAGGGCGGCGGCAAGAAGCCGAAGAAGGCGGCGAAGCCGGCCAAGGCCAAGAAGGCTGCAGAGAAGGCTGCGGACGGCGATGACGCCGCGCCGAAGAAGAAACCGGCCGCGAAGAAGGCGGCCAAATCGAAAACTGAATCCACCAGCAAGGCGCGCGCAGCCGTGTCGTCGACCGCAAAAACGTCGCCGACCAAGGCCGCCGCCGCCAAGACGCCGGCCAAGAAGAGTGCCGGCAAGACTTAGATCAAGAATTAGAGGTTAAGTGAAACGCAAGAATGACCATGGCTTTCCCGACAGGAGCGCCATCGTCGCCTTCATCAAGGCAAATCAAGGAAACGTCGGCACCCGCGAAATTGCGCGCGAGTTCGGCCTGAAGAACGCCGATCGCGTCGAGCTCAAGCGCATATTGCGCGAGCTCGCCGACGACGGAACCATCAAGAAGAAGCGCCACAAGGTGTCCGAGCCGGACGCGCTGCCGCCGACGCTGGTCGCCGATATTACCGGCCGCGACCAGGACGGCGAATTGATCGCCTCCCCCACCGAATGGGACGAGGTCGAAAGCGGCGAGCCCCCCAAAATCCGCATCCAGATGCCGCGCCGGCCAAAGCCAGGCACCGTCGCCGGTGTCCGCGACCGCGTGCTGCTGCGCGTCGAGCGCACGGACGACACTGAAGGCCCGGCCTATCGCGGCCACATCATCAAGGTCTTCGACAAGGCCAAGAGCCGGATTCTCGGCGTGTTTCGCAGTCTGCCCGAAGGCGGCGGACGACTCGTCCCCGTCGACAAGAAGGCCGCGGACCGCGAGCTGAACATCGCCCCGGCGGACGCACACGGCGCGCAGGACGGTGATCTCGTAAGTGTCGACATCGTCCGCACGCGCAGCTTTGGGCTTGCGTCCGGCCGCGTGAAAGAGAAGCTCGGCTCGGTCAAGTCGGAGAAGGCGATCAGCCTGATCGCGATCTACGCCCATGACATCCCCCTGCAATTCTCGCCTGCCGCCGAGCGCGAGGCAGAAGCCGCTGAGCCCGCGAACCTGAAGGGCCGCGAGGATTGGCGCGACGTGCCGCTTCTCACCATCGATCCTCCCGACGCCAAGGATCATGACGACGCGGTGCATGCTGAGGCCGATCCCGATCCCAACAACAAGGGCGGCTTCATCGTCAACGTCGCCATTGCGGATGTGAGCTTCTACGTCCGGCCGGGCAGCGCGCTCGACCGCGACGCGCTCGATCGCGGCAACTCGGTCTACTTCCCCGACCGTGTCGTGCCGATGCTGCCCGAGCGCATCTCCAACGATCTCTGCTCGCTGGTGCCGGGCGAGCCGCGTGGCGCGCTCGCGGTGCGCATGGTGCTCGGCCCAGACGGCCGCAAGCGCTCGCACAGCTTCCACCGCATCCTGATGCGCTCGGCCGCCAAGCTGAGCTACGCGCAGGCGCAAGCCGCGATCGACGGACGGCCGGATGACACCACCGGTCCCCTGCTCGATCCGATCTTGAAACCGCTCTACGCCGCCTATGCCTGCGCCAAGCGCGCCCGCGACGAGCGCGATCCGCTCAATCTCGATCTGCCTGAGCGCAAGATCCTGTTGAAGAGCGACGGCACCGTCGACCGCGTCGTCGTCCCGGAAAGGCTCGATGCGCACAAGCTGATCGAGGAGTTCATGATCCTCGCCAACGTCGCGGCCGCCGAGATGCTGGAGAAGAAATCGCTCCCGCTGATCTACCGCGTGCACGACGAGCCCACCTTGGAGAAGGTCCACGCACTCGCGGAATTCCTGGAGACGCTCGACGTTCCCTTCGCCAAATCAGGCGCGCTGCGTCCCACCACGTTCAACCGCGTGCTGGCCCAGCTCGAAGGCCATGATTACTATCCGCTGGTCAGCGAGGTCGTGCTGCGCGCCCAGGCGCAGGCCGAATACTCTTCCGAGAATTACGGACATTTCGGCCTGAATTTGCGCCGCTACGCCCATTTCACCTCGCCGATCCGCCGCTATGCCGACCTCGTCGTACATCGCGCGCTGGTCCGCGCGCTCGGTCTCGGCGAAGGCGCGCTGCCCGACAGCGCGACGCCGGAAACCTTAAGCGAGGTCGCGGCCCACATCTCGGTGACCGAGCGGCGCGCGATGAAGGCGGAGCGCGAGACCGTCGACCGGCTCATTGCTCATCACCTGGCTGATCGCATCGGCGCCAGCTTCCAGGGCCGCGTCTCCGGCGTCACCCGCGCCGGGCTCTTTGTCAAACTGGCTGAAACTGGCGCCGACGGCCTGATCCCGATCCGATCCCTCGGCACGGAATATTTCAACTACGACGAGGGCCGACACGCCCTCGTCGGCACGCGCAGCCGCACCATGTATCAGCTGGGGGACGTGGTCGACGTCCGCCTGATCGAGGCAGCGCCGATCGCGGGCGCGCTGCGCTTCGAGCTGCTGTCGTCCTCCAGTGAGACCGCGCCGCGCGAACGCAGACCATCCGGTCCGCAGCGCCGCCCCTCGTTCAAGGCGCATCCCGGACGCAGCCCGGATAGAAAACGCAAGCCGCCGAAGCCAAAATCCGGCAAGCCGAAGAAGGGCCAGGGAAAGAACAAAGGAAAGAACAAGGGCAAAGGCGGCAGTAAAAAGGGCAAAGCATGGTGACGATGAGCACGGCCCCAAAAATTTGGACGCGCGAGACGGGTCTCGTCGAGAAGCGCGATCTCTGGACCGCGATGAAGCGGGGCTTTCGCGGCCGCTGCCCGCGCTGTGGCGAGGGCAAGCTGTTCCGCGCCTTCCTGAAGACCGCAGACGATTGCGCCGAATGCGGCCTCGATTTCACGCCGCACCGCGCCGACGATCTGCCCGCCTATCTCGTCATCGTCATCGTCGGTCACATCGTGGTGCCCGCGATCCTCTGGATCGAGACCAATTACACGACGCCGGTCTGGCTCAGCTTCGCGGCCTATCTGCCCTTCACCTTCGTCGCCTCGCTCGCGCTGCTGCAGCCGGTCAAGGGAGCTGTGGTCGGCCTGCAATGGGCTCTGCGCATGCACGGGTTTGACGACAACCCTCCGGATGGTATTCCGCCTGTGTAAGCAAGAAGCAAAAAGCGTTTGGGTGAGGACATGACGGATATTGCGCAAGTCGCGGAGAAGGCCAAGGTCCACGAGGAGAAGGAAGCCGATCACCATCCCTATTTCCGCCCGAGGGATGCGGCGACGCTGATCCTGGTCGACCGCAGCGGCGCCATTCCGAAAGTGCTGGTCGGCAAACGCCACGACAAGGTGGTGTTCATGCCCGGCAAGTTCGTCTTCCCCGGCGGGCGCGTCGACAAGGCCGACTATCGCGTGCCCTGTGCCGCGCCCATCACCGCTGAGTTAGAGGCCAACCTCGCCAAGGGCAGCCCGAAGACGCCGGCCTCGCGCGCGAAGTCACTCGCCATCGCCGCGATCCGCGAGGCCTGCGAAGAAACCGGCCTCTGCCTCGGGCGCACGGCCGAGGGCAAAGTGACAAAGCTCGACGGCCCCTGGAAGCCGTTCGCCGATGCGGGCCTCCTGCCCGATCCGTCCAGCCTGTTCCTGATCGCGCGCGCGATCACCCCGCCCGGCCGCGTCAAGCGGTTCGACACGCGCTTCTTCACGGCAGACGCCTCCGCGATCACCCATCGCGTCGACGGCGTGATCCATGCCGATGCCGAACTGGTCGAGCTGGTCTGGGTCGAGCTCGGCTCCAAGCCGCTGGCCGATTTGCATCCAATGACGCGCAACGTGCTCAACGAGCTCCACACCCGCCTTGCCACCGGCCCGCTGCGCCACGATGCGCCGGTGCCGTTCTTCCATTTCTACGGCGGCAAGATGCAGAAGGATATTTTGGGCTAGTCAGTCCGCATCCGGCTCGGTGCCGACATAGTCGCGCGCCGCCAGCTTGAGGACGCGGCCAATCTCGCTTGCGAGCTGATCGGCCTCCTCACGACGCGTGAAGCTCTGAAGCGTGATCGGCTCGATGCCCTTGTTGCCGCAGAGATTGACGTCGTACGTCGTCAGATCCGTTTCGTAGTCGTCGGTGACGCTGATGAAGTGATAGTCGGCGAGACTGCGCGACGAGCGAATGTTCAGCGGGCCGAACTGCCTGGTGATCACGATCTGGCGCAGCGTCTCGTTGAGCACGACGAAGTAGCGGAACGTCAGGAGGATGATGCCGGGAATGCCGACGAGCAACCCGAACCCCGTGAGTACCAGCACCGGCACGAGATCGTCGGCGAGCCTTCCAAAACCGAAAAAGTCCTGGCGCAGGCCGAGCGCAACGTTCCACAGCAGATAGCCACTCGCCGCCAGCAGCGGCAGCGACAACAGCCGGCCGACCCATGGCATGGGCCGGTCGATGCGGACGATGCCGCCGTCCACGGTCATTGTGCCGGCCATGAAGGGTCTCCTCGCGGGGTCATGGCTTGGTCGGCGCGAGCAGCGGATTGGTTCGAAGAGACGCCTCGATGCGGGGCTGGACAAGCCGCTCTGGGTCGAGCTCGGCTCAAGAGCGCGCGCCGATCTGCATCCGATGACGCGCAACCTGCTCAACGCGACAGCCCTCTCCGCCGCGATGCGCCGGTGCCGTTCTTCCATTTCTATGGCGGAAAGATGCGACGAGATGTGCTAGGTGAAGGAAAGAGCGCTTAAAACAACCGGAGGATCGGATGATGCGCTTCGTAAGGCCTCTGCTCGCTTCCGTGGCGTTGTGCGGCCTGCTCTCGCCACCCGCCCATGCGGAGCTCGACGTCGCCAGGTTGAAGCAAACCATCGAGACCGCCTTCGAGAGCGAATACCCGAAGCTCGACGCGCTCTATAAGGACATCCACGCCCATCCCGAGATTGCCTTCCAGGAGGAGAAGACCGCGGCGAAACTCGCCGGCGAGATGCGTGCGATTGGTTTTGAAGTCACCGAGCGCGTCGGCAAGACGGGCCTTGTTGCCATCTACAGGAACGGTGACGGTCCCACCATCATGGTTCGCACCGAGCTTGATGCGCTGCCCATGGAGGAGAAGACCGGCCTGCCCTATGCCAGCCGCGACAAGCAGATCTGGCAGGGCCGCGAGACATTCGTCGCCCATAGCTGCGGCCACGACATCCACATGGCGAGCTGGGTCGGCACGGCGAAGACCCTGGTCGGCATCAAGGACCAGTGGCACGGTACGCTGATGTTCATCGCGCAGCCCGCCGAGGAAGAGGTCGCGGGCGCAAGGGCGATGATCGCCGATGGCCTGTTCACCCGCTTTCCGAAACCCGATGCGGGGTTTGCCCTGCACGACGGCAGTGGAGCCTACGGCTCCGTCACCTACAGGGTCGGGGTCGGATCGTCGAATGTCGACGGTCTGTTCATCAGATTCGTCGGCCGCGGCGGCCATGGCGCGATCCCGCAGGCGACCATCGATCCCGTGATGATGGCATCGCGCTTCGTCGTCGACGTCCAGAGCGTGATCAGCCGCGAGAAGGACCCGACCGAATTCGGCCTCGTCACCATCGGCGCGATCCACGCCGGCACCGCCGGCAACATCATCCCCGATGAGGCCAGGGTGATCGGCACGATCCGCAGCTTCAAGCCGCAGGTGCGCGCGAGGATGCTGGCCGGGATCGAGCGGACGGCGAAAGCGGTGGCGGCGATGGCGGATGCACCGGCGCCTGAAATCCACATCGACGAAGGGACCAAGGCGGTGGTGAACGATGCCGCTGTGGTCGGCCAGGCCGAGCGGGTGCTGAAAGCGGCCTTCGGCGACAAGTTCAACGTCAGCCCGGCGAACACGACCAGCGAAGACTATTCGGAATATGTCAACGCCGGCGTGCCGTCGATGTTCTTCAACATCGGCGTTTATGAGCCCGACCGCGTCGCCGCCGCGCGCAATGGCAGCGGCCCGCCGCTTCCCGGCAATCACTCGCCGCAATTCGCCCCGGTGCCGAAACCGACCATCCAGACCGGCGTCACCGCGATGACGCTCGCCGTGCTGAGCGCCTTCGATCAAAGGGCCCGGGGGCAGTAGCCCTCTCGCCTCAGTATCTGCGGCTCGATGGATTCTCAGATGCGCAATTGCGCATCGCAGCTCGCGCGATGGGGTGCGCCCCGGAATGACGCGATTGTGCTGAGCGGACATCGAAAAACGAAAAAATCTTCCCGCCTCCCCCAATGGCGGAGTTCCGCCGCATGCCTATGTCTTTCCCCAACGTCACCAAGAACGGACACCGGGCGATGGCACAACGGCAACTCAAGCTTGGCGCGTTCATGCGCCCGATCAGCATCCACACCGGCGCCTGGCGCTATCCCGGGGCTTGGCCCGACGCCAATTTCAATTTCGGGCACATCAAGACGCTGATCCAGAAGCTCGAGGCCGGCAGGTTCGATGCCTTCTTCATGGCCGATCACCTCGCCGTGCTGAACATGCCGGTCAACGCGCTCAAGCGCAGCCACACCGTGACCTCGTTCGAGCCATTCACACTGCTGTCGGCGCTCTCGGCGGTCACCGAGCGGATTGGCCTGATCGCGACGGGCTCGACCACCTTTGACGAGCCCTACCACGTCGCGCGCCGCTTCGCCTCGCTCGATCATCTCAGCGGCGGCCGCGCCGGCTGGAATATCGTCACGACATCGAACCCGGACGCGGCCCTGAATTTCGGCCTCGATGATCACATGGAGCATGCCGAGCGCTACAAGCGCGCCCGCGAGTTCTACGATGTCGTCACGGGCCTGTGGGACTCGTTCGCCGACGACGCCTTCGTGCGCGATGTCGAGAGCGGGCTATTTTTCGATCCCGCGAAAATGCACACGCTCGATCACAACGGCAAATATCTGAAGGTGCGCGGCCCCCTCAACATCGCCCGCCCCGTGCAGGGCTGGCCGGTGATCGTGCAGGCCGGCGCCTCCGAAGACGGCAAGCAGCTCGCGGCAGAGACGGCGGAAGCCGTGTTCACCGGCGGCGGCAGCCTCGCCGACGGACAAAAGCTCTATGCCGACATCAAGGGCCGCATGGAGACCATCGGCCGCGATCCCGAGCATCTGAAGATCCTGCCCGGCGCATTCGTGGTGGTCGGCGACAGCGTCGATGAGGCCAAAGAGAAGCGCGCGCTGCTCGACAGCCGCGTGCATTACGACAGCGCCATCGCCTCGCTCTCGGTCATCCTCGGCACCGATGCCTCGGGCTTCGACCCCGACGGCCAACTGCCTGACATCCCCGAGACCAACGCCAGCAAGAGCGGCCGGCAGCGCATGGTCGACCTCGCCAGGCGCGACAAGCTCACCGTGCGCCAGCTCGCCCAGCGCGTCGGCGGCTATGGCGGGCTGTCCTTCGTCGGCACGGCCAAAACCATCGCCGACCAGATGGAGGAATGGCTGGTCGGGCGCGGCTCCGACGGCTTCAACATCATGTTCCCGTTCCTGCCCGCCGGCCTCGACGACTTCGTCGACAAGGTCGTCCCGGAGCTGCAGCGGCGCGGGATTTTCCGGAAAGAGTATGAAGGGCCCACTTTGAGGGAGAATCTGGGCCTGCCACGGCCGAAAAACCGGTTCTTCGAGGGGTAATCGGGCCGTTTTGGGGGGCTTTTGCCGCCTGAAACCTTGACATCAGGCGGTTTCTAGCTAGGTTGCCGGCCAACGCGGGCCGTTTGGCCGGCTCCAGATTCCCTTCATTCCTGAGGTTCTGAACATGGCCAAAGCGGTCACCATCAAGGTCAAGCTCGTGTCCTCGGCCGACACCGGCTTCTACTACGTCGCCAAGAAGAATTCGCGCACCATGACCGACAAGCTGGTCAAGAAGAAGTACGACCCGGTCGCGCGCAAGCACGTCGAATTCCGCGAAGCCAAGATCAAGTAAGATCGCGGACAAGCGCTGAAGAGTTTTGCGGGGCCCTTTCGGGCCCCGTTTTATTTTCGACTGCGTGTCCCGGACGCGCTGCAGCGTGCAACGCTGCGCTTCGTCCGGGGCACGAGAACGAGTTGACGTGCTCCACTTTCTCCTGACCACCATGGCCAATCATTAGGCAGAGGTCGCCTCAACCCTCGGTTGCCCAATCCCAAATGTCTGTTACCGTGCACTTACCGGCACGGAATTTCCGTCCGGATTTGGGAAGGACATGGTCATGAGATTGTCATCGAGCCTTGTCGTGCCTTCAACCATCGCTGTCTTGTCAACCGCCTTGCTGTGCGCCCCGGCCGCATCGCAAATCCCGACCGGCCCCGCCGCCACGCTTCCCCCTGTTACGGTCGATGCGCCGAAACAGGTGGCAAGGCCGCAGGTGTCGGAGCGGGGAGCAAACACAACGGCGCCGCGTCGGACTGTGTCAACCCCGCGAACGGCAACCGCGCGCACGCCTTCCTATGCACCGGGTTCTGTGATGGGGAGGATAGCCAGCCTGGAGAGAGTCGCCAGCAGCTGCAACGGTGGCTGTGCATCAAGCTTCCGGCACGGCAAGGAGCCCTGGATTGGATGCAGCGAGTCGGGCGGCAATGTGAACTATGGACCCTTCTCGCCAACGTGCCGAGATACCATCACCCATTCATCCTACGAGAATTGCGTCGAGACGAAGGTGTTCCTGGGCGAGTTTCGAAACAGAGCCCACTGGTTTTGCAGCAGCCTGCAGGCCGGCAACAGGTTCAAGGTCGCCGATCTCAAGCGCTCAGGACATCGCTAGTCCACACCGCTCGCCGATTGCTGCAAGCGCTCATCTCAATCCGTCATCCTGAGGTGCGAGTGGCGCGATGCAAGAGCATCGCGCCGGCAGCCTCGAAGGATGAACGGTCGAGATGCAGCCGCGCCGTCGCCCTTCGAGGCTCGCCGAAAGGCGAGCACCTCAGGGTGACGGTGTAAGCCCAGAAGCCTACGCCGCCTTCAACACCGGCGACGGAGGTTGCGACGGCCGGAGCAGCGCGAACGCCACCTGCACGATGCCGCCGGCTAAACCCAGCGCCACGCCGATCCGCCAGGCCATGGTGTAGGAGCCGAGCGCGTCGTACAGCACTCCGCCGCCATAGGCGCCGAGGAAGCTGCCGATCTGGTGGCTCATGAAGGCGAGGCCCTGGATCATCGCCTGCCAGCGCAGGCCGAACATCTCGGCGACCGCGCCCGCGACCAGCGGCCCTACTCCCATCCAGAGGAAGCCCATGATGGCGCCGAACAGCAGCGTCGAGAACGGCGTTGCCGGCAACATGAAATACCAGGCAAGCGCTAGCGAGCGCAGGATGTAGATCGCACCCAGCAGCGCCAGCTTGTTCCAGCGCTGGCCGGCCCAGCCGAAGAACAGCGAGCCGAGCACGTTGAAGCCGCCGATCATGCCGAGCGTCTGCGCGCTCAGCATCGGATCGAGGCCGCAGATCGCAAGGTATGACGGCAGATGCGTGGTGAGGAAGACCAGTTGCATGCCGCAGACGAGATAGGCGCAAGTCATCACCACGAAGGAGGCATTGCCGAACGCGGTCCTCGCCGCGGTCGCAGCCGTGGCGTCGTCGATCTCGTCGGCAGCCGGCTTCGGCAGCGGGACCTGGTCGACGCGCCCCGCGTACCACGCGGCCGGAATCATCAGCACCGACATGACGACGAAGCCGGCAAGCCCGACGCGCCAGCCAAACCCCTCATTGAGCATCTGTCCGATCGGCGCCGAGAGCAGCGCGCCCAGCGAGCCCGCGCCGGAGACGATGCCGAGCACGGTCGAGCGCACCGTTGCGGGCACTGCGCGCGCCGCCACCGACATCGCGATCGCAGCCGCGGTGCAGGCCAACGATGTGCCGATCAGCATGCCCGCGCCGATCATGATGCTGGGAAGCCCGTTCGCGGTCGTCATCAGAATGAGGCCTGCGATGTACATCAGCGCGCCGACGATCATGATCGGACGGAAGCCGTAGCGCACCGTCATCGCGCCGGCGAGCGGCTGGAGAAAGCCCCAGGCGAGGTTCTGCACCGCCAGCGCCAGCGTGAAATCCGAGATCGAAATGTGGATGTCGTGGGTCAGCGGCTGCATGAAGATGCCGAGGCTCTGCCGCAGCCCCATGCTCAGCGTCAGCATGATCGATGCGCCGATCAGGATGGGCAATGTCGGACGCAGGACCTGCAGCAGGGGCATTTTCGTCTCCCTTTTGGGCACGGCGCAAATGCCGTCGTCTGAAATATCGGTTGATTTTGGTTACACAGACCTGTGTACTTAGGCTATGTTGGGCCGCAGCTGTCAAGCCAAGAGGATGCGCGCTACCGCATGGCTCCCCCGCCCGCCCCACAGACGATGAAAGAGCGGATACTCGAGACCGCCGACAAGCTGTTCTATCTGCAGGGCATTCGCGCCATCGGCGTCGACACCATCGCGGCCGAGATCGGCATCTCCAAACGCACGCTCTACAACCACTTCCCGTCCAAGGACGCGCTGATCGCGGCCTACCTTGAGCGCCGCTTCGTGCACGCATCCCCCTCCGACAATCCGCCGGCCGAGCAGATCCTCGGCACCTTCGATTCGCTGGAGCGCCGGTTTGCGGCCAAGGACTTTCGCGGCTGTCCGTTCGTGAACGCGGTTGCCGAGCTAGGCCCTCAGGACCGCGCCGTGAAAAAGATCGCGGTCGCCTTCAAGGAAAGCCGCCGCCTCTGGTTTCGCGACCGCCTGAACGAGCTCGGTGTGACCAAGGCGGATGCGCTCGCAACGCAGTTGGTGCTGCTGGTCGACGGCTCGATCGCGCAGGACCTCGTGCGGGACGATCCGGCGATGGCGCGTGCGGCGAAGGAGGCGGCGAAGGTGCTGCTGCGGAATGCGGGCGTGGATGTGGGCGGCGGCGCGCGGAAGCCGGTGCAGGGACGCAAACGCGCGCCGCGATAGCAGCGGGCGCCGGACCACGCGCCGACGTCACCTCGTTCGCGGGCGCCGCCGAGTTTCGCTACGGCGCATCAAAATTGGGCTAGAGCGCACTGGTCTGCCGGACCCGGAATTTCTTGTCCTCAAACCGGGGCTGCCGCGCTAAACAGGCAAGACGATTTTCGTCGTGCCTGCCGCCCTGCAATCTGGACCGTCGAACCGAGCGATGTCAGGATGAACCGGATCACTTTCAGCTCGGACCAGCTTCCGGCGCGCCTCGGCGACGCCGCACGGTTCGGGCATTGGCATGAGCAATTCGAGGCGCTCACCTGCTGCGTCGACTATTCGCGCTTCGAGGACTGCGTCTTTCGCGCTCAGTTTCAATTCGCACAGTTCTCCGATGTGCGCGTTGCGTTGTTCGATGGAACGCTCAGACGGTTTGCCCGGTCCAAAAGCGCCATTGCACGCGGCCCTGACGATGATTTTTGCCTGTTGCTCAATCGCGGGACGTCGCAGCTCCAACTGTCGCAGTTCGGCCGGAATGCGGCGGCCGGAGCCGGTGGCGCGTTCCTCGGGACCAACGGCGCGACCGCCGAGATGGTCGTCGAGGCACCGGGGGAATGGGCGACGGTGACGATCGCCCGCGACCGTCTGCTGCAGCTCGTTCCTGGCGCGGACGATCTGATGGCAAGGCCACTCGATCCCGGCCAACCGGCGCTGCGTCATCTCAAGCGCTATCTGGAAAGCGTGCTCGATCCAGACGACGCCGGCAGCGATCCGGATTTGGACCGGCACATCGGCACCACCGTGCTGGATCTTCTCGCGCTCACGCTGGGTGCCAGCCGCGATGCCGCCGAAATTGCCACCCTGCGGGGCTTGCGCGCAGCGCGGCTGCGCGAGATTCTTGCGGAGATCAGAACGAATTTCACCAATCCGGCGTTCTCGCCTCGCAGCCTTGCTCAGAAGATCGGACTGTCGCCCCGCTACATCCAGGTTCTCCTGCAGGAGACCGGCGAGAGCTTCACCGAGCGCGTGCTGGAGTTGCGGCTCCAAAGCGCAAGGGCGGCGCTCACCTCGCGCCAGCACGGCCGGCTCAAGGTGAGCGAGATCGCCTACGCCTGCGGCTTCAACGATATCTCGTATTTCAACCAGGCCTTCCGTCGCCGCTTCGGCGCCTCGCCGACCCAATTTCGCGGATCGGCATGATCGGCATAAGCCGTCACGCAAGCCTTTGATTTAGCTGGCGTCGGCTACTGTGCATGGGGTTGTTTTCGCAATTTTTTGCTTTTGCCCCTCGCCTAGCCTCATGCCGCATGCGACCGGTGTCGGTGCCAGGCGCTGTGTGCTACAGAAGGCAAAAGGAAACGAGAGCCGATTAGCCAATTGTGATGTCAGAGAATCATTACGACGCTCAGCTTGAGGAGCTAAAGCAGCGATCCGTCGATCGTCTGCTTTGTGCAGACGTGTTTGACCTTCCCGCATTCCAAGCCCTCTATACCCATCTGTGGCACAAGGCTCGCGGGCTTACGAACGAGTATGCAATCTCAAAGCAAATCTTGGCCTGCATTCGGTCTGCATCGGCAGCAATCGATAGCCGGGCGGAATATCTGCCGTCGGTCCGAGAGCATCAAAGTATCTCCCGGGATTTCGACAGCATGCTCGATCGTATCATAGCGGGTGAGATCGAGGGTGACCGCTCCCCGGGCGTTCCGCGCGTGATTTGACTCACGCAGCCTGCGACACCACGCGGTTGCGGCCGTCGTGCTTGGCGCGATACAGCGCGGTGTCGGCACGCTTGAGGACGTCGGCGACCGCCTCGCCCTTCTGCTCCAGCGTGGTCAGGCCGATCGAGATCGTGACCTCGATGCGCTTGGCGCCTTTGTGGATCGCGAACGGCTCGCCCGCGATCGAACGGCGCAGGCGCTCGGCAACCATGCCGGCGACGTGGAGATCGGTCTCCGGCATGACGATGACGAACTCCTCGCCGCCGTAGCGGCAGGCCAGATCAATGCCGCGGATCGACTTGCGCACCCGCACGGCGAATTCGCGCAGCACGTCGTCGCCGGCGTCGTGGCCGTAATTGTCGTTGATCGACTTGAAGAAGTCGATGTCCAGGATCATCAGCGCCAGCGGCTTGCCGCGGGTCGCGGCCTGCTCGGCGAGCGTCGCCAGATGGCTCTCCATGTAGCGGCGATTGTGCAGGCCGGTGAGCGCGTCCGTGATCGCCATCTCGATCGAGTTCTGCACATTGTCACGCAGATGATCGGTATAGCGGCGGCGGCGGATCTGGGTGCGGGCCCGCGCCAAGAGCTCGATCTTGTCGATGGGACGCAGCAGATAGTCGTTGACGCCGATCTCGAGGCCGCGGAGCAGCCGCGTCGAATTCTCGGGGTCGGCGATCGCCAGGATCGGCACGTGGCGCGTGCGCTCCAGCGAGCGCGCCTGGCTGCAGAGCCTCAGGCCGTCGAAATTGTTGAGGTCGAGGGAGACGATCAGCAAATCGTAATTGCCCTCGGCGGCGTGGAACAGCGCCTCCGTCGGGTTCGGCTCGACGTCGATGGTGTGCTCGGCGGCGAGGATCGTCGCCAGCCGCTCGTAGGAGGACGGGCGGTCATCGACCAGCAGGATGCGGCCGCCCTTGCCGGTGTCGGCCACGGCGCTGCGCTCGGGCGCCTGCATGCCGATCTCGAGCGAGGTGATGGCGCGCATGCGCAGCTCATCGGTCATCATCTTCAGCCGCGTCAACGAGCGCACCCGCGCGATCAGCACGACGTCGGAGACGGGCTTGGTCAGGAAGTCATCGGCGCCCGCTTCCAGCCCCCGGTTGCGGTCGGACGGACTGTCGAGCGCCGTCACCATCACGACAGGAATGTGGTGCGTGGCCGGATCGGTCTTCAGGCGGCGGCAAACTTCAAAGCCGTCGATGTCGGGCATCATCACGTCGAGCAGGATGATGTCGCATTCGGCGCGTTGACAGATCGCCAGCGCCTCGGTGCCGTTCGAGGCGGTCATCACGTCGAAATATTCGGCAGAGAGGCGAGCCTCGAGCAGCTTGACGTTGGCAGGGACGTCATCGACGACCAGGATACGCGCGGACACTGTGAACTCACTTCCTATCCGATAAAACGCCGGACCGTCTCAATGAATTTGCCGACCGAGATCGGCTTGGACAAATAGGCCTCGCAGCCGCCCTCGCGGATGCGCTCTTCGTCGCCCTTCATCGCGAATGCCGTGACCGCGACGACGGGAATGGCGCGCAGCTCCGGATCGTCCTTGATCCAGCGCGTCACCTCGAGGCCGGAGACCTGCGGCAATTGGATATCCATCAGCACGAGGTCGGGCCGCATCTTGCGAACGAGGTCGAGCGCCTCGTAGCCGTTGCTGGTGCCGGAGGTCTGGTAGCCGTGCGCCTCCAACAGGTCGCGGAAGAGCTTCATGTTGAGCTCGTTGTCTTCCACGATCAGGACGGTCTTAGCCATCCCGCCCTCCTGATTGGTCCGCAGACCCATACATGTAACGCCTCAGGCGCCGCTCGCCGGCGCTTCGAAAACTGGATTCAAACTAGCCTCAGATTCGCTTGAGTTTCGTTAAACCCGAGGGTCGACTTTCTACGATGTGGTTTCCAGTTGCTTGCCTGGGGTCGGAAGACTCAGGGCCGAGACTCGGGCATGATGATTCCAAATTAGAGACCGAAAGTTAACGGAAAGGCAAACCGTCCCCTTGAAAAAGCCTGTTCACAACCCCCGCGAAGTCGCTGAAATCGTTGCGATTCAGGCGCTGTCATTTGTTGCGGGCGACCCTGAAAGGCTGGGCCTGTTTCTGGCCGAGACAGGGGTCGGTCCGGAGACCCTGCGCAATGCCGCCGCGGACCCCAATTTCCTGCTCAGCGTGCTCGATTTCGTGCTGCGCGATGACGCCACTGTGAAGGCCTTTGCCTCGACCGCGGAACTGCATGCGACCAACGTCGCAGCGGCGCGGCAGGTCCTCGGCGACGCGCTCGGCGACCCCTCCTGGGAGCGCGACGTGCCGTGACCGTTCCCGACCCGGCCGGGCCTCGTTGCTTCTGCCGGGATTGTTCGGCCGATCTGGACATGGGCGTGCGGCGCTGTTCCGCCTGCGGTTCCCCTCGCCTCGTCCGCCACCGCGCGCTCTCGGGCCTGACCATCGCCCATATCGACTGCGACGCCTTCTATGCGACGGTCGAGAAGCGCGACAATCCTGACATTGCCGACAAGCCGGTCATCATTGGCGGAGGAAAACGCGGCGTGGTGTCGGCCGCCTGCTACATCGCCCGCACCTACGGCGTGCGCTCGGCCATGCCGATGTTCAAGGCGCTCGAGGCCTGCCCGCACGCGACCGTGATCCCGCCGGACATGGCCAAATATGTCCGCGTCGGCCGCGAGGTGCGCCAGGCCATGCAGGCGCTGACGCCGCTGGTCGAACCGCTCTCGATCGACGAGGCCTTCCTCGATCTCTCCGGCACCGAGCGGGTGCACGGCATGATCCCGGCAAAGGTGCTGGCGCGCTTTGCCCGCGACGTCGAGCGCGACATCGGCATCTCCGTCTCGGTCGGCCTGTCCTGCAACAAGTTTTTGGCCAAGATCGCCTCCGACCTCGACAAGCCGCGGGGCTTCGCCGCGCTCGACCAAGAGGAAGCGCGCGTGATGCTGGCCGAGAAACCCGTCGGCTTCATCTTTGGCGTCGGACCTGCGACCCAGGAGCGCCTCGTGCAGCGCGGTTTCCGCATCATCGCCGATCTGCAGAAGGCCGACGAGATCGAGATGATGCGGCAGTTTCCGAGCGATGGCCGCCGGTTGTGGCGGCTCGCGCGCGGCATCGACGACCGTCGCGTCGAGCCCGACCGGGGCGCCAAGACGATATCGAGCGAAACCACCTTCGAGACCGACATCCGCGATTTCGCGACGCTGGAGAAGATTTTGTGGCGGCTGTGCGAGAAAACGTCCTCGCGCCTGAAGAGCAGCGAACTTGGCGGCTCGACCGTCACGCTGAAGCTGAAAACCGCAGATTTCCGCCAACGCACCCGCTCGCAGTCGATCGCGGCCCCGACGCAGCTCGCCGCAAAGATATTTGCGATCTGCCGCGAGATGCTGGCCAAGGAGATCGACGGCACCGCCTTCCGCCTGATGGGCGCCGGCGTCAGTGCGCTGCGCGAGGGCTCGCCCGCCGACGACACCGACATGCTCGACCGCCGCGCCGCCCACGCCGAGCGCGCGGTGGACAGCCTGCGCAAGAAATTCGGCAGCGCCGCCGTCATTCGCGGCATTGCATATGACGGGCCGGAAAAGGCCCAGGAGTGATCGAGTCCTGCTCAACTCAGTCGCGTTCGAAGATCCGTGCACCCGGATAGACGCGGCGGGCATACTGAACGACAAGCTGCCGATCCTGAGTCTCCAGGAACGGGGTTCGGATCTGACAAGACCCGATGATGAGGTGCCACAAGCCGTTGAGCTTTCGAATGACGACGTTCATTTGAGCTTCCTCGCAGTGACCCGAGTGGACTCAAATTGTAAGAATCTCCCGCCGTCGCTCAATTGTACCAGCGTAAGGTCGGCGTATGAGAAGGATTAGAGGAGATATACAAAGGTATGTTGGCCAAGGCTTCAGGGGTTGGCCCGTGACAGGGGAACGCGATCTCGACGCGCTGCTGAGCAACATGAAGCCGGAGATGCTGAACGGCACCTTCGTGTTCTGCGCGATACCGCAGAACGAGCCCGTGCTCGCAGGGCTCAATCCGCTGCTGACATTTCGCGAGCAGGAAGGCACGACGCTAGTGATCTCTCGCGAAGAGGCTGAAGCGGCGGGGCTGCGCTACGCATTCCCCTCGCGCCTGATCACCCTGACGATTCACTCGGCACTCGACGCGGTGGGCTTCCTGGCCGCGATCACGGCGCGTCTCGCTGAAGCCGGCATCAGCGTGAACGCGGTGTCGGCCTTCCACCACGACCATCTCTTCGTGCCCGACGACAGGGCCGAGGAAGCGATGGCTGTTCTGCAAACTATGTCCACAGCAAAGTAGGATGGGTTTCGCTGCAGCGAAACCCATCCTACGCAACCTCAATCCGCGACGGCGATCGCCTCGATCTCGATCAGCCATTCCGGCGCGGCGAGCGCGGAGACGCCGACCAGGGTCGAGGCCGGCGGCTCCATGCCTTCGAAGAAGGCCGAGCGGGCCTTGCCGATGATGGGGCGCAGCTCCGGCTTGTAGTTCACGACGAAGGTCGTGATCTTCACGATGTTGGAATAGCTCGCGCCGGCTGCCTTCAGCGCGTGTCCGAGATTCTGCATCACCTGCGTGGTCTGCGCGGCGATATCGCCCTCGCCGACGATCCGCCCCTCCTCGTCGGTCGAGACCTGTCCCGAAATGTAGATGGTGCGCGCGCCGGTGGCGGTGACGACGTGGGAATAAGCGGGATTGTGATGCAGGCCGCTGGGGCGGAGATGATCGAGCTTGGGCATGGGCTGGCTCCCTGAGGTTTTTGGTTAGGAGGGAGCGTAGCGGGAGATCATGACAAGAGCTAGATGCGACGCGCAACACTCGTGCACCGTCATCCTGAGGTGCGCGCCATGCGACGCGAAGCGGCGTATGGGAAGCCTCGAAGGATGCACGGCCCCGCTGATAACGGCCGGGCCGTCGCCCTTCGAGGGCCGCTGAAGAAGCGGCCACCTCAGGGTGACGGTGATGGTGTGCGCGGTACGCAGCTGTAGCAACAATCCCTCAATTACAGGGCTTGCTGTCCTTGACGTCGAACTTGCCCATCGCGCCGGAAATGACAAAGTCGTTGTAATCGAGCATGAGCTGGCGCGAGACGCCGTTTTCGTAGAGCTCAAACGCCATCGCATAGACCGGCGTCTGCTCGCCCTCTTTCTGCTGGGCCTCGCGGTCGAAATAGCTGACCGTGACGGGCCAGCGCTTGAGCGATTTCATGTGCTCGTCGGAAGTCGACGGATCCGGCGCGGCGGCGCGGTCGGCGGGGATCGGCTGGCCGATTACGGTCAGCGTGTTGTAGACCTTCTGGCCGTCGTCGGAGCCGTCATAGACGGAGAGCTCGAGCAGCGGCTTGCCGTCCTTGGCGGCGGCGATGATGCGTTGGATCTGCTCGGTCGGGAATACGATCTTGCCGTCGAGCGTGAAATTCTTCGGCGCCGGCAGCTTCAGCTTGACGTTGATGTGGTCGCCGTCGCGCTCGGCCGAGCCGTCAACGCGGCCGGCATCGGCCTCGTTCATGCGGGTTTCGATCTTGAAGCGGTAGCTTTTGCCCGCGGCGTCCTCCCAGGAATTGGAGCGGAGGTCGCTGAGCGTGACCTTGCCCTCGCCGCTGTCGAGCTCGGAGACCTGGCGGAATTCGGACGTGTAGCCCTCGCACGAGCTTCCGGTGAAGTTGTAGAGGATGCGCCCGCGCGCGCTGTTGACCGAATTGGAGCGCGATTTCACCAGGCTGAGATCGTAAAGCGCCTGGTGCGCGAGGAACGGACCGTTGGCGGCCTGCGCACCGTCGGCAAGGCCTAAACCGGCCGCCGCGAGCGCCATTACACCGAGCGAAGTCCGGAAAAGGTGCACCATGTCTGTTCCTTGGGGACGCGTCCTTGGGATGCGCAGATTCGACATTTTAATGACCGTTCCATTGCGTCGCAACTGAGGCCGTTTCACGTAAAGTTGCGGCCCTGCCGTTGAACCTGTGGCCTCGGCTCGGCAAAAGGCGCCTCCTGCGGGTTGCTTGCATGTGGCGGCACGATGGGCGAAACAGGGCGCGGCCGGCCTCCCACGGATGCGCCGGGCGAATGGAATTTCTGGACAACGAGGTCGAACATGGCGGGCACGGTCGAGCAAAAGCTGGCAGAACAGGGCATCAAGCTGCACGAGGCCCCCACCCCCGTGGCAAATTACGTCCCGTTCGTGCGCACTGGTAATTTGCTGTTCGTTTCAGGCCAGGTCTGCTTCGACCCCGCCGGCAAGCTGATCGCCAAGGGCAAGCTGGGCGCCGGCGTCTCGATCGAGGACGGCGCGGCGGCGGCCCGCGGCTGCGCGGTCAATTTGCTGGCCCAGGTCAAGGCGGCGCTCGGCGACCTCGACAAGGTCGTGCGCGTGGTGCGCCTCGGCGGCTTCATCAACTCGGCCCCCGATTTCCTGGATGGGCCGAAGGTGCTCAACGGCGCCTCCGACCTGATGGTCGCCGCCTTCGGTGACAAGGGCCGCCATGCCCGCACCACCGTCGGCGTCGCCTCGTTGCCGGCAGACGCGGCGGTCGAGGTCGAAGGCGTGTTCGAGGTCGCCTGACGCGAATGCGCGCTCCTGATTGGCTGACAGCCCGGCCGGTCGCCCATCGCGGCCTGCACGACATTTCCCGCGGCATTGTCGAGAATATGCCGGGCGCGGTGCAGGCTGCGATCGCAGGCAATTTCGCGATCGAGGTGGACATCCAGCTCTCGGCCGACGGCGAGGCCATGGTGCATCACGACCATGCGCTGGGCCGCCTCACCGAGGCCACCGGCGAGGTCGTGTCGAAGACCGCCGCAGACCTGAAGGCCGTCAAATTCAAGGACACCGACGAGCGGATGATGTCGCTGTCCGACCTCTGCGCCTTGGTCGCCGGCCGTGTGCCGCTGGTGATCGAGGTGAAGAGCCATTTTGGCGGCGACCGCAAGCTGGTGAAGCGGATGGCCGAGGTGCTGGCGTCCTATGACGGCCCCGCCGTCGGCATGTCGTTCGATCCCGACCAGGTGCTGGCGCTGCGCGAGCTGCTGCCCTCCCGCCCGCGCGGCATCGTCGCGCAGCGGACCTATGAGGACGACTACTGGGCCAAGCTCAAGCAGGAGCAGCGCGATAGCATGCTCTACCTGCGCCATGGCTTTCAGACCCAGCCCCATTTCGTCGCCTTCAGGGTCGACGACCTCCCGGCCCCCGCCCCCTGGATCGCCCGCAACCTCTTCGGCTGCGCCCTACTCGGCTGGACCGTCCGCACCCCGGAGCAGCGGACGCGGGTCGGACAAAATGCCGACCAGATGATCTTTGAGGGGTTCGTGCCGTAGGCC
This sequence comes from Bradyrhizobium sp. 25ACV, assembly GCF_054863005.1. Lineage (NCBI taxonomy): Bacteria > Pseudomonadati > Pseudomonadota > Alphaproteobacteria > Hyphomicrobiales > Nitrobacteraceae > Bradyrhizobium > Bradyrhizobium sp. 25ACV. The sequence goes on from NZ_JAVAYO010000006.1 coordinate 420,578, forward strand.
TCGCCCGTGTCCCGGACGCGCTGCAACGCGCAAGCGTTGCTGCGCTGAACCGGGACCCAGGGCGGCACGCGACGCAGCGAGTTGGGTCGGGGCTCGGCAGCGCGTCGCTGAAGGGCGCTGCGCTGCGTCCGGGGCACGAGAGCTGTGTTCCCGCCCCTTGAAGTCACTGCTGCAATGCACGATCTTGGGCAACGATGGCATCATCCGAAATCACGCTCGAGGCCGTACCTTCGATTGGCGAGGTATCCCCGGAGGACTGGGACGCCTGTGCCAATCCCGGCAAATGCAGCGGGCTTGGCACGGGAACTTCATCCGGACTTCCAGGCGATTCCCTCGGCCTCTCAAAACCTGCCTATAACCCGTTCGTCTCACACGCCTTTCTCTCGGCCGTTGAGAAATCGGGTTCGGCGACAATCCGCACCGGCTGGGGACCGCGGCATCTCGTGGCCAAGGTCGACGGCCGCGTCGCCGGTGTCGTGCCCTGCTATCTGAAATCGCATTCGCAAGGCGAGTACGTCTTTGATCGCGGTTGGGCGGACGCCTATGAGCGCGCCGGCGGGCGCTACTATCCGAAGCTCCAGGTCTCGGTTCCCTTCACCCCTGCCACAGGCCCGCGGCTGCTGGTTCGCGACGGCGTCGATCACGAGCGCATCATGGACGCACTGGCGAGCGGGCTGGTGGCGCTGTGCGGCGTCAGCAAGGCCTCCTCCGTCCACGTCACCTTCGCACGAGAGGCCGAGTGGAAGCTGCTCGCCGAGCACGGCTTCCTGCAGCGTACCGACCAGCAGTTCCACTGGCACAATGAGGGCTTTGCGAGCTTCGACGAATTCCTGGCGACGCTGAACTCGCGCCACCGCAAATCGATCAAGCGCGAGCGGCGCGATGCGCTGCCCGCCGGCATCACCATCCACTGGCTGACGGGAAAAGACATCACCGAGGACGCCTGGGACGCCTTCTTCGCATTCTACATGGAGACCGGCTCACGCAAATGGGGCCGTCCCTATCTGACGCGCGAGTTCTTCTCGCTGATCGGGGAGACCATGAGCGAGGACGTGCTGCTGGTGATGGTCCGCCGCAACAATCGCTGGATCGCGGGCGCGATCAACTTCATCGGCTCGGACACGCTGTTCGGCCGCAACTGGGGCGCGGTCGAACATCATCCGTTCCTGCATTTCGAAGTCTGCTATTATCAGGCAATCGATTTCGCGATCAAACGCGGCCTCACCCATGTCGAGGCCGGCGCGCAAGGCGAGCACAAGATCGCGCGCGGCTACCTGCCGCGCACCACCCATTCCGCGCACTTCATCGCCGATCCCGGCCTGCGCCGCGCCATCGATGATTACCTCAAGCGCGAGCGCGCCTATGTCGCCGAGGCCGGACGGGAGCTTGCCGAGCTCGGCCCGTTCCGGAAAGGCGCCGACGAGGCGCCTTGACGGTTTGCCGCGGCTGGTGACAGTAAGCGCAAAATCTCTAGGGAGCCGTCATGACCGCCTACGACACCAACAACATCTTCGCAAAGATCCTGCGCGGCGAGCTGCCCTGCTCCAAGGTCTACGAGGACGAGCACGTCTTTGCGTTCCTCGACATCATGCCGCGCGTTCCCGGCCACACGCTGGTGATCCCGAAGGCCCCTGCCCGCAACATCCTCGACATCAAGCCTGACGATTACGCCCATGTCGCCCGCGGCGCCCACAAGATCGCGGCGGCTGCAATGAAGGCGTTCAAGGCCGACGGCATCACCATCCAGCAATTCAACGAGCCCGCCGGCGGACAGGTGGTGTTTCACCTGCATATGCACGTGATGCCGCGCCATGACGGCGTGGCGATGCTCCCGCCCGCCAGCCGCAAGGAAGACGCAAAGGTATTGGAAGAGCACGCGGCGAGACTGATCGCGACGTTGAAGGGTTGATGTCATTCCGGGGCGCGCCCCTTGGCGCGAGCCCGGAATCCATTTCATCACCGACTCTGACCCCTGATGGATTCCGGGCTCACGCCTTCGGCGCGCCCCGGAATGACAGATCACTCCGTCTCGAAATCCCCCGGCTGCGGCGCCGCCAATGGCGTGAACTCGCAGCGGTCGGGCTTGATGTCGATCAGCGGGGTGTTGTCGAGGCAGTCGAGGCCGCGCACCAGGATCGCGTTGCCCTCGATGCCGACCAGCTTCACGATCGATGTTCCGATCGGATTGGGCCGCACCGGCGAGCGCAGCGAGAAGGTGCCGCGGGTCTTCTCGTTGTTCTTCGGGCTCTGCAGGATGATGTCGCGGCGCGACTTGTCGAGCCAATAGAGCACTTCGAGATTGCTGTAGAAATCGACGCCCTTGATGGCCGGCACGAACGGCTCGAAGATCTCGAGCCGGCAGATCGGGCCGTCCTGACGCCCCTGCCGCGGCGTCTCCATCCGCGAAGTCCAGGGCGTGCGAATGCGGCCAATGAAGACCAGGCCGGCATCCTGCGCGGGCGGCAAATCGATGGCGACCTCGCCCTCGCGGAGCTCGTTTTTACGAACCATATTTCCAATTCCTCGCTGTTGGGCAGCGTTTTAGCCCAACCACCACTTGCCGGCCAGCATGAAGACTTCGCCGGTCACCACGCCCGCAAAGATCGAGCGGCGGGTCAGCAGGAACACGACGAGGCCGGCGGCCACCGCGCCATAGCGCAGCGCGTCAGGCACGCTGGCGAGCGCCCCCGGCGGCTCGACCACGATCTGGGCGATGACGCCGGCGAGGATGGCGGTGGCGACCGCCCTCACCCAGACCAGCAGCTCGGAGCCTTCGTCGATTCCGCCGCCGAACCACAGTCCCAGCATGCGCCATATCTGGTTGGGAATGACGCCGGCGACGAACAGCACCACCAGCGCGTGCCAGTCGCCGATCGCTTGCGCAAAGCTCATGCGCGCACCTCGCGCCACCAATGCACGCCATAGGCGATCGTGCCGGCCACCACCCCGCTGACCAGGATATCGACGCCGGAGTTCATCTTCGCGGCCAGCGGATACAGCAAGATGCCCAGCACCAGCGCGACGACATCGGCCACTTCGCGGCTGTTGCGCGCAGTCGAGAACAGGAAGGACAGCGGCGTCAGCAGCAGGATCGCCGCGCCAAGAGTCTGCGTTAGATTAGCGGCGAGGAAATAGCCGACGGTGTTGGCGACCAGGCACACCGAGACGAGGCCACAGCCGAGCCCGTGAACGAAGGCGATGCGCCGCTCACGCGGCACCTGCGGCAGGAAGCGGTGGCATTCGACCCACAGCGTCACCGCGGTGAGATGCGCGGCAAAGACCAGCTCGCGCCGTTTCGTCGTCGGCGTGCGCATCAGCGGCAGCACCGAGACAACCATCGGGAACAGCCTGATGGCGCTGACGGTGACTGCAATCGCAGACTGAATAACGGTGGCGCCGGAGCCCAGCGTGGTGATCAGGATGATCTGTGCCGGCCCCGCCCAGACGAACAGCGTCGAGGCGAGCGCCCAGACCAGGCTGAAATGGGTGTCATGGGCCAGCGCGCCGATGCCGAGATAGGTCACGAACAGCACGATGGTGAGGATCGTCTGCGTGATCGAGCGCAGCCCCCAGCCGAAGGCACGCCAGGGACTATTCCATTGCGGTGAATCGAGCGGAGGAAGCGCCACGGAGTTTTTTGGCCGGGTTGCGGAATCGTGCCCGCATAACGGGTGAGACGGCGGCTCGCGTCAAGGAAACACGCGGCGGGGCTGGCATGCGCGACACACCCACCGTTGTCATTCCGGGCTCGCGCCCAAAAGCCGCGCCCCGGAATGACGAGAGGCGCTATCCGCTCACACCTCTGTTCTTCAGCACGAAGCACGCCCCGCCGGCCTTTCTGATCCGGTTACAGAGATCATCCGCCTCGCTGCGCGTGTCGGCGCCGATGCGTACCTGGTAGAAGGCGCGCGTGCCGCGGCTGCGCATCACCGAACTCAGCAGGCTCGGATCACGCTCGCCGATCGCGGCACCGAGCCGCGTGACGGCGCGGGAGTACATCGCCAGTGCCCTGTTGCGATCGAAGCCGGCGGCGAGCTGCACGCCCCAGGCCTTTGCGGCCGCAAGCTCGACATGCTGCTCGAGCTCGGCGACGAAAGCGTTCGGCGCGCGCTTGAGCAGCGCCATCAAATCGCGGCAGCTCGTCGGTGGCGCGCTCGGCGGGCCCTTGCCGGTCGCTCCTGCCTTGGCCCAGGCATCGACGCTCGTGCCGGTGATGGCCAAGACATAGTTGCGGGTCTGCTCCGGCATGCCGCCGGTGCCGGCGAGCCATTCTTGCACCCGCCGCGGACCCGCGTTGTAGGCAGCGGCCGCGAGGCCGAGATTGCCGAACTGGTTGCGTAGCTCGTTCAAGAGCTCTGCCGACTTCGGCAATGCCTGCACCGGATTGAAGGGATTGAGCAGCCCGCGCTCGCTCGCGGTGCCCGGCATGAACTGCGCGATCCCCTGTGCGTGCTCGCCGCTGCGTGTCGTCGGGCCTACCGCGTCGGCCTGGAAGCGGCTTTCCTGCCAGATCACCCGGGCGAAGAATTCCAGCGGGAGATTGGCGTCGCGCGCGGCGGCCTCGATGATCAGGCAGATCGACTCCCGCGTGTCGCTGTCGCGCGCCGACTCGGGCGATGGCGACGGTTTTGCGGGGGCTTCGGGGCCGAGCTGCGTGGGAGGAACCGGTGCGTCCTCGGCCGGCGCCGGCGTGCAGACGAACGCTGCCACGAGCAACTGCCAGATCAGCTTCTGGACCCCACCAAGCTGCATTTCGCTCCAAGCCCTTGAACTCTGGCCCCAAGGCAACTAGCAACGGCCCGAACAATCAACGCTGAGCCCGGCCAAAATGCGGACAATCTATTTTGATCTCGACGGCACACTCACCGATCCAAAGCCCGGGATCACCGGTTCGATCCAGTATGCCCTGAAAAAACTCGACCAGCCGGTCCCGAGCCAGGACGAGCTGACCTGGTGCATTGGGCCGCCGCTGCATGCCAGCCTGAAGAGGCTCGTCGGAACCGACGAACTTGCTGACCGGGCGCTGCTACTCTACCGCGAGCGGTTTTCCGAGGTCGGCCTGTTCGAGAATGCGCTCTACCAGGGCATCCACGACACGCTCGCCGCGGTGGCCGCGACGACGCCGCGCATGTTCGTGGCGACCAGCAAGCCCGCGGTCTACGCCACCCGGATCGTCGATCATTTCGGCCTGAAACCCTACTTCGAGCGCGTGTTCGGCTCCGAGCTCGACGGCACCCGCGTCGACACGCGCGACCTGCTGCGCTACGCGCTCGACGAGACCAAGGTCGACGCGAGCAGCGCCATCATGATCGGCGACCGCAGCCACGACGTGATCGGCGCCCGCACCAACGGCATGACCGCGATCGGCGTGCTCTATGGCTATGGCAGCGAGACCGAGCTCAGGGACGCCGGCGCGCATCACATCTGCGCCGCGCATTCCGAGCTGATCGGCCACTGCGTGGCCTAGGCGCTAACCATCTCGACCGCCGGAAGCATTCCCGTCTTGGGATGGCAGTTCAGATATTCGAAGAACTGCTCGTCTGCGGCCGCCACCGTAACCTCGTGATAGAGCCGCAGCTTGGCGGACGGCCCGAGCGTCGACAGATACTTCATCGCGGCACCAAAGATCCGGACATGGGTCGGATGCGACTCCGCCCAGCGTTCGAGCGCCGCCAGGCTCTTCCACCAGCTCTGGCCGTAGGACTTTTCGCTCACGCTGCCATCGGCCTGGAGCACCTGCATGTAACGGTTGGCATAGCAGCCAATAGCAAGACCCTCGTCGCGCAGGAAATCCATGCCTTCGCGCAGCACTGGCTCGACGTCATCGAGATAGAGCTTTCGCTCGGATGCCTCGGTATCGCTCCAATCCTGCCCGGAACGGATCAGGCAGAGATTATCGTGCGCCCTCACGCGCAGCCGCGCGCCGTCGCGGACCAGTTCCGGCGCGCCGCCGGGTGTCATCGCGTCGGTTTGCGACAGCGGGATACGGTCGCGCATGCCGCCGCAATAAGCGTGCTCCTGCACCTCGCCGCTCATGCCGCCGGCAATGGCCGCGACACCCTCGGTCCGGTCGGGCGAGGAGAACAGCGTCTCGTGCCGCGCCACAATGGGACGCAGCACCTCGATGAAGGTGCCGACGCCCTCGCGCTGCCTCCCGGTCCATGCCGCGCGTGCCGGTTCGAGCCAGGCATCGAAGCGCGCAATGTCGTCCCAATAGGCGACCGAGACGATGGTCTCATGGCCGACCTGGTCGACATAGCGCGCGCGATCCCAATGCAAAGGCCCGCTTTCGGCCGAAAAGCGCTCCGCGATCTCAAGGAGCGCCTCCGTTGCGGCAGCCGGCGCCGTGCCACGATACTGCACACCGAAATAGGCCATCACGACGCGGCTCACGGTCGGCTTGTAGCGCGCAACGAACGACGGGTAAGGCGGCTGGTAATCATCAGGCACGCGCTTGTGGCGCGTGCGCTGAGTCTCGAGATGCTGAGGAATTGCAGATTCCATGATCGTACCCTCCTCTCGATCTCGATGATCAGCTCGCCGCCGCGGCAATGTCGGTGGGCTCGACGGTGTCCACCGGCAACGCAAATTGCTCGACGCGTTGGTACCGCTTCTTGTTCAGGAGCAGCCGCGTCACGTCGGGCCGCGAATAATGCCCGGCCGGATCTGCCGCGTTCTTGGCAACACCGATGGCGCCGAGGTCGATCTCAGCGATCAATAACCCCTCCTGATCCGGCGCGAGCTTCTCGCCGATCTGGCTGCCGTCGGGACCGTAGATCGCGGCAAAGCCGCCGCCGGCATGCAGCAGCGCATGCTTGTCCGGCCGGTCGCAGAGCTCATCGATCATCACCTGCGAAACCGTCGCGCAAGGCGCGAGCACGAAGCAGGAGCCCTCCACCGCATAGACGCGCGAAGCGGCGTTGTTGACCTCGGCGCCAAGCGCGGGCGCGAAGGGATCGTAGAGCGAGAAGCTCGGCCAGGCCGCGACATGCACCTGCTCGTTCTGGGCGTACATCGCGTATTTCGATAGCGGCTGAAGATGCTCCCAGCAGCACAGCGCGCCGAGACGGCCGATGTCGGCCCTCGCATGCACGGCGAGATCGCTGCCGTCGCCCTCGCCGTAGACGGTACGCTCGGCATGGGTCGGCCGCAGCTTGCGGCGCTTGGCGATGGTCTCGCCATCGGGCCCGATCAGCCATTGCGCCAGATAGAGGCTGCCGCCGTCGCGTTCGGACAGGCCGATCACGGCGGTGAGCCTGGCCTTGCGTACGGCATCGCGCAAGCGCTCGGCCTGCGGACTGTCATAGGACAGCGAGTTGTCGAAATAGCGCTGCACGAAGCCGCGGCCGATTGCCCAGGCCGGCGAGTCCATCCAGATGTGCCAGGGGTAACCGGGGATGAAGGCCTCCGGAAAGGCGATCAGCCTGGCGCCCTTCTCCGCGGCCTCCCGGATCAGCGCGATCGACTTGTCGATGGAGGCGTCGAGATCGAGCCAGGCCGGCGCCGCCTGCACCACCGCCACCTTGTATTTCGGATGTTCGATGCCCATTGCCGCCTCCATTGCCGGTTGATCGGAAGCCATCTCCGATGCAGTCTATTGGGCCAAAGCGGGCAACCGGCCGCTCGACCGCGGCGGAACAAAAACTCGACCGGCCGGGATTTCGGACCGGTACGGGATTTGCCTCGGATCGGGCTGGATCTGCGCCAACATGCGATTTCGCTGGATGTGAAAGGGAGGCCTGCCGATGCCAATCCAGTTCACGACGGACGGCAGCCCGGGCTACCGGCGGCTCGCCCTCTGGCAGGACATCGTCTGCGACGTCTTCGTCGGGCTCGACTGCAAGTCCGATCTCGGCAGCGCCTTTCGCGGCTCGGTGACGCAAATCCCGCTCGGCAAGGCCGTCTGCTCCGAGGTTTGCTCCGATCGCCAGCATGTGTTCCGCACGCCGTCCCGCATCGCGCGCTCGGATCAGGATTTCGTCCTGGTGGCGCTCGGCCATCGCGGCGACGGCGGCGTGGTGCAGGACGGCCGCGAGACCGTGGTTCATCCCGGCGAGTTCGCGCTCTACGACACCACGCGCCCCTATGAGCTGAAGTTCAACGACGCTTTCACGCAGACCATCTTCAAGGTGCCGCGCGAGATGTTGCAGCGCCGGCTCGGCGGCACGGAGACGCTGACCGCGATGTCGTTCGGCCCTGAGGCACCGCTCGAGCGGCTCGCCTATGATTTCATCTTCCGGCTTTGCCAGAGTGCCGACCGGCTCGCCCCTGGCAACGCCGCCGTTCTGTCCGAACAGGCCGTCGACCTGCTCGCGATGGCGCTGAGCGAGCGGCTCGGCAAGACGTCGCTGCCATCCTCGACCCACCGCTCCGCGCTGATCTACCGGCTCAAGGCCCATGTGCGCGCGCACCTCGCCGACCCCGACCTTTCATTGCCGGAGGCCGCGGCTGCGCTCGGCATTTCGCCGCGCTACGTGAACGACCTTCTCGCCGACGAGGAGACCTCGTTCCAACGTTACGTCCTCGCCGAACGCCTTGCGCAGTGCCGTCGCGACCTCGCCTCGCCCATGCTCGTCCATCGCCACATCAGCGAGATCGCCTTCGCCTGGGGTTTTAACGACCTCTCGCATTTCGGCCGCGTCTTCCGCGAGCACTTCGGGATGTCGCCGCGCGATTTCAGGCAGAGCCAGCTGCGGCACTGAGCAGCCATCTTCACAAGCCTTCGTCCTGGCCGAAGGCAACGCTCGCCAATTCCAGATTGTCTTGCGTTGCGGCGTGGATCAGGCTGCCACGCATGAGGACTCAGACCACGATCAGCGGAACGGAGCTGTTACTGAGCGTCATCGCGATCCGTCTCGCGGTGCTGGTCGTGGTGGGATGGGGTTTGACTCTCCTGCCGCAGCAGACGCGCAATCGAGAGCTCGGCTGCGCTCTCCCATCCCAGGCAAGGGACGAGGCGAAACTTTCGGCGAAGATTGTCGGCCCGCACATCGTTGATGCCGCGTTCGACGACATGCTTCGGCACGATTAGGGCGTCCGAGCAAGGCCGGTATGTGAGCGCGTGATAGGACACGGCGTCCGCTTGCGCTAACCTCAGCGCCACGGCGACAACGATCAATCAGCGGCCTGCCGAGGAGCATATCGATGGAATACCGACGCTTGGGCCGGTCAGGCCTCATGGTGCCCGCTTTGAGCCTTGGCACCGGCACCTTCGGCGGCGTCGGCCGCCTTGCCGCGTGGGGCACGACCGACGCGACCGAGGCGCGGCGCCTGCTGGACATCTGCCTCGAGGCCGGCGTGTCGATGTTCGACACTGCGGACGTCTATTCGCTCGGCGAGTCCGAACGCGTTCTCGGCGAGGCCATCAAGGGCCGCCGCGACAAGGTGCTGGTCTCGACCAAGGCCACGTTTCGCTTCGGCGACGGCCCCAACGACATCGGCTCGTCACGGCAGCATCTGCTCGCAGCCATCGACGGTTCGCTGAGCCGGCTCGGCACCGACTACATCGATCTGTTCCAGCTCCACGGCTTCGACGCCTTCACTCCGCCCGAGGAGGTGCTCGCGACCCTCGATACGCTCGTGCGCGCCGGCAAGATCCGCTATGTCGGCGTTTCGAATTTTTCCGGCTGGCATCTGATGAAGTCGCTCGCCGTCGCCGACAAGCACGGTTTTCCGCGCTACGTGGCCAACCAGACCTATTATTCGCTGATCGGGCGCGATTACGAATGGGAGTTGATGCCGCTCGGCCTCGACCAGGGGCTAGGTGCCGTGGTCTGGTCGCCGCTCGGATGGGGACGCCTCACCGGCAAGATCCGCCGAGGGCAGCCGAAGCCCGAGGTGAGCCGCCTGCCCAAGACCGCCGATTTCGGCCCGCCGGTGCCGGACGAGCACGTCTATCGTGTCGTCGATGCCATCGACGAGGTCGCGAAGGAAACCGGAAAGAGCGTGTCGCAGATCGCGCTGAACTGGCTGCTGCAGCGCCCGACCGTATCGACGCTGATCATCGGCGCGCGCAACGAGACGCAGCTGCGCGAAAACCTCGGCGCCGTCGGCTGGTCGCTGACCACGGACCAGATCGCCAAGCTCGACGCCGCGAGCAAGGTGACGCTGCCCTATCCCTACTGGCATCAGCGCACGACCTTTACCGACCGCAATCCGCCGGCGGTCTAGCGCAAGAACCTTTGTGTTTGCCGAGCCGCCACGAGTGCTTCCGTTGGGGGAACTGCGGAAAGCCTGACGGGTTGCCGTCAATCCGGCAATTTCCTATTCGGAGATGAAACACGGCTCGAATCAAGCGCGCCTCCATCATGTCGTCCGCCCCCATCGAGCATGCCGACGGCCTGCCGCAGCCGCAGCGCAACCAGGCGGTGCTGACCATTGCGCTGGGCATCATCATGGCGGTGGTCGACAGCGCCATCGCCAATGTCGCCCTGCCGACGATCGCGGCCGACCTCGACGCAAGTCCAGCCTTCTCGATCTGGATCGTCAACGGCTACCAGCTCGCGATCACGATCTCGCTGCTGCCGCTGGCTTCGCTCGGCGAGATCGTCGGCTATCGCCGCGTCTATCTGGTCGGGCTGGTGCTGTTCACGCTGGCATCCGCCTTCTGCGCGCTGGCAAACACGCTGCCGCTGCTCACCATCGCGCGCATCATCCAGGGCTTTGGCGCGGCCGGCATCATGAGCGTCAACGCAGCGCTGGTGCGCTTCACTTACCCGCGCAGCCAGCTCGGCCGCGGCATCGGGCTCAACGCGCTCGTCGTCGCCTTCTCGGCCGCCATCGGCCCGACCCTCGCCGCAGGCATCCTGGCGGTCGGAAGCTGGCCGTGGCTGTTCGCCATCAACGTGCCGCTCGGGGCGGTGACGCTGCTGCTGGGCCTGCGCAGCCTGCCGCACACAAAGCCCGCCAGCCATTCGTTCGACTGGCAGAGCGCGGGGCTTTCAGCGATCACCTTCGGCGTCGGGATCGCAGCCGTCGACAGCGTCGGTCATGGCGAGGCCGCCATCACCTGCCTCGTGCAGTTCGCCATCGCTCTCGTCGCAGGCGCGCTGCTGATCTGGCGCGAAACCCACATGACCTCGCCGCTGCTGCCGGTCGACCTGCTGCGCATCCCCGTCTTCGCGCTGTCGATTGCGACTTCGATCGCCTCGTTCTGCGGACAGATGCTGGCCTTCGTCGCGATCCCTTTCTACCTCCAGAGCCGCTTCGGCTATTCGGCGGTCCATATGGGCCTCCTGATCACGCCATGGCCGATCGCGGTGGCGTTCGCGGCGCCCCTCGCCGGCCGCCTGGTCGAGCGTTATCCGGCCGGCCTGCTCGGCGGCATCGGCCTCACACTGTTCGCCTGCGGCCTTGCCGCGCTCGCCTTCCTGCCGGGAGCGCCTACGGCGCTCGACGTGATCTGGCGCATGGCGCTGGCCGGCGCCGGCTTCGGTCTGTTCCAGACCCCCAACAACCGCACCATGATCGCAGCCGCCCCGCGCGAGCGCGCCGGCGGCGCCAGCGGCATGTTGGGCACGGCGCGCCTGCTCGGCCAGACCACCGGCGCTGCGCTGGTGGCGCTGTTGCTCGGACGGTATCCCGTTGAGGGGACCAGGCTGGCACTGCTCGTGGGCGTCGGGTTTGCACTCTGCGGCGCGGTGCTGAGCATGTTGCGGCTGTCCCCGGCCGGCGCGCGCGGCGCCGAACACGTCCGCGTCCAGGACGATCAGCGCCTGCGGGGCGACTGACAGAGCCCCACGTCCAGGTACCGGGCATTCCCGTGCACAACCCCTGCGTGGCTTAACTATCCGGACCAATGACCTATTGCCCTCGCGCTCCGGTTGCGCTTGATTGGCGTGGGGAATTAAGGGGCATTTCATGCGATTATTGGGAATTGTGGCGCTCAGCGTCATGCTGGGCGGTTGCGCGTCTGTGACACGCGGCACGACCGAAAATATCAGCATCTCATCGACACCGTCAGGCGTGGAAGCCATGGTCTCCGGGCTCGAAGTGCCCACCACCTGCACCACACCCTGCGCCATCGTCGCCAAGCGTAACGCCGACATCACGATCACCTTCGAGAAGGAAGGCTATCAATCCCAGACGGTGCAGCTCACCAAGGAGGTTTCAGGCACCGGGGCCACCGGCTTCGCCGGCAACCTCTTGCTCGGCGGCGTCGTCGGGATGGGAGTCGACGCCGCAACGGGGGCGGCCACCGATCACAAGCCCAATCCGGTCATCGTCACGATGCAGCCGTCGGTTCGCGCACGGCCGGCCGCGCCGAAGAAGCCGCGTCCGCCAGCGGCCGCGCCCGAAGCCGGGACGTAAGAGGTCACGCACAACCTCACAAACAAAAAGGCCGGCTTTTCAGCCGGCCTTTTCGATTCATGGCGTGCCGATCAAGCCTTGACCAGCGGGCCCTTGGACGTCGGCCCCTTCGAGCCGCCGGGGCCGCCCGGCTTGGACTTGCCCGGCGGGCGCTTGCGGGTGCCCGGGAGCTTCTCCTGCTTCGGCGTGACCGGCCCCTCGACGAATTCGAAGCCGATCTTGTCCTTGGTCTCGTCAGCCTCGTCCTTGACCAGGATGACGCGGACGTGGCCGCCGCCCTTCAGCTTGCCGAACAGCACCTCGTCGGCCAACGGCTTCTTGATGTGCTCCTGGATGACGCGGGCCATGGGACGTGCGCCCATCTGCTCGTCGTAACCGTGCTTGACCAGCCAGGCCTTGGCCGGCTCGGACAGCTCGATGGTGACGTCGCGGTCGCCGAGCTGGGCTTCGAGCTGAAGCACGAACTTCTCGACCACGGTGCCGATCACCTCGACACTGAGATGGCCGAACGAGACGACGGCATCGAGACGGTTGCGGAATTCCGGCGCGAACTGCCGGTTGATCGCCTCGTGGTCGTCGCCTTCCCGCTTGGAGCGCGTGAAGCCGAACGCCTGCTTGGCGAGATCGGACGCACCCGCGTTCGTGGTCATGATCAGGATGACGTTGCGGAAATTGACCTGCTTGCCGTTGTGGTCGGTGAGCCGGCCGTGATCCATGATCTGCAGCAGCACGTTGTAGAGATCGGGATGCGCCTTCTCGATTTCGTCGAGCAGCACCACGCAATGTGGATGCTGGTCGACGCCGTCGGTGAGCAGGCCGCCCTGGTCGAAGCCGACATAGCCGGGAGGCGCGCCGATCAGGCGAGATACGGTGTGCCGCTCCATGTACTCGGACATGTCGAAGCGTAACAGCTCGACGCCGAGGCTTGCCGCGAGCTGCTTTGCAACCTCGGTCTTGCCGACGCCGGTCGGACCCGAGAACAGGTAGCAGCCGATCGGCTTCTCCGGCTCGCGCAAGCCGGCGCGCGCCAGCTTGATCGATGCCGCAAGCGACTCGATCGCCTTGTCCTGACCGAACACGGTGCGCTTCAGCGTCTGCTCGAGATGCTTCAGCACCTCGGCATCGTCCTTCGACACGCTCTTCGGCGGGATCCGCGCCATCGAGGCGATCGTGGTCTCGATCTCCTTGATGCCGATGGTCTTCTTGCGCTTGTTCTCGGCGACCAGCATCTGCGCCGCGCCCGACTCGTCGATCACGTCGATCGCCTTGTCCGGCAGCTTGCGGTCGTGGATGTAGCGCGAGGAGAGCTGCACCGCGGCCTCGATCGCCTCGTTGGTGTACTTCAGCCGGTGATAGTCCTCGAAGTACGGCTTCAGTCCCTTGAGGATCGCAATGGCGTCCTCGACCGTCGGTTCGTTGATGTCGATCTTCTGGAAGCGCCGCACCAGCGCGCGGTCCTTCTCGAAGTGCTGGCGGTATTCCTTGTAGGTGGTCGAGCCCATGCAGCGGATGGTGCCCGAGGCCAGCGCGGGCTTGAGCAGGTTCGAGGCATCCATCGCCCCGCCCGACGTCGCGCCCGCACCGATCACGGTGTGGATCTCGTCGATGAACAGGATGGCGTTGGGATGCGCCTCGAGCTCCTTCAGCACTTGCTTCAGGCGCTCTTCGAAGTCGCCGCGATAGCGCGTGCCCGCGAGCAGTGTGCCCATGTCGAGCGAGAACACCGTGGCAGCCGCCAGAACTTCCGGCACCTCGCTGTCGACGATGCGCTTGGCGAGGCCCTCCGCGATCGCGGTCTTGCCGACACCGGCTTCGCCGACGAACAGCGGGTTGTTCTTCTGCCGGCGGCACAGCACCTGGATCGCACGGTTGATTTCGGAATTGCGTCCGATCACCGGATCGATCTTGCCGTCGCGCGCCTTCTTATTGAGGTTGACGCAATAGGTCTCGAGCGCCTCGCCCTTCTTCTTGGCGTCCTCGGCGCCCTTGGTCTCGGTCTCCTCGTCGACGCCGCGTACTGGCCGCGCCTCGGAGACGCCAGGCCGCTTGGCAATGCCGTGGCTGATGTAGTTGACCGCGTCATAGCGCGTCATGTCCTGCTCCTGCAGGAAATACGCGGCGTGGCTCTCGCGCTCGGCGAAGATCGCGATCAGCACGTTGGCACCGGTCACCTCTTCACGACCGGAGGATTGCACGTGAATCACGGCGCGCTGGATCACGCGCTGGAAGCCGGCGGTCGGCTTGGCGTCGTCGGCGCCATCGGTGACCAGATTCTCGAACTCGGTCTCAAGATAATTAACCAGGCTCGTGCGGAGCTTGTCGAGATCGACACTACAGGCGCGCATGACGGCGGCTGCATCGGAGTCGTCGATCAGGGAGAGCAACAGATGCTCGAGCGTCGCGTATTGGTGATGACGCTCGTTTGCGATCGCCAGTGCACGATGCAGGGATTGTTCAAGGCTTTGGGAAAAAGTCGGCATTCGCGTCCTCTATGGCCCCCACCATCATGGTCGTGATCGCCCGGTCAGGCAACAACAACCTTTGTCACATATAGTTATACAAGACCGCGGCGAAAGACCGGTTCCGCGACTCTGGCAGCGACACACCCGCGGTATTTTCGATGCAAAACCCGTTCCGATTTGGGCAGACTACCCATTTGGGCAGGGTTGACGCCGGCGCCGAAGTTCACCGGATCATGCAGCAGGATGCGCTGCCATCACACACCGCACGAGCAGAACCACTCTAAAGACGGGACCGGCGACTACTTCTTTTCCATCACGCATTGCAGCGGATGCTGGTGCTTGCGGGCGAAATCCATCACCTGCGTCACCTTGGTCTCGGCGATCTCGTAAGTGAACACGCCGCACTCCCCGATGCCATGATGATGGACATGCAGCATGATCTTGGTCGCGGCCTCGATGTCCTTGTTGAAGAACTTCTCCAGCACGTGGACGACAAATTCCATCGGCGTGTAGTCGTCGTTCAGGATCAGCACGCGGTAGAGGTTCGGCCGTTTGGTCTTGGGCTTGACCTTGGTGATGACCGAAGTGTTCGGACCCGAAGGGTTGCCCGAACGGTTCTCGTCATTGCTCATGCGAGGAGCGTAGGCAGCGGCTGGCGCGGACAGGTCGAGTCTGGAAGTCAATTGCGGCATGGCTCAGGCGTTCAAATTCCCCATGGAAGCGAATGGCGGTCGCCGCGCGACCCCGCCCTTCGGAGCCTGGCGCAGGCGCGCCGCCTTGTTGGATCGCCGCTCCCGACAATCCGGTCCAAGCCGGATCGTTCGCCAGCAATATGGGCCTGCCCCCGGCCCGCCGCAAGCGGGCAAAGGTCCGGCCGATGCGGCCACGGCAGTCCCGATTCCCGGTCCGGGCGATCAGGAGCAAGGTTAAACAATCCGGACCGATTTGACAAAAATTTCGCCCCCGCGCGTTTAGAACATGTTGACCAGGAACCCGGCTGTTAACCCGGCTGCGACCGTTTCACGCGGTGGCTCCGGTTTTCCACGGTCCAATTTACCTGCCGTTCAATGGCGTGGCGCGAAATCGGGCAAAACACCGATTTCGGGGATCGTCATGTCTCGCCTGCCGCTCGTCAGCCGCCTTGGTCGGCAATTCGCCCGCTTTGCAGTGGCCGAGCAAGGCAATATCGCCGTGATCTTCGCCATCGCGCTGGTCCCGGTGCTGAGCTTCGTCGGTGCCGCGATCGATTATAGCCGCGCCGCCCAGGCCCGCGCCTCCATGCAGTCGGCTCTCGACTCCACCGCGCTGATGCTCTCCAGGGACCTGTCATCCGGCACGATCACGACGTCGCAGATCAGCAGCAAGGCCCAAACCTATTTCAATGCCCTGTTCACCGAGACCACGACCCTGCCATCGGTCACCGTTGGGGCCACCTATAACGCGAGCACCAGCCTTGGCTCGACAATCCAGCTCACCGGAACCGGCACCTACACGACCAGCTTCATGAAGATCGCCGGCTTCCCGACACTCGGCATCGACACCACCTCCACCAGCGCCTGGGGCTTGACGCGCATGCGCGTGGCCCTGGTGCTCGACGTCACGGGATCGATGGCCGACGACGGTAAGATGCCGGCCATGCAGACGGCCGCGACGAACCTGGTCGACCAGCTCAGCACGCTCGCCAAGACCAACGGCGACGTCTACATCTCGGTCGTTCCGTTTTCCAAGGACGTCAACGTCGGCAGCACCAACTATGACAAGTCCTGGATCGACTGGA
The DNA here is from genome assembly GCF_054863005.1 of Bradyrhizobium sp. 25ACV. Classification (NCBI taxonomy): domain Bacteria; kingdom Pseudomonadati; phylum Pseudomonadota; class Alphaproteobacteria; order Hyphomicrobiales; family Nitrobacteraceae; genus Bradyrhizobium; species Bradyrhizobium sp. 25ACV. Next base: position 437,126 of record NZ_JAVAYO010000006.1, read on the forward strand.
GCGACTGGGAAGCGGTGAACGGCAGCTGCAGCGACAATTGGTACAAGCAACAGTCAAGCTGCGTCAGCGCGGGCAAGACGTGGACGCCGAAGAACCAGAACAAATGGACGGGATGCGTCACCGACCGCGATCAGGACTACGACACCAAGAATACGACTCCGGTGAGCAGCAACCCGTCGACGCTGTTCCCGGCGGAGCAGTATTCGTACTGCAATTCCAGCAATTCGGCCTACATCCAACCGATCATGCCGCTGAGCTATGACTGGTCCGCGCTCAAGACGCTGATCGGCAATCTAGTCCCGACCGGCAACACCAACCAGGGCATCGGCCTCGCCTGGGGCTGGATGACGCTCTCGACCGGCGATCCCATGGACGCGCCGGCGAAGGACACCAACTACACCTACAAGGACGCAATCGTCCTGCTCTCCGACGGCATGAACACGCAGAACCGCTGGTACAGCGACTCCTCGCAGATCGACGCGCGGGAGAAGAAGCTGTGCGACAATGCCAAGGCCCAGCCCAACAACATCACGATCTACACCGTGCAGGTGAACACCGGCAGCGATCCGACCTCGAGCGTGCTGCAGTATTGCGCCAGCAGCTCCGACAAGTTCTATCTCGTCACGTCGGCCAGCCAGACCGTTTCGGTGTTCAAGGACATCGGCACCTCGCTGTCGAAGCTGCGCGTGGCGCGCTGACGGATCGACCGCGTGCAAACAAAAAGCCCGGCTGGTTCAGCCGGGCTTTTCGATTCCAGGACGTCCTGAAAAATTTACTGAGCAGCCGGGGTGAACTTCGACACGATGGTCTCGACCGGCTTGAAGGTCTGCTTGGCGAGGTCGCTGTAGAGGCCGGCGATCTTCTGCGATTCCGCAACGAAGGTCTCGTAGGCGGAACGGGCGAAGTCGGTCTGCGCTTCCATGGCCTTGTCCAGCGACTTCACGCCGGAAAGCTTCTCGACGAAGGACTTGGTGTCTTCGAACGACTTCTTCGTATAGTCGCCATAGGCGCTGGCGATCGCCTGGAGGCCGTGCTGCACCGAGGTCGCGGAGGCGACGTACTGCTCGAAGTGCTCTTTCCCGTAGTTCTGAAAGTCTTCAACCTTGAACATTTCGGAATCCTTTTCCCTGGCTCTCGTCGGGAAGCCCCGGCTCCCTGACTCTGCCCACAATTAGTGCAACGCACAAAAAAGTCAAGAATCTTGTGCGACGCACAAAATTGGACGCAATTCGCAGAGATTCCCGGGGTTTCCCGCAAGGGTTCTTTAAGCATTTGGAAACCGCGGGCCCCTACCCTGATTCCCTGGACGTGTTCAGCTTCCGCAGACGGTCAAAAGCCGTTTGAGACCATCACCTTAGCCAGAATAGCGGTTCAGGCCCAACGTCCCCCGCGGCGAACACCAGCGGAGGGACAGCCTGAGCAGGTAATGATCCCGGGTCCATTGGGCACAATTTCGCCTCACGAGCCGGTGATCAGTTGAGAAACGGGGACGGGGTTCCATGCTTCGTAAAAACTTGTCTTCCTCGCGCTTGGCGCGGGTTGGCGTTTTCGGGCTTCTTACGGTCACCACCGCGGTCATCTTCACCACCGATGCCGCCGAGGCGCGGCGTCATCGCCGCCATTACGCGCACCACCGGGTGCAGCGCGACGTGTCCGAGAGCTCGAGCCCGAAATTCGCGTCAATCATCGTCGACGGCAATTCCGGCGCGGTGCTTCAGTCGAACGCCCCGGACGGCATCCGCCACCCCGCCTCGCTCACCAAGATCATGACGCTCTATCTGCTGTTCGAGCGTCTCGAGTCCGGCAAGATGAAGCTCGACACCGAGATGCCGGTGTCCCAGCACGCCGCCGATCAGGATCCGACCAAGCTGAATTTGCGCGCCGGCCAGACCATTCGCGTCGAGGACGCGATCAAGGGTCTCGTCACCCGCTCCGCCAACGACGCAGCCGTGGTGATCGCCGAAGCGATCGCCGGCGACGAGGACGACTTCGCCCAGATGATGACGCGCAAGGCGCGCTCGCTCGGCATGTCCAAGACGGTGTACCGCAACGCCAACGGCCTTCCCAACGACGAGCAGGTCACGACCGCGCGCGACCAGGCCACGCTCGGCCGCGCCATCCAGGAGCGCTTCCCGCGTTACTATCGCTATTTCGCGACCGCGACCTTCAACTGGCGCGGACAGTCGATCCGCAACCACAATCACCTGCTCGGCAATGTCGAGGGCGTTGACGGCATCAAGACCGGCTACACCCGCGCCTCCGGCTTCAATCTCGTGACCTCGATGCGCCGCGGCAACCGTCATCTGATCGGTGTCGTGCTCGGCGGCCGCAGCGGCGGCTCGCGCGATGCCATCATGCGCAACCTGCTCGCGGAGAATCTCGACAAGGGTGCGACCACCCACACCGTCGCCGCGGTCACGGAGCGCAACGGCGCTGACGCCAGCACCGAGGTCGCCGACGCCTCGCCTACCCCGGCCCGCGCCGTTCCGCAGGTTCAGGCCGCTTCTGCCCCTGCTCCCGAAGCCGCTCCGTCGCGTCTCGCCGCACGCCTGTCGACGCTCGCGGCTGCGACGGCCGCGGTGCCGCCGGCCCCGATCAAGCCTGAAGTTCGGCCGACGGAATCCAAGATCGAGCCGGCGCCGCTCACCAATGGCGTGATCTCGAGCCAGCCGCTCTCCATCATCCCCGGCTCGTCCGAGCCGATGAAGCCGGTCCGGGTCAAGACGGTTCAGGTCAAGGCCGGCGCCGTGAAGGTCGCCTCCGCCGCCCCCGCCCAGGTTGCTCCGCCGGTCACCAACGCCATTTCGTCCCGTTCCGACGTCGCGGAAACCTCCACCGCCATCGTCGCCCGGGCCGATCTCATCAACAAGCCCGAAGTCGTCAGCCAGCCGGAAGCGCCGAAGGCCGAGATCGCCCGCACAGAGCTGCCGCGGCAGCCGGCGGGCTTCGGCACCGGCAACGGCATCCTCGGGGTGCTGCCGGCCGCAACGACTGCCGCGCCTGCCCCGGCCGCTCCGAAGCTCGCCTCCGCCGACCCGATGCCGATCCAGATGAGCGCCACCACCAAGCCGGCGGTCACCCACAGCGGCTGGATCGTCCAGGTCGGCGCGCTCGAGAGCGAGAACGAGGCTCAGCAGCGCATCGACGCCGCGCGCAGCTCCGCCCGCGGCCTGCTCAGCAAGGCCGATCCGTTCACCGAGGTCGTCGCCAAGGACAATCGCAAGCTCTATCGCGCCCGCTTCGCCGGGCTCGAGCGCGACCAGGCCGAAGCCGTCTGCCGTACCCTGAAGCGCGCCGACATCTCCTGCATCACCGTCCGCAACTGATCTTTCGCGACCTTCCGATCAAAAAATGCCCGCGCCTTGCGCGGGCATTTTTGTTTTTGGCGGGTCCCGATGCCAGTTCCGCGACAACTTCTCGTCAAGGATTTACGGTTAAAACTTTACTCAAGAGATCAACCACGCCGACAATGGCGGGTGTCAGGGCGACGGCAGACAGAGCAAGCGGAGCTCACGCGGTACGGGCGTTTGTAGCGTGGTGCCGGAGTTAGCCGTTATGCGTACGAAGCAGAGTATCCTTGGCCTCGTTTACACGGGCAGCGAGATAGTTCGACCCCCCTTGGTCGGGATGGAGTTTCTTCATCAGGGTCTTGTGGGCCCGGCTGATGTCGTCACGCCCCGCCCCCGGCTGCAAGCCAAGGATCTGATAGGCCTCCTCCGCCGTCATTTTGCCGCTCGCCGCCGTGCGGCGCTGCCACCCTGCCGCATCGCCCTGCGCGTTCTGACGCCAGGCGGGAAACCGGCGGTCCAGATAGCTTTCAAGTAAGGCCACGCTCTCGGCGTCGAATGTCGGGACCATGGCCAGCAGGCTAGCGAGATCGAACTCGCCGAGATCGCGCCCGGCGTGAGGCCCGGCGACGATCTGCCCGCCGAGCTGGCCAGAGCCGTGGTCGAGCCGCATGTCCAGGAATTGCGAGCGCACGCGTGAGGACTGCCCTGACGCGGGCGCAGCACCACCGCCGCCGAACAGCCCTCCGACATTGCCGAAGCCGGCATTTGCCAGCGGTGTCCAGCCCAGCAGCCCGGCGCCGAAAATTCCGAGCGGGATCGCCACCACCAGCTCGCCCCGCAAGCCCGTGAAGGCTGCGACCGCCAGCGCCACCACGCCGCCACCGAACCTGATGGCCCTCGCCAGCACCGCGGGGTTGGCGGCACGGAACATCTGGAGCAGCAGATAAAGCGTGATAACAGCGACAGCGCCGGCGATCAGGGTCATGAGCGGAATATAGTCGCCCTCGCGGCAAAATGCATGGCATACGCCTCGCCGCGACGCCTGGGCGCTACTTCATTTGGCCGATCAGCCTCGCCGCGCCGCTCGCGGTCTTCGCCAGTTTCAATAGCGCCTCGCGACCGCCGGCGGCATAGGCCGCAGCGGCCCGCAGCAGCTCGCGCAACTGCGCCGCCGCGCCCGGATCGAACCGGCACCAGGCGCCACCCGTCAGGCGCGCGATCTCGCGAAAGGCCTGCTCGGCGACGGCGTCATGACCTTCCTGAAACACGAACACGGGCACTTTGAGCATGCCGAGCTCGCCCGCCTTGGCGCAGAGCTCGTCGACCTTCTCCTCCATGGCATCGCCGACGAAGACGACGGCACGCACGCCCGATGCGACCGCTTCGCGCCGCGCCTCGGTCAGCACCTTGCCGATTTGGGTGTCGCCGCCGCGGCAATCGATCTTGCTCATCAACGCCGCAAGCCTGGTGCTGTCGGAGATCCACCCCGTGGCGCGGCACTCGTTGAAGCCGCGATAATAGACCAGCCGGATGTCGAGACTGCCGAGCGCGGCGGTCTCGCGGAACATGTCGGCCTGCAGCGCGCAAGCCATGTCCCAGGTCGGCTGCCGGCTCATCGTCGCATCCAGCGCGAAGATCAGCCGCCCCCTCGCGCCCGGCGCATGCGGTGACATCGCCTGCGCCTTGGCGACGAAGGCGGCGATGTCTTCCGCAGTCGACGTTCCGGCCTGCGGCACCCCGCGGCCTGCTTGCGCCGAGACGGCATCGCCGCTGCGCGGTTTGATGGGTTCGCCCGACATGCCTTGACCCTGCGTGGGCGGCTAATGTGGTTAGCGCAAGCAGCCCGGTCAATGTGCAAAGCCCCCGCCGGCAGAGGCTGGCGGGGGCTTTGAGATCGTGACTGACGATGTGGGCGCCGTCAGGGCGAAGACGTCAGCTCTTGGCAGGCCCCATCAAGGCGACCGGACCGGGCTCGAGGATATTGGGCGGCGAGGATTGCGTGTCGACCGGCGCTATCTCGCTGTCGGTCGCGCTCAGGAATTTGTCGAGCATGCCCTGGATCGAGTTCTTGGCGACATCCGGACCGGTGTCGCGCATGTCGTTGTGCTGGAATTCGGTCTTCACGACCTGGATACCCGCCTTCTCGCATTCCTCGTCCGTCGGGATCACGCCCGCATCGGCCTTGAACTGCGGATCGGTGGAGCGGAACGACAGGATCTTGAACTTGCCGGCGGTGACGAAGGGCACGCGCAAATTGTCGAGCGTGACGACCTTTTTGACCTCATCCGGATACTGTTTGGCGAAATACATCGTGATGTCGCCGCCCATGGAATGGCCGACCATGGTCACCTTGTCGTAGTCGGCGTTGGGCTGAACCTTCCTCATTTCCTGCACGGCGAGATGGATGTTGGCCACACCGCGCAGGATCTGCGGCAGCCGGCCGACATAGAGCTCGCCGGGCTTGGTCACCATCGGAGGATCGGTCGGCAGATCGTGCTGCGGGCTCAGGACCATGTAGCCGCGCGCAGCGAAGATGTTGGCGAGGAAGCCGTACTCGGTGTTCTTGACGGTATTGCCGTGATTGATCACTGCGACCGGCAGCGTGATCATGCCGGCATTGGCCTGCATTTCCTTGTCGCGACGCACCGCGATGTCGACGGGCACCGGGCGATTGTCGCGCGAGGCATCGTAGAAGGTAATGGTCTCGTGCTTGATCGCCCACTTGCTCGCCGTGAAATAGGCGATGCCGCAGAGAGCACTGACCGAAACCAGAACGGCAATTCCACGCTTCATTTTCGTCCTCAGCCTCAGGCTCTTGCGGCCTGAATCCCTGTTGAAAATCGTGTTCTTCCGGGGCTCTTCGGCCCCTTGTCGCCTATTCGCTAATATATGTCACAGGCGCGTGACAGGAAGGCCAAATATTGTGAGCCGGCAGCCCTTTCATTGTGCGCCGCACACGTTTTATGGGCATCCCGTCCTCGCCAAGCTACGTCAGGGTGCACTTCACCATCCGACGCAACCGGTCTCAATTGGGTTCAATCTCACAGTCAACGTAAGGTGAAAACGGCGAAACGCGGCCACAGTTCCCGCGGAAACCGGACCCTCAGATCGATCGGAAGTAGCGATATACCGCCGCTCAGACGCCGAGGATGTCGTGGACCTCGAGCGGCTTGTCGACCTGGTTGAACCATTCGGCACGGTTGGCGGCGCGGCGGCGGCCGCGCTCGTCCAGCGGCAGCTTGAGCTGGCGGAGCAGGCTCGTCACCTCCTCCCGTGCGGTCAGATGGCCGAGATTGGGCCGCATGCCGAGCGTGGCCTCGTCGATCTCGTCGAGGGCCGTCAGGCCGCGCGGGAAAAATTCGCGATAGACGACGCGTTCGGCGAAGCCGTCGACGTAGCGGAAGCCGAGCCGCAGCGACAGATCCTTCAACCCCTCGGCGACGAGCTGCTTGTTGCGCGAGCCGAGCATCGACAGGCGGTTGCGCACGACGATCCAGTCGGTGGTGGAGCCGTCGAGCTGCCGGCGCTTGCGCCTGACGTCGCGCACCATCTCGGCGTAGTGGCTCTCGCCCGTCACCGCGTAGTTGGCAGGATCGACGGTGCCGAGCACGTCGAAATCGAGGAAGCTGTCGTTGATCGGCGTGACGAGCGTGTCGGCCATCGAGTGCGCCAGCCGCATCAGATAGCTGTCGGTGCCCGGCGTATCGATGACGATGAAGTCGAAGCTGCTCTCGACCGCCGAGACCGCCTCCATGAACTGCTGGAACTCGGAATTCTCGTTCTCGGCGATCTGCATGGTTTCGCCGAGCTTGATGCAGCGATGCACCGGCAGTTCGAGGTCGAGCTTGGTGCGGCGTGCCCAGGCAGCGCGGTTGCCGATGTAGCGGGTGAAGCTCTGCTGACGACAGTCGAGGTCGATGGTGGCGACGCGCTGGCCGGCCTTCAGGAGCGCAACCGCGATGTGCAAGGCGGTGGTCGACTTGCCGGAACCGCCCTTCTCGTTGCCGAGCACGACTACATGCGCCGAGCCGGATTGGCCTTGGCTAGCCTGCACAAGCATGGCGATCCTCAACACCCCTGATGAATATCTTCGAGTTGACCGCGTCTGCGGTCAAGTGAAATGCGTGACAGGTAATGCAAATCGCAGCGCGCCCTGCTTCATCGTGAATCGCGGCGCCGTCTTTCGTCTGTGATCCAGCCCGCAATGTCGCGACATCTTGCGCGACCTTGCGCGGGATGCTGTGCCGCATCCGGATGCATGGCGTCCACGATCGCCGCTTGTTAAGGTTAGTCGCCCCTGGCGCCAGGTCATGCCGCGCCGATTCCCAAACCCGTCGAGTCCTGATGTCAGCAAGCCCCTTGATCGCCCGCACGGTCCCAACCTTGCGCCGCGCCGTCGACAATCTCCGCAAGCGAAAGGCCACGATCGCGCTGGTCCCGACCATGGGGGCCCTCCATGACGGGCATGTGTCTCTCGTCCGCCTCGCCAAGCGGCGCGCCAGCCGCGTCATGGTCTCGATCTTCGTCAACCCGACCCAGTTTGCCCCGACCGAGGATTTCGGCGCCTATCCGCGCACCTGGAAGGCCGACATCGCCAAGCTCGCGGCCGAGGATGTCGATATCGTCTGGCATCCCGGCGTCGAGGCCATGTATCCGGACGGCTTTGCCACCCGCATCGTGCCGGAGGGACCGGCGCTCGCCGGCCTCGAGGACCGCTTCCGCCCGCATTTCTTCGGCGGCGTCGCCACCGTCGTCGGCAAGCTGTTCACGCAGTGCCGGCCGGACTTCGCGATCTTCGGCGAAAAGGATTTTCAGCAGTTGCGGGTGGTGTCGCAGATGGCGCGCGACCTCGACCTCGGCGTGAAGGTCGTGGGGTCCCGCACCGTGCGCGAGCGCGACGGGCTCGCGATGTCCTCGCGCAACGTCTATCTGTCGCCCGAGGAGCGGCAGACCGCCCCCATCCTCTACCGTGCCATGAAGGACAGCGCCGGCCGCATCCGTGCCGGCGAAGCCGTTGCGTCGGCCATGAAGCGTGGCGCCGCGACGATCGAGGCGGCCGGCTTTGCGCTCGACTATTACGAGGCGCGCCATGCCGAGACGCTGGCGCCCCTCACCTCGCGCAAGGACGGCCCGTTGCGGATCCTGGTCGCGGCCAAGCTCGGCAACACCCGGCTGATCGACAATATCGCGGTTTAGAGCAGCCCGAGATCACGCAATTCGCGTCGCATCGGCTCCGGCATCGCCGCGATCGAGCCGGCGGCGGACTTGCCGAGATCGGCCGGCACGGAATCATCAGTGAGATAGCGCCAGCCCTGGAACGGGCGCATCGGCCGCGGCGACACCGAGACCACTTTCGGCTGCATCACGATCCGGCAGCGTCCGATACCGTCCTTGTCGCGGAACGGCTCGATGCCGATGATCTTTTCCCGCGCGGCGATCTCGCCCTTGATCACCCAATAGAGCGACCCGCCCGAGAGGATCTCGGCGTCGCGCTTGGGGACCATGCGGGTGATGTGGATGTGATGTTGCGGCAGACCCTTCTTCTTGGCGGTCTGCATCCGTTCGGCGATCCACTCCTTCAATTCCTTGACGGAGTCGCAACCGACGGCGAGCTTGATCAGATGTAGCGGCATGCCCAAGCATTAGCCGGGCAGCACCGCATTTGGAATGCCGATCTACTCGTTATCCGCAGCCGCGGGCGCGGCCGTCGAGGCTGGCGGCGGAGCGAGCGGAACCGGTGCTGGCGCGGGAGCACGCGCAGCCTTCGGGGCCGGCGGCTTCTTCGCGGCCGGTGGTGCGGCGGCCTGTGCCGACGTCGCGGCGGGCGCGCGCGGTGCCGGCGCTGCGTTCGCGGCCGCGGGCGCCGCCTGACGCGTCGTCGCCGTGGGCTCCGGATTCATGATGCTCACCGGCGGCGTCGACGAGGCGCTCGGGAACTCAGCGCTGGTCGGCTTGCCCGTCGGCATTGCGGGCGGCAGCCCGGCAAGCGCGGCCGTGGCCGGCATCCCCTGCGCCGTTGCAGGCGCGTTCCAGGTTGGGGCATAGCGCGCGACCAGCATGTCGTAGAGATGGGCGTCCATGTTGGCGGCAACCCGCTGCTGGTCGGTCAGCGAGCGGAATGCGGCGCAGTCGAACTGCGTGCAGCCGTCGCGCACGACCAGCACCTGCGCCACGAGGCCGTAGCGATCGTGCTCCAACGCCTTGCGCAGCACCTTCATGTCGGTCGTCAGGCTCTTCTCGGCGATCGCGGCATCACCGAGCGCGGTCAGCCGGTCGATTCGGGCCGCGGTGTAGGAGACGGCGGCAGCCGCGGCATCCGGCGAGCCGAACAGCGCCTTCTCGCAGCCGACGGCGACCGCATCGCCGGCGAGATCATCGAGACAGGACAGCGCCGGCAGGCTTGCGATGACGGCCCCTTGCGCGCGCGCTTCGGTCGGAGCGTCCTGCCCCGCCGGTCCATAGACGCGCACGGTGGCAGCTCCAGCGATCGCGATGGACAGCAGCGTGATCACGGTCAGCGCGCCGTTGGCGACCGACCTGTCGGCGCGCAGCAGTGTGATCAGCAGGATCAATCCGAAGAATCCGGCAGCCGCCAGCGTCATCCACATCGGAAAGGCCGGCGAGCGCCAGATTTGGTCGAGCGAAGTGGCCCATGCCCAGTTCATGCGCGACGTCCCCTCACGCGAGCAGAGAGCGAATGGTCAAGCGAGCACCGCGAGTCGGCAACTGCCCCCAGGCCCACCTTGGGAAGGTGAAGCGGGCCTTTTGACGGCGACAGGACACAATTCCGCAGAGGCGCCAATGCGCGGGGAGCGTCGATCTTCAGGAGAGCGCGAGCTGGCTTTCCTTGGCGACGCGTTCGAAGGCTTCGGTCGAGCTTTTGATCCGGTACTGGCAGTCGTCGCCGTCGGTCGGCAGCAGGCGGATGACCTCGTACGAGCCGCTGGCAGCAGGGCGCGCGACGTTGCTGGCCGTGAACAATACGCGCGTTCCAATCGGGAATTTGTGCTTCAACACCCTCTCCATCACTCAAACAACGCCTGCCTCGCCCATGGTCCCACTGCGACGGCCGGCCAGAAACCCAGCGCTGTATAGCACGCGGCCAGCCGTTTTGGCCAGCGCCATGCCAGCATGGCAGATGGGTAAATCTTACAGTCTTTTCAGAATGATAGGGATGGAACCGGCGAGCCGATGATACCGCCGGGGCCGCATGTTCAGGCGGGCATGTCGCAGGGCCGGTCGCAGCCCGATTGGCATATGCCCCGGTCAATGTCCGGAACGTGAGCGCCGCCGGCCGGCACACAGCCAGCGGCTTCGTTCGGACCGACCGGTCAGGCGTCCTCGAACTTCTCGATGACCAGGGTTTCGGCCAGCCCGTCGCGGGTCCATTCCTGGAACGCCGGCAGCGCCATCATCGTCTCCATGTAGGCCTTGGTGTCCGGGGCGACGTCGATCGCGTAGGTGCGCAGGCGATGCACCACCGGCGCGTACATCGCGTCCGCCGCACCGAAGCGGCCGAACAGGAACGGACCCTTGGCACCATAGCGCGTGCGGCATTCGCGCCAGATCTCCTCGATGCGCGCGACGTTGGCCTTGGCGTCGGCCGACAGCACCAAGGGCCGGACCGGCCGGTGCAGGTTCATGCCGCATTCGTTGCGCAGGGGCACGAAGCCGGAATGCATCTCGGCGCACACCGATCGGGCATGCGCACGCGCGGCGACGTCGTCGGGCCACAGCTTCACTTCCGGATAGCGCTCGGCGATGTATTCGATGATGGCCAGCGAATCCCACACCGTGACATCGCCGTCGACCAGCACAGGTACCTTGCCGGCACGGCTGAAGGACAGGATCTGCTCCTTGTCTGCGGGATTGTCGGTGTAGAGCGGGATCAGCGTCTCCACGAACGGGATGTCGTTGGCGCGAAGCGCGAGCCATGGCCGCATCGACCATGACGAGTAGTTCTTGTTGCCGATCGCGAGTTTCAGCGCAGCCATGTCATCAGTCCTTCCCGAGACGCTTTGAAGCGAGCCGCTTTTAACGCCATCTCCTGCCGCCAATCAATCGTTGCTGCGCCCCGTCATGCGTGGCAATCGTTGCGGTCCTCGCCAAGAGACCGACAAGAGACGGACAAGAGACAGACATGAGCAGGCACTGGGTCGACATCACCGCGGTCGGCTTCTTCATCATCGAATGGCTGGTCTATGCCCTGACGCTGGAGCATTCGGCCTACGGCCGCGACAGCCTGTCGGCGCGCATGAACCGCTATCGCGAGGTCTGGGTGCGCCGGCTGCTCGACCGCGAGACGCGCATGGTGGACATGCAGATCATGGCCTCGCTGCAGAACGGAACCGCTTTCTTCGCCTCGACCAGCCTGATCGCGCTCGGCGGCGCGCTGGCGCTGCTGCACGCCACCAACGATGCGATCACCATTCTGAGCAAGCTGCCGATCGACCTCAGCACGTCGCCGGCGATGTGGGAGCTGAAATGCGTCGGCCTCGTGCTGATCTGCGTCTACGCCTTCTTCAAATTCGCCTGGTCCTATCGCCTGTTCAACTATGTCGCGATCCTGTTCGGCGGCATGCCGCCGGCCGAGCGGCGCGACACGCCGGAGGCGGAAGCCCATGTCATCCGCACCACGCGCCTGTTCGAATCCGCCGGCCGCCACTTCAACCGCGGCCAGCGCGCCTTCTTCTTCGCGCTCGGCTATCTCGGCTGGTTCGTCAGCCCCTGGCTGCTGTTCGTGACCACGGCCGCCGTGGTGGTCGTGACATGGCGGCGGCAATTCGCATCGAGCGCATGGGCGGCGATGGCGCCGGAGGTGGGTGATGGCGAGGAGAGGATGAAGCGCGGTCATTGAGGCACCCGTGTCCCGGAATGAGGGAGTATGAGGCAGGGCACTCGTCCTCCAACTCTCACTATCATTCCCCGCGAAAGCGGGGAATCCAGTACGCCGCAACTTCTCGGTTCGATCACTGCCGTCTCTGGAATACTGGATCGCCCGCCCCCGTGCGCAAGTGCGCACAAGGCGGGCGATGACACCGCGTTAGTGGTTGCGGGCATACCTTCTCGCTCTCGCGGCTTGATCCACCCGAGCTTTGCTTGGTCTCGCGACCCTCTAAAGCCAAGAGGGCGCAGGGAAGGCCGGGTGCTGGCGCGCACCCGCGGTCCGCTGCGCGAAAAGCACACGCAGGAAGAACCGCACAGCAGCATACAGGTGGTGCCGATCACTCGGCCTTCCCTGCGCAGTGGCTGGACGGCTTATGCCGTG